>CAINUM010000036.1 GCA_903853785.1 Candidatus Magasanikiibacteriota bacterium
AATATGATTAAAATTTACGGATCAAAAAGATCAAGTGCTTTCCGTTGTGTTTGGCTGGCTGAGGAACTTAGTTTAGAATATGAAATTGTAGAAGTGGATTTTCAAAAAGGCGAACACAAATCCCCTGAATATTTAAAAATAAATCCAAATGGAAAAGTGCCCACTATGACAGACGGTAACTTTGTGTTGTGGGAATCACTTGCCATCTGCTATTACATGATTGAAAAAAAACAAGCAAGTGAATTTGTTGGAACAACTCCGGAGGATCACGGCCTCGTAAACCAATGGTGTCTATGGTCGCTCATGCATTTATATTCAAATGCTTTTGCACCATTAACAATGCAAAAATTCCGCAAGACTCCTGACAATGACAGTACTAAATTATCCAAAGAGATTGAACTACCTCGATACTTAAGCGTTTTAGAAAATCGCTTGGAAGGTCGCGAATATATCGCACTTAATCATTTTACTTTAGCCGACCTTATTATCATGTCAGTTACAAGAATTTCTGATTTTCTTGAGCTTGATATGACATCGTATCCAAACATTAATGCATGGATGAAAAGAACAAGTGAGCGTCTAGCTTATAAAAAAATAATAAACTAATCCAATAAATAACTGCTAGCTGTTGAATTGAATACACTTTCAATAGATAAAAATATCAAACAAACAAAACACCGGAATTAATTCGGTGTTTTGTTTGTAGCCCGTACGGGAATCGAACCCGTATTTCTACCTTGAGAAGGTAAAGTCCTAACCATTAGACGAACAGGCCAAGTTAGCAAAATAGTATCAAAATATGCATCTAAAGTCAATCTTATCTTTTATATATATAAATCCCCTGTTCTTTTTTTAGGGGTTGCCACTCTGGAAGCGAAAAGGCATAGGATGCTATCAATGTGCCCGGCTTTGTTTCTTTCAATTTTTGAACCATCTTTTTCATATGAGGAGGATATAAGAACATCACCACTACATCCACATCACTGAGATCTGCGTCGTAAATTGATTTGTAAAAAACCTTAATATTTTCTTTCTGTCCAGATAACAAAACTACCAATTTTGTCCAAAGTACTAAAAACGGATTCAACTCATATCCAATTGCTTGTGCGCCAGTTTTGGCTGACAAAAACAACAACCTCCCAGCACCGGAACCCAAATCAATCATTTTCATGCCTGGTTTTAAACCAGCCAACTCTACCATTTTTATAGCCTGCTGTTTGTGCGTTGGTAAAAATGGTACTCCCAAAAAAACAACCGAAAAGGTAAAGGCGCAAACAATAATTCCGACTATTATATAGAAAACAATTTCCATACCTAAACGATTATTCTTCTTATTTCTACTGTTTTGGCTTGTTTTAATTCTTTAAGAGTTTCATTATTCTCACCAATTTTTTCAAGCTCAGTCCACATTTGCTCCACCAAATCACCGTTTCGATTGGTAATTTTTATAATACCTTTGGCTACACCATGACCATATTTACCCTCACTACCCCAAGCACGAGCGTGAGCATAATATATCATCTCGTCAGTTTTTTCAGTGATAAGTAAAATATGATTGAATTTATTACTAATGCCGGTTTCCAAAATTACCACCACATCACCAGCTTGTGCGTCCTTCCATTTAATTTTCTGAGTATTAAGATTATCTGCATAACGACAAACACTAATATTTTCAATTGGACGCAGTTTGGAAATAATCCAGCGTAATATATTTTTAGGCGAAGCAACAACAAATTTACGCGCAATATCGATATTTTTTGTTTCTTTAAAATGTGCACGTAGAATTTGAGTTACAAAGCCAGAACATTCAACGCCGAGATTGTGATCAATCAAAAATTTCCGAATCTCCTCTACGTTTACTTCTTTACCGGTATGCTCGTTATGCAAACAACAATGTCCAGCTTTATCAAATAAACCGGCGTGATATTGAATAGAAATAATTTTTGCCTCCTCAATTATTTCTTGAGGTGTGCCTTTGCCGACCAGTACACGCAATTGAGCACGTTGCTTCAGGTGGGCATTATTAAAATATGGACAACGCACTCCTGTGATACCATCAAAAGGTAAGTTGAAATATTCGTCTAATATTTTTTGTGCTTTGTTTGAAAGCATATTTATATCTTTAATATTGGTTGAACCAAATCTTTTATTTTTTCTCCGATTTTGTTTAAAGTATTTTCATCTTGCAAAATGCCATTTGCGGATTGAACTCGAACCAGATCCGATTCAAATTCAGTATTATCGTAAACAAAAACATCAAATTTATTTTTATGTAATTGTTCCACTAATTTGTTGGCATCGTTATTGGAAATTTTGCTATTTTCTAATAAAACTTTTTGAGTTATCTGGGCACCATCTTTAATTACGGTCAATTTATTGTCTACATTTTTTTGGCCAATAAGAGCCAAAATATGTGCTTGAAAAGTGGTCAGACCAGTTTTGTTTATTTTTTGCTGCAATATGGATTCAAAGCTTGTACTAGCTGGTTGTCGCGCATTGATTTCAATCAAAAATAATTTGCCAGTTTTCTTTTCGAGCATTACATCGATACCAAACAGTCCTTTCCAATTACTTTGGACCAATTTTTCTCCAATTGCTTTGGCCATTTTAATATATTCGGTTTTTTGTTTAGCGTTAAGTAATTTATGTGGAAATGACCAATCATTACCAACGGTTGCAAACGGACGAGTTGTAAAAGGCAAAAAACCAGTAATCTGAACATTGATATTTCCGCACAAAACCTTTTCACCCCACACCACATTATTGTTGGTAAGCATTATACCGTCTACGTATTTCGTAACACGAACCGGACGATCTGGAAAATCTTTTTGAATAGCTTGAAGTTGTTTTTTATCTTCCACCAAAATCGTACCATTACCAGTGTGAGCATGGTTGAATTGTAAAATAAATCTATCTCCAGACCACTTTAGATCCTTCGCGATTTTGATTTCGTGTGATGGCAAATATTTTTTCAACCCCTCTAACCACTCCACTTGGGTGATTTTTTCTTCTACCATCGTCGAGGTTTCAGCACTAGGGTTAAGCAAATTATATTTGTATTTGCCACACAATTTTTCCAGCCGTGTAGTATTTTTAAAAACTAAAATATTCGGATTTTTTAAATCCCCAATAAATTTCCTAGTTTTTGGATGAGACAATAGATCGCGCGTATCCAAAAGCTCGTTTTCTTTTAATAATAAAATATTTTTTCGTCCATTTACCAAACTATTGGCAAAGGCGGTATAATTTGAGATAATGTAATAGCCTTTAGTCGCTACAGACAAACCCAAAGCACGCTCAAGGTCGCGCACTACATATACTACTGGTTTTGTGAGGGAAAAATTCATACCTAAAGATTATACTAAAATACTGCTGTTTTGGCAATTAAAACCACTTTTATGGACAAACTTTACGCTGATTTGAAGAATTACGGAGACCTCAAACTAAATACACCTTTTTCCAAATTAACTACCTTTGCAGTTGGCGGACCAGCCCAATACCTTGTAAATGTTACCGATTCGACCAAATTGGTTGATTTGTTGAACTATTTAAATGGCGAAGGCGTCAACTATTTTATCATCGGCGGCGGTTCCAACCTATTGATGCCGGACGCCGGCATAGAAGGTGTCACCATCAAACTACAAACTCCAAAAATTGAACTATTCGGCAATACTATTGTCGCCGAAGCTGGTACTCAACTCGGAGCGGTAGTAAATTTGGCCTTCAAAAGCAGTCTTGCCGGATTAGAATGGGCTGTTGGAATTCCAGGAACCGTTGGTGGAGCCGTTCGAGGCAACGCGGGCGCGATGGGGCTTGATATTGCGCGCAGTATTTCTAAAGTAGAAATTTGGCGTGATGGTGAAATGGTTGAAATTCAAAATCCTGATTGTAAATTTGGCTACCGCGAAAGTCTTTTTAAATTTAATAAAGACGTTGTTTTGCGGGCTTGGTTCGAATTACAGCCTGGTGATAAAACGGAAATTATGGGTAGAGCTCAAGATTATATGAAACACCGCACCGGACGTTACCCTCATTTTCCATCTGCTGGAAGTTTCTTTAAAAATATTAAAATGACTAAATGGCCGGGTGATATCAAAGAGCTGCCAGAATTATTTCAACAACGAGGTACCGTACCGGTTGGTTGGGTAATGGAACAGCTAAACCTAAAAGGTCTTGCGATCGGCGGCGCAAAAATATCCGATGAACACGGAAACTTTATTGTAAATTTCAACGAAGCCAAACAAACGGATGTATTAAAAATCATGGAAATCATGAAGGAAAAGGCATATGATAAATTTAAAGTAGAGTTAGAACCAGAGGTAGAGATAGTTGAAAAAATAAATATTTAAATCATAATTAATTATTAATCATTTTAACAAAAAAGATATGCAAATTAATACCACTGGCAAAAATATCGAACTTACAGAAGCGATCAAAGAATACGTCGATAAAAAGATTGGGAGTTTGGAAAAATTCCATGATAAAATTTCTCTCGCGCACGTGATAGTGGGTATTGAAAACCACCACCACCAAAAAGGAGACGTGTTTGTTTGTGAATGTAAATTACATTTAACTGGCGAAGATCTATTTATTTCCAAAACTGAACAAGATCTATATAAAGCTATCGACAAAGTACGCGATCATCTCGAAGAAGAACTAAAAAAACACAAAACTCTTCAAAGAGAAAAAGATAAACGTGAATTGCGTGACAATAAAGAATACAAAATTGAAGAATAGATAAAATGATAAAAAGCTGGTTCAAATCAATAACATCAGCGTCCAATTCCATAATTGGCGCTTTTGTTATTGCTGCCGGCTGGAGTTGGTATCATTTCTCCTTGCACAATCATGGTCTATTTGTGCTCAAAGCATCAACCTTAATGTTGGCTGTTTTTATTGGTTATCAAATATTTAAGAAAACTTTTAAATATTTGGTGAACAAAACAAACCGTCACCCCTATTGGGAAAATGAATTTTATCATCAGCTGGACAAATTATTTTTGACATTTTCTCTTATTTTTTTGATCTATTTTATACGCCAAGAAACGATTAGTATCGCCTATGCAATTCTAATTTTATCTATAATATTCTGGCGCACTCAAAAGACTCTATCACTTCATCCCCACTCAATTGTATGGAAAGAAATCAATACCCTTTATTTTATTTTTTTTATATTTATTTTTTTAACAAGTCTCGCCCTCCAATACTGGACATACGAATTTGCTGTTGTTGATACAAGTATAAAATTCTATAACGTTATTGTCTTTCGAGCTTGGTCTATCACCATGTTTTGGCTGCTAATGTATTCGGTGTCAGACATGATCTATTGGCAGCTAAAAAAAATACCAGCTATTTTGATCAAATCCACCTGGATATTATCTTTTGTTTTATTTCTTTTGTTGTGGACCGTCAATGCTGGAATACTATTTTTTTCTGGCTTAAATTTAAGCCCGATTATTTTGGAACACGCCAAAGGTGGTTCAGCTATAATAATAAATAACGTGAGCGCAATTTTAATAATTGTCCTTTTGATACTTTTAACAATTTTTGGCTTTATCAAAAGAAAGATACTCGCTGCTCATAAACAAATTCAAAAAAAATATTGGGGTTATTACAATTTGGCTACTTTGGTATTGTCCATCACTTCATTGATAGCCTTTTCTTCTTTTAAAACAACACCCGAGTACAACATTTTCAAAACTTTCTATAATTATTTTACCAACAATGATAGTCAGGTTGAACTAAATCCGATTGTACAGAAAAAACTGGAACGCTTTGGTATAAAATACAATCTAAAAGAATTCAACATTAATCATCACGATAATATCTTTCCCACCACTTCTACTGTACTTTTACCAACAATATTACAAAAGCAAAGACCAAACATAATGATTGTTTTTTTGGAATCTTTTTCTAGTCGCCTGAGTGAAGTTTATAACCCAAAATTAACTACAACAACACCAGGGCTCGATAAAATGTCAAAAGATCAAAATACTACAATTTTTAGGAAATATTACAACGCCTCTACTCCCACTGTCACTGGATTACTTTCTCAGCTTTGTTCATTTTTGCCACCGACTGGACACGACGAAATTAGCGACGGTGGTGTTCGCCATCATCATTTGCTTTGTTTGCCAAAAATCTTACAAAATAATGGATACCAATATTCTGCGTACATAACGGCGGTAGAAAAAGATTTTGCAAATAAAAATACCATAATTACCGACATGGGAACGCAAAATGTTTTTGGTACCGATGAATTAAAACAATATATTAGCGGTGAACCGCTATCTTGGGGATATTCAGATCATCAACTTTTTCCTGCTACCTGGAAATTAATGAATGAGCAATCTAAACAACCTTTTTTAATAATGCTTTCAACCGTGGATACTCACCCACCATTTAATTTGTCTAAAGATGTTGTAAAATATGGTGACGGAAAAAATGATTTATTAAATTCCGTTCATACTACTGACGATGCTTTTGGAAAATTTTGGGACGAGTTTACCAAAAGCTCTCTTTACAACAATACCATCATAATTACTGTTGCGGACCATGCAGTGTTCCCTGTTTCTTATACTAAAGATTATTTTTCTGATGTCGTAGGTAAACTTAGTTTTTATGATGAAAATATGTTTATGGTTTATGTGCCAAAAAGTATTCTTCCAAAAAATATTGATGTTCTTTCTTCTGGCATTGATTTTGCACCGACTGTTTTAAATTTACTTAACATCAATACTCCCAATTCTTTTGAGGGTCATTCGATTTTAAATGACCGACAAAATTTTCCCAACATTTTAGGTATGCATGAATTTGGTCTATATACGAACCAACTTGATCAAAACGGTAAAAGAATGATAAATTATAAAATACCTATCGAACTTGATTGCTCGAACTACCAATATGAATCGGACACAACCAAACCACTTACTTTATGCGAGTTTTTAAATTATTATCAATGGAAAAAAAGAGTTTTTTCCGATGGCCGCTTTTGGGAAAATAAATAATTAATTATTTCAATATGCAATTCAACCCTCTTGAAAAAAAAGATTTATCGAAATTAAAAAAAACTCAACCAGAAAGATTTAAGTTTTCACAATTCAATTCTCAATATTTTAATTTACAAAATCTTGAACTGGTAAAACCAGAGTGGTTTGACGCTGAACGCCTCACCAATTTTACCCGCTACATGCGTGCGTTTATTTTTGCAGCAGTAGAAGCTGGGCAGTCAGGCCATCCAGGTGGTAGTAGTGCCAAAGTAGAACAAATTTTAGCTCTGTTGCTTGGAGAAAATTTAGCCTTTGACCCGCTCAATCCAAAAAATCCTGGCCGTGACCGTCTGATTTGGAGTGCTGGTCATTGCACGCCTGCTTTATACGCGATAAATTCATTAGTTTATGAATGTTTACGAAAAACAGGAAGACAATTTTCACCAGCTGCAGTTCAAGCTGTATTTCCTGAGGACCTTGTCCGCTTTAGACGTGCAGACGGCCCCCAAGGACATGTAGAGAGCCATTACCCCCTAGCCGACATTTCTACCGGACCTTCTGGTCACGGACTGTCCTCCGCTGGTGGTATGGCAATCGCTCACAAATCTAGTGGTCTTGATACCAAAGTGTTTGTGCTTATGGGCGATGCGGAAAGTGAGGAAGGTATGACTTACGAAGCTCGTAATGTATTGTCCTCAACAAATACTGATAATTTAATTGTAAGTTTAGATTACAACCATTTTGGAATCGACGGCCCAATTGAAGAAGTAATAAATTCTCCATATATGAACCATTGGATTGGTATGGGTTGGAATGTTATCGAAGTAGACGGGCATAACATTTTAGAATTAATTTATGCTTACCGATTGGCAACCAATGGTTTTGGAAATAATTTGCCTACTGTTGTGATTGCCCACACACTAAAAGGAAAACTTTACGGTAGTAAAGAAAATACTGCCGCCTCTCACGGTAACCCTGCTAAACATGACGAATATGTAGCGATCATGAAAAATTTAGGTTTTGATATTCCTGGTGAAACCAAACAAACCATAAAAGATATTGAGTGTGTTTGCCAACAAATCTCTTCAGAAGACAATCAATATTTGGCCTCTCGATTGGATGTGGCTTCCAAAAAAATAAAACCTGAATCTGAATCCGTAAAACAAATTACTACTGCCCTATCAGGTCGTCCGTTGGTTAATCCGACTTCTTTACGTCGCCCAAATACACTACCACCAGAATTGGTTTTTAAAGAAGGTGAAAAAGTAGCTACTAGAAAAGGGTCGTCGGCCTGGTTCAAATGGCTGATGCAACAAACTGCATTCTTTTACGCTGGCGCTGGCGATCTTAGTGGTTCAGTTTTGGTGAATCAAGCAGAGGGTGTTTACGGTATTATAAACGCAAACAATCCATACGGACGTGCGGTACGCTTTGGTATTGCCGAACAAAATATGGCCATGATGTCCACTGCCATGACTCAAGATATTTTGCCAGGAGGTTTCCATCCAGTTTCTACGTTTGGAACATATGCCGTATTTACAACAATGATCGGAAATTGTATTCGACTTGCACTTATTGGTAACCATCTATATCCAAAAGCAAAAGGATTCTTTATTGTATTGGCTGCTCATGATGGCCCTGAAACGGGTGAAGATGGACCGACTCACCAAGGACTATATTGGCTCAGTCTTTATAGTGCCCTACCAGGCATCAAAGTATACAAACCTTTTGATGCCAACGAAACTGTGGAAATGTTATTTCACGCCTTAGAGAAAGGAGAGCCGATTGTCTTATCTGTAACTCGACCAGACACAACTGTATTATCTCGAACAAATGGAGTGCCACCAGCCAAATCAGCGATTAACGGAGCCTACGTATATAAACAATTTTCAAAAAACGGAAACCAACAGATAGTCCTAGCGATTTCCGGAACACAAGTGTTGTTGAACACTTTGGAAATTTTATCAGATTTAGAAAAAACTTATGATGTAAAAATCATCGCCGTTACTTCGCCACAATTATTTGAAGAATATAAAATTTCAAATCCAAAAGAAGCACAAGAAATATTGTCTGATAATGAACGTTCACTAGTAACTACTATTCACAATGGTTGGACTGGATTTTTAAACGCGTTCCTCATGCCTGCAGATTATGAGAAACGTTCAATCGGTATCAATACATATTTAAAATCTGGAAACGTTCAAGAGGTCTACGAATTAGCCGGATTAAATCCAAAAGGAATTGAAGAAAAAATAATAAAATCAATAAAAAAATAATTATGCAACTTGCTGATAAATTTTTGAAAGACGACGCTTTATCTCCCAAAGTTGACTACAACCACGAACTGGATTTTCTTGGAACTGAAACGTCTTTCGGATTTGGAGCAGAGGTCACAGCACTAGAAGCAACCAAAAAATTTCCACAAATTTACAAATTTCATATTGGCGACACAGGGCCAAAAACACCTGAACCGATCATCGAAGTTGCTATTCAGGCATTAAAGGATAAACAGACCAAATATGGTCATTTTATGGGCTACAAACAAGTCCATGCCAACATTGCACGTTATTGGACTAAAACCCGTGGTGTTGAAATTAATACTGAAAATATATTATTAGAGCCAGGTGGCAAACCAGCTATCGAATTGGCTATTCAAGCACTGGTAAGCAAGGGTGAAAAAATAATTGTTCAAAATCCTAGCTATCCAATTTACGGATCGTTAGCCAATTTTTATACTCAGGGAAAATGTTTAAGCTGGACCGCTAGACAAAACCCAACTGACAAAACTTTGGATTTTAATCTTGATGATCTCAAAATGATTGTTGAAAAAAATAACAATGTTAAATTGTTATTTCTAAACACTCCTCAAAATCCGACCGGCATGATGATGAGCCAAGAAAAATTAGAACAAGTTGCAGCACTGGCTATGAAACACAAATTCATGGTGGTGTTTGATGATATTTACGACCAAATTACTTTTGGTGAAAACAAACACTTTAGCCTTTTGTCTGTTCCTGAAATGCTCGACTATACAATCAATTTAAATGGCTGTTCCAAAAATTATGCTATGACTGGTTGGCGAATCGGGTTTATCATCGCCCCAGAATGGTTAATCCATATTTTTGGGCAATTAGCGGTCAACAAGTGGAGTTGTGTGAGTCGTGTCAATCAAATCGTAGCTGGAACTATTTTTGGAGATGTTGATTTAGACGGTTTTCATTATAACAGTGTAGCAGAACAAATAAAACCTATTCTAAAATCTGATTTTGCAGAGTATGAGAAAAAAGGCCGGTTCTTGTCAGCCGCACTAAAACTCCTATCCCCTTTTATTTTACCAAACGAACCTGAGGGAGCATTTTATCTATTTCCAAATTTCGAAAATATTTTGAAATTAAAATATTTAAACGAAACACTAAATATTAAAACTGACAAAGAATTCAGCCACTGGTTATTATACGAAAATGGTGTAGCTACTCTTCCGGGCAGTGATTTTGGCAGTGGTGGTACTGGATATATGAGATTTTCTTACGCTGAAGACCGAAACAACCATCTTATTCCAGGAGTGAAACATTTGTTGAAGACAATGATCGATCTAATCGAACAATCGGGTGAAATACCACCTATCAAACAAACTGATGTCGAAGAAAAAGTAAAACTACTCGAAGAGAAATACTTCGTCTAATACAAAAACTAACAAAACCTTCCTATCCACTGGAGGGTTTTTTATTGCTTGTGCTAAGGCTTTTTATCTGATAAAATATCTAGATAATATAACATCATATGATCGAAGAGATACTCCTCAAAATCAAGCCTTTTGGTAAAAAATATCAGGGATTAACAACTTCGCAAGCCAAGACATCTGAAAAATCATACGGACTTAATATTCGTACGGTAACAAAAAAAAATAGTTGGTTACATCGAGCGTGGGAAATCATTTCTGAGCCGATGATAATACTTCTACTATCTGCCTCTATAATTTATTTTTTTCTGGGAGATTCTACGGAAGCAATTTTTTTGCTCGCTTCAATTATTCCGGTAATCGGAATGGAATTTATACAGCAACAACGAACCGACCAAGCTATTTTAGCATTAGATAAAATAATGGTAGAATTTTGCCAAGTTTATCGCGACGGTAAAATTCAGAAAATGGAAACTAAAAATATAGTTCCAGGCGACATGGTTTATGTAAACGCTGGAGACAAATCACCTGCTGACGGTGTGCTGATAAACTCCCCTGGTCTATTGGTAGATGAGTCTATGCTCACAGGCGAATCAATTCCAACTACCAAAAGTGAAATTATTGATTTAGAAAAATTTGGCGAAGAAAATAAACTTTATCAAAATACCTTGATAGTACAAGGTGAAGGCTATATTGTAATTACAGCCACAGGTATTCATACTGCTTATGGTAAACTTGGAAGTCTCCTAGACAAAATAAAACAATTGCGAACGCCTCTTCAAACTAATATTCGCAAATTAGTCCGCGCCTTAGCAGTGGCCGCAATCTTCATCTCAATATTTGTAGGCGTAATTTTAACATTTGAGTCCACTTTCATTAATGGATTGCTTGGATCAATCACCATGTTCATGTCGCTAATACCAGAAGAATTTCCGATTGTGTTGAGCGTATTTCTTATTATGGGCGTCTGGCGTATGACCAAACAAAATGCACTTACCCGCGAAATGTCTATGGTTGAAACTTTGGGGTCGGCTACAGTTATTTGTACTGACAAAACCGGCACACTTACTGAAGGTAAAATGACCCTTGAGGAAATATATTTCAACAACAAAATCTACTCTATCTCTGATATTAAAAATAATGAAAAGGATTTTGAAAAATTAATTAAAACAGCTTTGCTGTCTTTGGAACAAGTTGCAATCGATCCGATGGAAATCGAAGTTCAGGATTTTGCAAGAAAAATAAATATTGATGTTGATACTTTTTTTCGTTCCCACACACTTATTGAATCAGCTCCATTTGAAGCCAAACATAAAATGGTGCATCATCTTTGGAAAACCCCAACAGATATGTGTACTCAGTATAGTGCTGGAGCTCCTGAATCCATTATTAATAATAGTACTCTAAACATTAAGGATAAAAAACTCGCTATTGCCGCTTATGAATCCATGGCTGAAAACGGCTACAGAGTAATTGCGATCGCTCAAAAAGATTGTAGTTTAGATAAAAAATTGGAAGTAAAAAATTTGGAATTTATTGGTCTTCTAACTATGAGTGACCCTCCACGCGCTGGAGTAAAATTGGCAATTGAATCCTGTCAAAAAGCAGGTGTTCGTGTGATTATGATTACCGGTGACAACCATCTTACTGCCCACAATATTGCAGAACACATCGGAATGAAACACAACGAAGAACTTATTAGTGGAGAGAATTTAGAAAATTTATCTGACGATGCACTTCGAGAAATTGTGCGTCGACATGACATTTTTTCTCGCATCAAACCAGAACAAAAATATGCGATCGTCAATGCTTTGCAAAGCATGGGGGAAGTTGTAGCCATGACAGGAGATGGAGTAAACGATGCTCCCGCACTAAAGAAAGCCAACATCGGCATTGCTATGGGGCAAAAAGGTACGGAGGTAGCACGCGCAGCAGCTGGAATAGTACTTCTCGACGATAACTTTGCCACCATTGTTAATGCAATTCGTGAAGGTCGGCATATTTATGATAATTTGCGACAAGCTTTTTCTTTTTTATTTTCGTTTCATTTACCAATTGTTGGTCTTGCGATTCTACCTTTATTTTGGGGTGAGCCACTAGCATTTTTACCGGTACACATAGTATTTTTAGAATTATTTTGTGACCCTGCTGCTGTAATAGGTTTTGAGCGTGAAATCGCTCGACAAAATCTAATGATTGAACCACCACGTCCTGCAAACGAACCATTAATTAGTTTAAAAATACTCTACAAAGTTTTAGTGCAAGGACTTTGCATGACAGCTCTATCGTTTGGTTTTTATTATTATTATGTTATACATTTAGGCCAATTAGAGTTTGGTCGTACCATGGCTTTTTCATCTTTGATTATCGCCCAAACACTTTTGGTTTTAATTACTCGTGAGTGGCAACAAATCAAAACCAACTGGTTGTTGTTATCTATTTCTGGCATCACCATCTCTATATTAATTTTAATTTTAGAAATACCAAGTTGGCGCTACACTTTCCATTTGACCGAAATCGATAGTTCGCATGTAATTCAACTTATTTCATATTCTCTTGCAGCGGTTATTCTTATCAAATTACTTACTAGATTAAAAAAATAATTTATGTCACTGGAAGAAATTGTAAAATCTGAACCGGCTTATCGTCTAGATCAAATATTCTTAGCTTGGTTTGATAAAAATATTCACAACTTTTCTGAAATCACCACCCTATCCAAAAATCTTCGAGAACAATTAATTGGTGAGCCTTGGATGACGGTGAAAGAAAAAATTTTACAAACCAGCGAGGTAGACGGCACTAGAAAAGCACTGTTAGAATTCTCTGACGGTAAAGTAGTGGAAAGTGTACTCATGCCTCGAGCGAGTAAAAAAGAATGGCCTGATGACCGCCCTCGTTTTACTATCTGTGTATCATCGCAAGTTGGTTGCCCTATGGGTTGTGCATTTTGCGCAACTGGAAAACTTGGTTTCTCACGCAATCTATCTTATCGAGAAATCATTGATCAAATGCGCTATTGGCAACAAATTTTGTGGGACAACAATGAAGGTGAAATTGATAATATAGTTTTTATGGGACAAGGAGAGCCTCTTTTAAACTATGAAAATGTAAAATTATCTTTAAAAATTTTAGTTAAATATGCTAAAATAGGTCAACGCAAAATCACTCTATCAACTGTTGGTGTTCCCGAAGCCATGGAAAAAATAGTTACAGAAAAAGATTTTCCAGCTGTTCGATTTGCATTATCATTACATAGTGCATTAAGCGAAAGTCGTTTGGCAATTATTCCATCAAACCGTCCTGGTTTCTTGGATTTTCTAGTAGAGTGGTCCAAAAAATATCACAACGCTTTTCCTAGTCGAACCCATTTTATTGGATTGGAATATATAATGTTAAAAGGCGTAAATGACGACGCCCAACATCTTAATGCACTAATTAAATTGGCACTTAAACTTGGTTCAATTCGCGTTAACTTAATCCCCTACAACGGAAGTTCTTGTAATGATTTTTTTCAAGGCACAGATTTTGCGACAATTCAAACTTGGCAGAAAAAAATGAACGACCGTGATATCACCTGTACAATTCGTCGTTCACAAGGACTCGACATTGATGCGGCTTGCGGTCAATTGGCCAATAAAAATCAATAACTTATTGTTTATTATATGTCAAAAATAAAACAGAAAATTTCTATTTCTATATTAGGCGCTGGCAATATGGGGACAGCTTTGGCCCATATTATTGGATCAAACGGTTATAAGGTAAAAATCTGGAATTACGATGGTGATGTTGAACCACTCGATCAGATCAATAATTTTCATGAAAACAAAAAATATTTATCTGGAATAAATTTATCTCTAAATGTCGTAGCAGAAAAAAGCTTAGAAACTTGTGTCAGCAATACCAAAATTATATTTTTTGTAGTACCAAGTAACT
>CAINUM010000037.1 GCA_903853785.1 Candidatus Magasanikiibacteriota bacterium
TATTTATTTATAATTTCTTCCAACATCCAGAGCGAACGACATTTCCACATTACTTGTTTGTATAATTCTTTTACTGAACACATGGATTTATCGCTAGAAAAAAACATATCTTCTTTTTTTTGAGATTCATTTAATTTGGTGTGAAAAATTTTAATCGGACTTGTTTCTTGCATGGTTTATTTATTATTATAAATAGGTTATAATTTAACTTGTAACTTACTCTCACTCTAATTTGTTGTCAATTTATGTACTTTGGCGCTCACGTTTCAATGGCTGGCGGATTGGTCAACGCACCTAAAAACGCTCACGATTTAGGTTGTGAAGTTTTTCAAATTTTCACCAGATCTCCACATGGCGGCTATGTCGCCCCACTTGATAAAAAAATCGCTTCCGAATTCAAAGGCTTGTGTAAAGAATACGATATCAAAGAATGGGTTGTTCACACCCCATATTTTATCAATTTCGCAAGTGCCAATCCACGTATTTTTCATGCTGCCATCACTGTGGTTCGTGAAGAATTAGAACGTGCATCACTCCTCGGAGCAAAATATGTAATGACCCATATGGGAAGTTACAAAGATCTTGGTGAAGAAGCAGGTTTTGAACAATTAGTGAATGGAATGAATGAGATGTTAAAAGGATATAAAGGATCCACCCAATTTTTAGTAGAAATCGCCGCTGGTGCGGGTGCAATTATCGGTAGTTCTTTTGAACAAATTGCTGCGATTGTTAACCACAAAAAACTAGCTAAATACGATATCGGTGTTTGCTATGATACTCAACATGGCTTTGCTTCCGGCTATGACATTCGAACACCTAAAACCGTAGAAGAAACATTTAAAAAATTTGATGAGATAATTGGATTAAACAAATTAAAGATGTCCCACTGCAATGATAGCAAAATCGAACTTGGTGGCAGAAAAGACAGGCATGATCACATTGGTGATGGCTTAATTGGCAGGGCTGGATTTGAAGCATTGATAAAAAACAAAAAACTTAAAAATATAAATTTTTATTTAGAAACTGAGGATGATAAAGTTCAAGATGATTTAAAAATCTTAAAAAATATACGAGGATAATTATCATTAATATGATTTATTTGATCGGCGGTCCGCCTCGATGTGGTAAAACAACCTTTGCTAAAACAATGTCTAAAAAACTCGGTATTCCTTGGATTTCTACCGATATGCTCGAGGTGGTTACTGGAGAATATATGAGTCAAAAACAATGGGACAAAACTCACCCATATTCTCTTTTGCGTCGCAAATACAAGGATAACGATAGTTTTTACGGTAAACTTTCGGCACAAAAAATCATGGCTGTAATAAAAAAACAGGCACGGCCTACTTTTGGTGCAATTGATATGGCTGCTATCTGTGAAATTAATGATGGAAATGATTATATCATCGAGGGCTACCACATCGAACCAAACCTAGCCCACAAATTAATGAAAAAATACGGAAAGAAAAATGTCTGTGCAATATTTTTAACAAAATTCGACGCGGAAAAATTTGCTATCAATGTTTATAAAAGTACTACTCCAAATGATTGGCTGATTAGTGGAACTAAAAATAGAGAAACTTTTGTAAAGGTGGGTAAAATGGTGTCTTTGTATAGCAAAGAATTTGAACAGGGTGCCAATAAATACAGGCTTAGAGTATTAAATATGGATAATAGTTTTAGAGAAAAAATTTCTGAAGGAATAAAATTATTATGTCAAAAATAAAAATCCGTGTATTACCCCGCTCATCAAAAAATGAAGTTGTTGGTGAAATGGCCGACGGAACACTAAAAGTAAAACTAACTGCTCCACCAGTAGATGGTAAAGCCAACGATTCTCTAATAAAATTATTGTCTGAATATTTTGATAAACCAAAAAATAAAATAAAAATCGCCACAGGTATGACGAGCAAAAACAAAATTATAGAAATTTTAGACTAAGGTAAATCTATTCCTCCACTATTCCACGGATTACAACGAATAACTCTCCACACGGCTTTAGGCAAACCAACCACCAAGCCGTGTTTTTTTATACTTTGTTTTCCAAACTCACTACAACTTGGATAAAACCGACAATACCCGTGTGGAAAAAAACTTTTTATCACCCCGTGATCAGGAGAAATGGTTTTTTGATAAATCCAAATTAAAAAAACAATCGGCATTCCCAAAAAAATAGTTATCAATTTAAAGTAATATAAGGTCTTTTTCCACATAAATGTAAAAACGATTATTTCAATTGAGCGGGTTATGAGCCGAGGCTCATCCTTTTGGCCTCACGGCCAAAAAAAGCGAAATGAAATAATCGTTTTTAAATTTATTTCACCATAACACCGGCTCTTTTCAATAATACTTTCACTTCCTCGCTAATCTCAGCAAAAGTTTTGTCTTTAATGTTGGGCTTAGCTACAAAAAAAAGATAGTACCCACTTTTGATAGCGTCCCTAGACATCACCTCTCGCAAAATCTCAACCACTTGCCTCTTGGCCCGGTTACGCACTACTGCTTTTTTTGAAACCTTTAAACCAACGTTAACCGCTAGTTTTAGCTGTTTTTTAAAGTTATCCACATCACCTGTGGATGGAATATAACTTTCATTCTTGGCTAATTCTAGAACTTTTAAACTTAAAAATTGATTATTTAACCAATAACCGTGTTTTAACACTAAATTAAAATCTCTTACTTTGGTTAGGTGGTTTTCTTTGTTATACATGTTTATAAAAAATGATTTTTTTCTTTGTCCGTCGGTATTATATCAAATAAAAACCCCCGACTCAATCGGGGGTTTAAATTATTTAGCTTTTCTTAACAATTTTCCAGACTTTTCATCTGATACTGTTAATTTTGTGCGTCCCTTTGCGCGTCGTCTTGAAAGTATAGCTCTACCATTTTTGGTAGTCATTCTTTCTAAGAAGCCATGCGCCTTGGCACGATGTTTTTTATTTGGTTGATACGTTCGTTTGGTTGCCATACCTTTTCTTTTAATGTATTATGCTGAATATATTACCATATTACTGGGTTTTAGTCAATATTCCACATAGTACATAAGTTATCCACAGGCCACACAACTTATCCACAGGCTCTGCACAGTTTGGCTACATTAACAGTTTGTATTGGTGAATAACTGTGTTAAACTAACATAAAAGTTTTAAAGAAATCAAATTATGACCAATAATGAAATCTGGCAGGCGGTTCTATCTGAACTAGAGTTAGCAATTTCTAAGGCCAATTTTAATACTTGGTTTAAAAATACTGGCATAGTTTCTTTTCAAGAAGGTCAGGTAATTATTTGCGTACCAAACACTTTTAATCAGGCTTGGATTGAAAAAAAACATCATCATCAAATTATTCAATCTCTCGAACGTATCACTGCTTTGCCAATTAGACGATTAGAATACAAGATCGAAAATATAAAAAATGTTGTTGAGCAAACCATAAACACCCTCCCGACTCCTCACACTCCAATAGAGGCAGAAAAACCACCTTCTTATGCTCAACAGATCAGTCAACAGCCTTCACAAACCCACGGATTTACGATCAACCCAAAATATAGTTTTGATAGTTTTGTGGTTGGCAAAGGATCTGAACTGGCCTTCACTGCTGCCAAGGCAGTGGCTGACCGTCCAGGCGAAGCCTATAACCCTCTCTTTATATATGGTGGTGTAGGTTTAGGAAAAACGCACTTATTGCAGGCGGTTGGAAACGAACTACTTCGTAAAAATCCTCAGGCAAACATTTTATATGTTAGTGCTGAAAAATTTACAAACGATTTTATAACTTCTTTACGTAGTGGTGGTGCTCGGGATTTTCAAAACCGATATCGTACAATTGACGCACTCCTTATCGACGATATTCAATTTATTGCCGGTAAAGACGCCAGCCAAGAATCATTTTTTCATACATTCAACGAACTTCACCAAGCCAACAAACAGGTCATACTTACCTCAGACCGTCCACCAAAAGCCATTCCGGCCCTGGAAGATCGTCTTAAGTCTCGTTTTGAGTGGGGTATGATAGTAGATGTCTCTGCCCCAGATTTTGAAACTAGAGTAGCAATCTTGGGTAAAAAATGCCAAGAAAAGAATTTTGTATTAGACGACAAAACCTTAAACACAGTTGCCACCATTGTTCAAAGCAATATTCGTGAGTTAGAGGGCGCTTTAAATAAAATCATTGCCTACCATCAATTAAAGAACATGGCTCCGACTGCCGAGTCTGTAAAATCAATTCTTTCTAGTTTTGATTCTACCTCTGCCCGACGATCGGTAACCTCTCAACAGACAATCGAAACTGTTTGTACTTTTTTTAATGTTAGCACTGAAAATGTGTGTGGAAAGAGTCGAGAAAAGAAACTTTCTTATCCACGCCAAATTATTATGTATCTGCTACGCAATGATTTAAAGATGTCTTTTCCTTCTATTGGAGATGAATTAGGTGGGCGTGACCATACAACTGCGATGCATGCTAATGAAAAAATTACCAAGGAAGTTGATAATGACTTAAAATTAAAACAGGAATTAGAACTAATACGACAACGATTGTATATCAATAATATTTAAAAAATAGTTTTGTTTCTTTGCTAAATACTGTGTAAAAGTTGTTAATAAGTTGTGGATATCAAAAGAATAAAAACACCACTTATCAACAGCAATTTAATTTTAAAAATAAATCCGATTTTTCCACACAGTTTTCCACCTAATTGTTAAAAAAATATTCACACCAATCTTGGCTAACCAATAATTAAAAAACCACTTATCCTCTCTGTCCACAGCCTTATTACTATTATTATTTTATATATATACTTAATTAAGTAATGTAACCTCACCCCCTATTATGAAAATAATGTGTACAAAAGAAAACCTATCAAAAGCACTTTCTATAGTTGGAGGGATTGCAAACAAAAATGTAAACCTTCCTATACTAGGAAATGTATTGATAAAAGCCGATGACCAAAAAACAGAAATTATTGCCACCAATTTAGAATTAGCGATAGTTGCTCACGTAAGATCAAAAGTTGATGAGCCAGGATCATTTACTGTACCAGCTAAAACCCTAAGTGAGTTTGTAAATTTGTTGTCCGACGAAAAAATAGAAATGGAACTAAAAGATAATGAACTACTGATTACATGTGGTCGTTCATCAACTAAAATTAAAGGAACCCCAGCGGACGAATTTCCAGTCATTCCTTCGGTTAGTACAGGAAATGGATTTTTGTTTAATGCTGAAGAATTAAAAAGTGGATTAGGACAAACCATCTCCTCATTGGCAAAATCAGAAATAAGACCAGAATTATCAGGAATGTATTTTGGTTTTAATACATCTTATTATAACGGTCTTATATTAGCAGCCACTGACAGTTATCGTTTAGCTGAGAAAAAAATAAAAATTCATCAAGGTGAAGGAGAATTTAAAATCATTGTTCCAGGAAGAACGACTCAAGAGATAGTACATATTTTATCTTTGGCAGACAACGAAGATAAAGAACAAAATGTAAGGGTTTTGGTTGGAGAAAATCAAATTGCAATGCACTATGGCAATATTCAATTGGTTTCACGCCTAGTTGAGGGTAATTATCCTGATTATGCTCAAATCATTCCTAAAGAGTTTAGAACTTCAGCTATGTTTGATACAAGCAAGATGAGTAAAGAAATAAAAATGGCCAGTTTGTTTACCACAATTGGTGTAAATGCTATTTCTTGTGTTATCAACGGAAAAGAAGGGGTAGTCAAACTTTCTTCTACGTCTTCACAAACTGGAGAATATAATTCAGAAATAACTGCTGAAATAAACGGTGAAGACAATCTGATCATGTTGAACCACCGATATGTTTTGGATGGTTTAAACAATATCAAATCTGAAACGAGTCATTTAAAAATGATTAATGCCGACAGTCCTTGTTTGTTTGTGCCAACCAACGACGATACGTTTGTTTATATTGTGATGCCAATAAGACAATAATAGTTTTGTTTTTGAGCTATGTTTACAGGAATTATAGAAAATTTAGGAAAATTTGAAGAAAATAAAGACTCAAATTTTGTTTTTTCATCAAATTTAAAATTTTGTAAGAAATTAAAAAAAGGAACCAGCGTTTCTGTTAATGGTGTATGTTTGACGGTAATAAAAAAACCAACTAACAACAAATTCTCTGTAGAAATAATGCCTGAAACACAAAGCAAAACAATGTTAGGTAAGCTAAAAAACAAAACTATTGTTAATTTAGAACTACCAGCAACTTTAAACACATTTCTTTCAGGCCACATAGTTCAAGGTCATATAGATGGTATAGGACAAGTTGATTCAATCATACCAGACGGCAACAGTAAAATTTTGACCATCAAAACAGATAAAAATATTTTAGATTACATTGTAAAAAAAGGATCGGTGGCAATAAACGGTATATCATTTACTGTGGTAGAAGCTGATAAAAATATTTTTAAAGTGGGGGTTATTCCCTTTACTTGGAAAAACACCACATTGTATGGTGTTGTGGTTGGAGATTTTATAAACATTGAAACTGATGTTTTAGGTAAGTATTTGAAAAATTATATAAATAAATAAAAACCTTTTATGAAAACTACTAAAGATATTAAGATTGGAATTGTGAGTGGAGTTTTTTGGGAAGATATAGTTGGAAATTTGGAAAAACACTGTATAGAGGCTTTGAGCCGCAAAGGAATAGAAAACACACAAATTGATATTGTGAGAGTTCCTGGTTCTTTTGAAATACCGTTGGCAGTGAAAAAGATGGCAGAAAAAAATATTTATGACGCTGTAATTACGTTCGGGGCTATTCACAAAGGAAAAACATATCATTTTGAGCTGATTTCTAACGAAGTGGCACGAGCTTGTATGAATTTATCTTTAGAGTTTGGAATTCCTGTCATTTTTGAGGTCTTAGCGGTTTACAACATTCAAGACGCAATTGATCGTTCCACTCAAATCAAAGACAACCGCGGGGCAGAGGCGGGCAATGCGGCCCTATCTATGATCGAGGCACTTAGTAAAATATAAATAAATTTGAAAAATAAAAAATACGACCTAAAGTCGTATTTTTTTTAATTTATTTAATTTCAACTTTTAATGTTTTGTCTTCTATTGATCCGTTGTTGACAAATAACGTTCCTTTTAGTGTGTATTGTCCAGTGCCAGGATAATTTTTCCATGAAAACTCCAATAAATCATCCCCTGTTAATGAGTCTTCTTTGTGATTAAAATCAAAAATATTTTTAGCTACACCTTTTGAATTTATTAATTGAACCTTGATGTTTTTGATGTCGTCCCAACGAATTGGTTTTAGTTGAATTGTTTTTGGAAACTCCTCTTTTGAAATAGTGATACCATCTCCCCCGACCCAACTAAATGTGGCCGGGTCATATTGGGCGTTTATAGAAAACACCACAGTGGCCTGACCAGCGTTTCCTTGGTCGTCAACCGCCGAGACCTTTAATACATGTTGGTTTGTATACAACTTACCGAAAGTATAGGAAAAATTAAAAGGAAATTGTTCGTTTGTTCCAACCTGTTCATTGTCAATTGTATAAAACACCTGTTTAATTCCGCGTGGAGCAGATGCTTTTATTTCAATATTTAGTTGTTTACCGTCGATTATTTGGTTGACGGTTGGTGAAATGATTTGAATTTGAGGTGTTAATTCTGGATTGAAAGTAGTGCTGTCATATTCGGTTGGCGGTTCTTCAAACGACACGCTGTTTCCACTATTGTTTTGTCTTTGTGCCCAATTCAAAAGAGAATTTTCCCAATTTAGATATTGTGGGTCAACAAGTGGGTCGGTTGGAGCTGAACCACGAGGGTCATTTTTGTTTACATAATGCAATATGTCGTGTGGTGGTAAATACGTTTTTTCAACAATTAATGCGGGTGGTGTAGAAGATGTTGCTATGAGACCACTAGCCTTGTCAATTTTTAATTTAATTCCACCATCGGCACCACGTAAAACCGGCTTGGTAGCATCGTTTTCTGGTGGGGGTGGGAAGGTTTCAACAAGCGAATTTTTTGTTGCTTCACGCATGAATTGATTCCATATTAAACCGGCCAACGCATTTCCTCCACCCTTCATTGGAGAAGGTTTGGTGTTTCCTACCCAAACACCGGTTGCTAACGAAGGGGTGTAACCCATTGTCCAAGCGTCTTTATAATCATTGGTAGTACCAGTTTTTGCAGCCACTGGTCTTCCTGGTAAAGTTAACGATCCGTTTCTTCCAAACATATATGCGCGTGCGGCATCGTCACTAAGAACGTTTGAAATGGTTGCGGCCAACTCTGGTTTTACAGCCTCAGTTCCAGGAACTTCTTTCCACTGAGTTAAAACATTTTCTTTTGGGTCTGTTACTTTAAGAATGCTGACCGGAACATGATACGATCCGTTGTCGGCTAATGTTGCATATGCATTGGTGTGTTCTAATAAATTTACTTCAGCCCCACCCAAAACCAATGTTAAACCCGGGTCACCAGTAAAAGTCGTATAACCAAAACGCTTGGCAAAATCAATAGTTTCGGCGGTGCCCACAAGGTACAAAGCTTTTACGGCTGGAATATTTAATGACCCTTGTAGAGCCTTTCTGAAAGTTACTAAACCATGTTCTTTTCCATCGTAGTTGTTTGGTGTGTAATCTCCATTAACTCCTAAATCAAAATTTGTAACAGTGTCGTAAACTACAGTGTCTGGGGTAAAACCTTTTTCAAAAGCAGCAGTGTATACAAACGGTTTAAAAGAAGAACCTGGTTGACGTTTTCCCAACATCGCCACATTAAATTGGCCATCGATGTCTTCGTTACTAAAATCACGGGAACCTACCAAGGCCAAAATCTGCCCAGTTTTTGGGTCGATTGCTACAAGAGACGCATTGTTAGCATTTGATTGTTTAGCAAACTTATCTCCGTTTTCTTTAACAATTTTTTCTGCAGCCACCTGTTTTTCAAAATCAATCGTGGTTATTACTTTTAAACCACCATCGTCAACCATTTTTTCTCCAAATTGATCGGCCAGCAATTGTTTTACGTACAAGACAAAATGGGGAGCGTCCATAATTCCATTAGCGCGATAAATTCTTGGAGCTTCGTTTTGAGCTTTGGTTTTTTCCTCTAAAGTAATATATCCTTGCTCGTTCATCAACCTCAACACGGTGTCACGACGGTCACGCAACGTATTGATATTGTTTAAATATCTACTCGGTGCTTGAATTAGGGCAGCTAAAGTTGCTGATTCGGCAAGATCTATATCTTTGGCACTTTTGTGAAAATAACTTTGACTTGCAGATTCTACACCATAGTTTGTTGATCCAAACGGAACCTCGTTTAAATACATTTTTATTATTTCATCTTTGGAATATTTTTTTTCTAAACGTAGAGCCAACATTGCTTCTTTTATTTTTCTAAAAATTGAGCGCTCATCCCCAACCATCGTATTTTTAATTAGTTGTTGGGTTAATGTTGAAGCACCTCCAGAACCAGCCTTACGACCAATCAAGTTGTTGAAACCAGCACGAGCAATACTTAAAAATGCTACACCACTATGTGTATAAAAGTTTTTGTCTTCAATGGCAATTACAGCTTTTGGGACAAGTGGAGAGATCTGATCCAGCCCAACCAAAGTTCGTTTTTGGTTTTGGTATACCTCATACAGTAAATGTTCGCCGGTACGATCAAAAATTTTTGTACTTTGGGATACCTGTCGATCGCTCAACCTGTTTGGGTCTGGCAAATCCTTGCCAATCCAAATCACTGTAATTGTGCCGACGACAAAGCCGGCCAACACCAAGATTCCAATTATTGTAATGAATTTTTTCATGAATTTTATATTTTTAAAATCTTTTATATTATACTATGCCCCATTACTATTGACAAATTTGATTTTTTGGCCTATAATTAGGCCTTATTAGAGAGGGGGATATCTGAAAGAGATATTTTTTTTATTGATAATTATTGGCTATGTTTAGCCATAAAAATACAATGAATAAATTTAACACAATCAAACACACTTTTCTTTTGACAATATTGTTTGGACAGGTTGTTTTTCCTATATCTGCAAAGGCTGCACAACCAGAAATTTTGGCTACTATAAAGCAAAAAGAATTAACAATAACCGAAAGCGCTGAGGGTAAACTATTTCATCCTGTTAGAGGTGTCAAGCGGCCAAACAAAGTTGTGATGACAGTTTTGAGTGCTTATTCTAGCACCCCAGGTCAAACAGACGACGATCCGTTTGTTGCTGCTTCTGGAAAACGTGTTTATGATGGAATGGTGGCTGCCAACTGGTTGCCTATGGGAACCAAAATAAAGATACCTTCTCTGTATGGAGAAAAAGTTTTTACAGTAGATGATCGTATGAACCCGCGCTATGGTTATGGAAGAATTGATATATGGTTGAACGCCCCATATGCGGAAGCACGGAAGTTTGGGGTAAAGCGTGCAGTGGTTGAAGTATATGGTATAGAATCAAATATAAAGGTGGCAAAAATAGACAGCATATAAAAAAACACTCTAAGAGAGTGTTTTTTTATTGTTTAATTCTAAACTGAAGCGCTTCGGCAATGTGGCCAATTAAAATATTTTTTTCATTTGCGAGATCCGCTATTGTTCTAGAAATTTTTAGTATTCGATTATAGGAACGAGCGGACAGGTGCATTTTATCTACCGCATTACCAAGTAAATTTATCGAGTTTGAATCCAGTTGGCAATATTTTTTTAATTCAACATTTCCCATTTCTGCATTTGTTATTATGTTGGTGTTTAAAAAACGTTGAAATTGGATTGCTCTAGCACCTTCGACGCGCTGGCGAATGGTTGTTGAAGTTTCCCCGTCTTCGTTTGACGATAATTTTTCAAATTTTAGTCTGGGAACTTCGATATGTAAATCAATTCGGTCTAATATTGGACCGCTTATTTTCTTTTGATATCTCAGCAATATCGAAGCGGAACAGCTACACAGTTGGTTAGGGTCACCCGCATATCCACATGGGCAAGGGTTTTGACTCGCTACCAAAATAAATCTGGCTGGAAAATTAATTGTATTTTTAATTCTTGTCACTGATATTACACCGTCTTCTAAAGGTTGTCGTAGTGCCTCTAAAACACTTCGACTAAATTCCGGAAATTCATCCAAAAATAATATTCCACGATGAGCTAAAGATATTTCCCCAGGACGAGGGTGGCTTCCTCCACCAACTAAAGCAACGGTTGAAACAGTGTGGTGTGGAGATCGAAAAGGTCTGTGTTGAATAAGGTTGCCATGCAACAATCCGGCTACTGAATATATTTTTGTTATTTCTAATACTTCTTTTTCTGTAAGAGCAGGAAGAATAGTCGGTAGTGTTCTCGCTAACAATGTTTTGCCAGACCCAGGTGGGCCAGTTAACAATATATTATGTCCGCCACTCGCCGCAATCTCAAGCGCTCGCTTTGCAAAATGTTGTCCCTTGATTTGGGACATATCTAAAACAGAAGTTTCTAATTGATTTTTTGTTGGTGGTTTAACAAAGGAAGAAATTGTATTTTTACCTAAAATATATTCGATTACTTGTTGCAAATTTTTTGCGGGTAAAATTTGTACACCGTCGATTATTGATGCCTCACCGGCGTTGTCCGTTGGTATAATAATTGTTTTAATTCCATTTTCTCTTGCAAACAAAACGATTGATAACACACCGTTTACTGGTCTTAACGTACCATCAAGCGCCAGCTCCCCGACCATTATTACATCTTCTAGTTGATATTTTAATTGAGTGTTTGAGCTGGCCAAAACTACGCCGACAGCCATCGGTAAATCATACATTGGCCCTTCTTTGTGTAAGTTGGCGGGAGCAAGGTTTATTAAAACTCTAAAATTAAACGGATATTTATATCCAGAATTTTTTATAGCAGAATGTATCCGATCCTTGGCTTCTTGGATAGCCGTGTCTGTAAGTCCAATTATTCCAAAATTTGTCTGCCCTTTGTTTATATCAACTTCCACCTCCACTGGTAAGCAGCTCAACCCAACAGGAGCAGCCGACCGAAGTTTGACAAACATAGTTATAGTTTAAAAAATTTATGTGGTAAAAGATAAAAAACAAAACCCAAAACGATCAAGATGTCCGCAATGTTGATCACACCTGTTCCTAGTAAAATATAGTCTGTTGTTGCTTTGTATAAAATACGATCCGTAAGGTTTGAAGTAGCCCCCCAAAAAATTAAAGTTAGCCCAATAAAAAAATATAGTTTTGAAGGGTGCAAAAAATATTTAATTAAAACCCAACCTATTATTAAAACTATTGGAATAGTAAAACAGATAGTAATAATATTTGGAAGAGGTAAACCGAACGCTACACCGGTATTCACAAACGGATTCCATCCAAACACGTTAAATAAAAGTTTGTTTTTTGTAAAAATATTTAGTGATAAATATTTGACTGTCTGGTCGATTATAAATAAAAAAAAGCCACCAATAAAAATTAATAATTGGTGGACTTTGGTTTGCATAAAAAATTAAATTTCCTGGGTAATAGCTTTTTTACAAGACACACAAGCATTTGAAGTTGGTCTAGCCAACAAACGTTTTTCGTCAATTGGTTTTTTACAATACTTGCAAACACCGTAAGTTCCATCTTCCAAACGTTTTATTGCTTGGACATTATCTCTCAAAGTTTTTTCAAAACTTTCTTCAAGTGGAAGTTCAGCAGCGTATTCAGCTACTTCAGCTGCGTTTTCATCATCCTTATCTCCATATTCTGGAAAGCTACTATTATAGTCACCAGGAACATGATTATTTTTTTTAGCAAATTTATCTAATTCTTTTTCTAGAATAGATTTTTCTTGTATTAAGAGATTTTTTATTTTTGTTAAAAATTCTTTACTGAATGTCGATTTTGCCATATTGATAAATTATTTTCAATGGGATAATTATAACAGATTAAGGATAGTAGTCAAGCAATTTTTTTCAAAAAAAATAGGGGCATAGTAACCCACAAATATAATTTTAAGGTTCTTGCCCCTAAGGCGCTGTACATGGCGAGAGCATACATCATATAGATGAGTGTCATCAACCAAGACAGTGATACCCCCGACCGCTTGATGGTAAAACCTCAGGCATCAGTATGACACAAAAGGTCAAACTAGATGCAAAATTGAGATTACCGATGAAGAAGTTCGGATTCGCCACTACCGCTTCAATATATTTGTACAGCAGTTGTGAATCCCTTTCTTGCGATAAGCAGTTCGTTGGGTTTGGTCCACTGATAAGTGGACAATTAAATTGTAGTAAAGAACTACAATATTAGTATACCACAAAAATAGGTTTTTGTCAACAGGTTGTATACACTAGCGTATACAAACGCTGTTTGTAATAAGATTAGCCAAATTTTATATGTGTAACGACCCGGGCGTCCAAATAGTTGTGCACATATTTTGCTACTTCTCCACACATTTATCCACATTTGTATAGACTAGTGTATACAAATGTAAAAACTTGACGCTCGACAGATTGTTTAGTAGTATTTGAAAGTTATGAGGTAGATCATTCGCTCGTAATGATTTGAAGGTATTCAACGGAGAGGTGATGTAGATGTTCGAGAAAGCAAAGATTGGCGGGAAACTCGAAATGTTGAGACTTCGATTCGGAATGGACCGGCGCCATGGTAGCCGTCGACGGTTGCCCAAGAGTCTCGAGAGTGAGGCCAAACGCGCCACCGATGATTGGCAGGCCCAGCACCCCAAGTGCGAAGTCGTTGCTATGGAGTCTACCTGGAAGCGTGGCCGGTTCGGCTATGTCCTCGTTGCCTTTCGGCAGTGATTGGTTGCCTAACTAGGCTGTTGCGGACAAAAAGCACAACCCCGAACAAGCAGGCTGCTTGTAGGGGTCGAGGCTTAGGGAAACCACCAGACATATGACTATGTTTACAAAATTCTTTGTAAATAGAGTTATCTGGTGGTTTTTTGTATAGACTATTGTATACAAAAACAACACAAACAAAAAATCCACCCGATTAGAAGTGGATTTTTTGTTTGTGTGAGTTCGGTTATTTTGTTTTACCAGCGATAATGTTGGCAGCTACGTTTCCAGGAACATCAGCGTAATGGCCGAATTCCATGGATGAACTTGCGCGACCCTGACTCATAGAGCGTAGGGAAGTAACATAGCCAAACATACTTGCCAAAGGAACAATAGCTTTCACTACTTTCATTTGACCACGATCAAACATTTCTTGAATTTGACCACGTTTTGAATTTAAATCACCAATACAGTCACCCATATATTGTTCTGGGGTAACTACTTCAACTTTCATGATAGGTTCCATGATAACTGGGTTAGCTTTCTTGCAAGCGGCTTGAAAAGCCATAGATCCAGCCATTTTGAAAGCCATTTCAGAAGAATCAACTTCATGGTAAGAGCCATCAGTAACAGTTACTTTGATGTCTACTACTGGGTAACCAGCTTGGATACCGCGAGTGATAGACTCTTTGATACCTTTTTCGATAGCTGGAATAAATTCACGTGGAATAGAGCCGCCTTTTGTATCATCAACAAATTCAAAACCTTTGCCAGCTTCTTGAGGTTCAACAGTGAGATAACAATGGCCAAATTGACCTTTACCACCAGATTGTTTGATATATTTACCTTCAGCTTCAGCTTTAGTTCGAATAGTTTCTTTGTAAGCTACTTGAGGAGCACCAACGTTGGCTTCTACTTTGAACTCGCGTTTCATACGATCCACAATAATATCCAAGTGTAACTCACCCATACCAGAAATAATTGTCTGTAATGTTTCCTCATCAGTTTTGATGCGGAAAGTTGGATCTTCTTCAGCCAATTTCTGCATAGCCATACCAATTCTTTCTTGATCTTGCTTAGTTTTTGGTTCGATAGCTACAGAGATAACTGGTTCAGGGAAGATAATTTTTTCTAATAAAATCGGTTTGTTTTCATCGCAAAGAGTATCACCAGTAGTAATATCCTTTAAACCAATGGCGGCAGCGATTTCACCGGAGTAAACATCAGTTACATCTTCACGGTGGTTGGCATGCATACGAACGATGCGGCCAAGACGACTGCGTTCACCAGTAGTTGAGTTATAGAGATAACTACCAGCAGAAACATGACCAGAGTAAACACGGAAGAAAACAAGTTTTCCTACGAATGGATCGGTCATGATCTTGAAAGCCAAAGCAGAGAAAGGTTCTTCGTCGGTAGCGTGGCGAACCTCTGGTTCTTCAGTATCAGGGTTAGTACCTTTAATTTCAGCTAAATCTGTTGGAGCTGGTAAATAAGCAACAACTGCATCCAACATGAATTGAACACCGATGTTTGCTAAAGCAGATCCACAAATAACTGGGTAAAGTAAATTTTTTAAAGTTAATGTGCGGATTGATTTTTTAATTTCATCAACAGTCAAATCTTGGCCGTTGAGATATTTTTCCATCATTTCGTCACTTACTTCAGAAACTTTTTCTACCAATTTGGAGCGGTATTCTTTTACCTGTTCCGCCATGTTTTCTGGAATTGGAATTTCAACAATGTTTTCACCGTTTTTTCCTTCGAAGTGGTAAGCTTTGTTTTCGATCAAATCTACCAAACCTTCAAAAGTACTATCAGCACCAATAGGCAATTGAATAGCATAAGCATTTTTTGACAAACGTTCAGTGATGGAATCCATACACATGAAAAAGTCTGCACCAAGTTTATCCATTTTGTTTACAAATGGTACACGAGGTACATTATATTTGTCAGCTTGATGCCAAACAGTTTCTGATTGTGGTTCTACACCTTGAGATCCATCAAATACGGCAACTGCACCGTCAAGTACGCGCAATGAGCGCTCTACTTCTACGGTAAAATCTACGTGTCCAGGAGTATCGATGATGTTGATGCGGTGATCTTTCCAAAAACAAGTTGTAGCAGCGGAAGTAATTGTAATACCACGCTCTTTTTCTTGTTCCATCCAGTCCATTTCAGCGGCTCCTTCATGTACCTCGCCGATTTTGTGTTTTTTACCAGTGTAAAAAAGCACACGTTCGGTAGTGGTGGTTTTACCAGCGTCGATATGGGCAGCGATACCAATGTTACGGGTTTTGTCTAGTGAAAATTCACGAGGCATAAGTTTAATAATTAGAGAAAATTAGTGAGAAACTATTTTTATTTTGCAAATCTAGCAAAATGAGCAAAAGCCTTGTTGGCTTCAGCCATACGATGAACATCGTCACGTTTCTTCACGGCATCACCAGTATTCTGTTGAGCATCCATCAAAACGGTTGCTAATTTTTGGAACATTGGTTGGCCTTTTTTGTTGCGAGCAGCACCAATAATCCAGCGGAAAGCCAAAGCATTTTGACGTTCACCGCGAACTGGAAGTGGTACTTGATAGTTTGCACCACCAACACGGCGGGAGCGAACCTCTACCTGAGGACGAATAACATTGATAGCTTCTTCAAAAATTTTAACTGGATCTTTCTTTGTTTCAGCGGCAATCTTGTCCATTGCGGAATAAAAGATGTCTTGAGCCACTGTTTTTTTGCCACGTTCCATCAAGAAGTTGGTGAATTTAGCCACCAATACACTTCCATATCTTGGATCCGGAGCAATAACGCGTTGTTTTGATTGCTTTCCTCTCATATTTTAATAAGTTCAAGTTTTATAGGTGACTAAATTATTTCTTTGCTGCTTTTGGACGTTTTGTACCATAGATACTACGACTGCGGCGACGTTTGTCGATACCTTGAGCATCATAAACACCGCGAACGATATGGTAACGTACACCAGGCAAATCTTTTACACGACCACCACGCAAAAGCACGATAGAGTGTTCTTGTAAGTTGTGGCCTTCACCAGGGATGTAAGCAATAACTTCAGAGCCGTTACTCATACGAACCTTAGCAACTTTACGCAAAGCAGAGTTAGGTTTTTTTGGAGTAGTTGTATATACCTTGGTACAAACACCTCTTTTGAAGGCGCAGCCCTTGGCGAAAACGGTCTTACGGCGGTGCAAGTTATCAATTGTAAATTGCAATGCCGGTACTTTGGTCTTACGTGCTTTACTAACACGTCCTTTTTTAACCAATTGGTTTACTGTAGGCATAGTTTAATTAAGTTTGGCTAATCTTAGTTGATTTAGCCGGATTTTTAATAACAAAAAAACTGACCATATATAATCAGCCACGATTCTTTTGGTCCGCCCTTGACCGTTGTATCAGATAAATACAGTGGTTTTTGGACTAGTTCTGCTTAGATAGTACTATTTTAGTTCGGTTTTGTCAAGGATTGACGGTTGTGGAAAAATGTTGTATTTTCAAAAAGCGACCATAATGAGTAGGTCGGAGGCAAAATAATGAGTTTTCTTCGAAAAATTGCTTCGATGGCGGTGTCTGGAAGTGCATTTTTGTTCTTCGTTGGCTTGTTGGTGGGCGGAATATTTCTGGTTTCGAGCGAAGGCGTCGTGATCAAGTTTCACCCTATCTGGGTGAGTGTGATCTCTGCGGTCGTTTTTGTTCTTTCAGGGGTATTTCTGCGACTCACCAACCAAACGGCCAAAAAGGCCTAGGAGGTACACGACCAAACCCCCCCCCGAGAAGACATATCGGGGGAAGGCCAATAAAAAAACCACCTTACTTGCCAAAGGAGAAAAATTTTTTCTATTTAGGCAAAGGTGGTTTTTTTATTTATTTTAGTTTTGACTTTATTTTTTGAATTATAGATGCCAGATTGTGGTTTGTTTTTAAAAGATAATCGCAATTTTTATCTTTAATAGCATCTAATATATGTGGGTCATCATTTTGGTTTGTGAGTATTATAACTGGAACCAATTTTCCCCAACTATCCTCATGAAGATTTTTTAATACTTGTATGCCGTTCATTTTTGGCATAAATAAATCCAGGATAATTAAATCCGGATGTTCGGAAAGTGCTTTTTCTAGACCATCTAATCCATTGGCAGCCTCAGATATTATAAAATTTTCTAATTTTAATTTATCAGACAAGACACGTCTTGTAGCTGGTTCGTTTTCAATGATTAATATTTTGTTTGATTTTTTTTTCATAAGATTGAACTATTTTTTATTAATAGTTGGCTTGTTTGGAAATGTAACAAAAAATTTGGTTCCAATATTTTCATTGGATTCAAACCATATTTTACCACCAAATTTTTCTACAATAGATTTCACCATATAAAGTCCCAAACCTGTTCCAGTAATTTCTTTTTCCATTACATTTTCTGCACGATATAGTTTTGTAAAAATTTTAGATTTTGCAGCTTCTGGTATTCCATAGCCAGTGTCGGCGATTGTAATTTTAAATTCTTTCTTATTTTGTGGTTCGACACTTATGGAAATTGTTCCTTTTGGTGGTGTGTATTTAATCGCATTGGTAATCAAGTTTTGCAACAACATGCGCATCATTTTTGTGTCAGAATATATTTCTGATAAATCCTTTGATATTAATTTGTTGATTACTAATTTATTATCTTCAATTGTGCTGGCTGCTTCCTTTTCAGTTTCAATTATTAAATCCAAAATATTTATTGGAACTAGTTGAACTGGCAACGTTCCTAAATCTAAGCGAGAAACATTTAATAAATCATTTACCATTTCTACCATGCGGTGGTTGCCGGCATAAACTTCCTGTAGATATTTTTTTTGATCATCGTTGATTGGTCCAGCATCGCCAGATAATAGCATTTCTACGTACCAATTGATTGTAGACAAAGGAGTTCGTAGTTGGTGGGAAGCTAAAAACACAAATTCACTTTTAATTTTATCGATTTCTTTTTCCTGTGTAATATTGCGAAATACTTCAATAGCGCCAATAATTTCATCGTTTAAAATTATTGGCATGGCACTGATATATACCGCCATATCAATATTATCTTTTCTAACAAAATGATAATCCGAAGTGATTATTTTTTTTCTTTTTATAAGTGATACATGTAGTGGGTGTTTTTCTAGTGGTATATGAAGACCTTTTTCATCGGCTAATAACGAGATTTCACCTAATTTTTTCCCCATCATATTGTCATCCCAGGATAACATTTCTTTTGTGGCTTGATTAAAGAAAATTATCTTTCCTTCTTTGTCTGTTGCTACTACACCATCTCCGATACTAGAGAGCATGGCCTCTTCTTTGGCTTTATCTTTTTCTACTTTAATTTTTGTTTTTTTCAATTCATCAAAAA
>CAINUM010000038.1 GCA_903853785.1 Candidatus Magasanikiibacteriota bacterium
GATGATCGGTATCGTATTATCATCGATGATATTAAAAATATTAAAAATCTATTATCTGCAAATATAAATCCACGTTTGGCAGTTGAACAATTTTTAACAAAATTTTAAAATAAATTTAAGTCAATTTTAAAAATTATGAAAAAAATTCCTTTAATAATTTTAGCAGTAGTGGCAGTCTTATTAACTACAGGTGCTGGTTGTTTGCAGTTTGGTGCGACCCAGGCACAAGGGCCAATGGGAATGTATCAGTCTGTTGATAAGGGTGAAATTTGGAAACAAATCGCTGCTTTGCCAACTGTTTCCGGAGTGCAAAATATTTCTGGAATTAAGGTGTATCGTATTCATACTGATCCAAGTGATCCAAACGCAATTTATATTGCATCTCGCGGTCAGGGTTTATATTATAGTTACAATAATGGTGCAAGTTGGCAAACAGCTCCCGCAATGGCTGGTAAATTTATTTATGGTTTGGCAGTAAATCCAAATAATAAATGTAATATTTTTGTCAGTGATGGACAACACATTTTTAAAACCGATGATTGTATGCGCTCTTGGACAAATGTTTATTCCGAAGAACGTCCTGATCAGAGGGTAATATCCTTAGCTGTTGATTTCGGTTCTACCAGTACAGTATATGCCGCCGAATTGGGTGGAGATATCTTAATAAGTAATAATCTTGGTGGAAGTTGGCGTGTTTCTCAGCGTTTCGGAGTCCAGCTACAATATTTAGTTGCTGATCAATTTAATCCTGGCCGAGTTTATGTTGCGGCTTATAAAGATGGAATTTATCGATCGGATGATTTGGGGGCAACTTGGAAAGATATGTCGGTTGGTTTAGATAATTATACTGATGCTAAAAAGTTTAATCGCCTTGTTATAAATCCGGGGAAAAAGGATAGTTTGTTTTGGGTGTCAAAGTATGGAATCTTAAGATCCGATGACGCAGGGACAACTTGGACAGACTTGAAATTAATCACACCTCCAGGTAGTGTAAATATCTACGCTTTTGATATCAATGCTAAAAATCAAAATGAGATGTATTATACGGGTACAATTTTGGGTGATGGTAATGTGAATGTGCGATCAACATTTTACAAAACTACAGATGGTGGAAAAAATTGGGTAACTAAAAAACTACCAACAAATTCAATTCCAGTGACTATCTTGATTAACACAGAAAAAGATAACGTGGTATCAATGGGCTTTTCAACTTTAGATTAATAAATTACATATATGCAAATTAGTGATTTTAAGGAGGATTTTGATAAGGTTATAGAATTTCTTAAAAAAGATATTGTCGGTTTGCGTACCGGACGTGCCTCAGTGGCTATGGTGGAAGATATTTCAGTAGAGGCATATGGAACGTATCAGGCACTCAAAGCTTTAGCTTCTATATCCGTAGCCGATGCTAAAACTGTAAACATTGAGCCTTGGGATAAAACAGTTTTAGGAGCTATCGAAAAAGGTATCCGGGATTCTGGTATTGGTGTTAGTCCAGTAAATGACGGTAAATTAATTCGAGTTATTTTGCCAAATTTAACTACAGAGCGTCGTCGTGAACTAACTAAGGTATTACATGAAAAATTAGAAAATGCGCGTGTGTCCTTGCGCAAGGTTCGTCAGGAAATTCGAGAGTTGGTTGAAGGAGAAGAAGAATCAAAATCAATAAGTGAAGATGAGAGATTTAAATTGTTTGAAGATTTGGAAGAAGAAGTAAAAGAATATAATAATAAAATTAAGGAAGTTGGAGAAAATAAAGAAGTTGAAATTAACACTATTTAATATGCCTAAAGATCTTGAAAAGGTAGTATCGCTATGTAAGAGGAGAGGTTTTATTTTTCCAGGCAGTGAAATCTATGGTGGTCTGGCCAATAGTTGGGATTACGGTCCACTCGGTCATTTGCTTAAACAAAACATCAAGAAAGCTTGGTGGAAATTTTTTGTGCAAGAACGTTCTGATATGGTAGCACTTGATAGTGCAATTATTATGAACCCTAAAGTTTGGGAGGCGTCCGGTCATTTGCAAAATTTTTCTGATGAATTAGTGGAGTGTAAGAAATGTCATCATCGATTTCGTACTGATCATATACTTGAAGCGGCTAGCTTAAAGCCAGAATATGATAAGGGTCAGCCGAAAACTGCGGCTGAAGTAAAATGTCCAGAATGTGATGGTGAATTGACTGATCCAAAGAGTTTTAATTTAATGTTTAAAACTTTTTTGGGTACTAACGAAGATAGTGCAACCACTGCATATTTACGCCCTGAAACAGCAGCTGGCATGTTTGTAAATTTTAAAAATGTTTTGAATGCCACTCGACGTCGTTTACCATTTGGAATTGCGCAGATTGGAAAATGTTTCCGTAATGAAATTACTCCAGGAAATTTTATTTTTAGAACTCGTGAATTTGAGATTGGTGAATTTGAATATTTTATTAATCCAAAAGATTGGGAAAAAATATTTGAAATGTGGTTGGGAGAAATAAAACGATGGTGGCAAGATGTTATGCAGATCGATATGGAAAATTTGGTGTGGCATGAAATTGAAGATGGTGAGCGCGCTCATTACAGTAAACGTACAGTTGATATTGAATATAAATATCCGTTTGGCGTGAAGGAATTGCACGGCATTGCTTATCGAACTGATTTCGATTTGTCTCGTCACGAAAAGGTGAGTGGTGAGGATTTGAAATATACTGACCCAGAAACAAATGAGAAATTTTTACCTCACGTTATCGAACCAACTTTTGGTATCGATCGCATGCTGTTGGTATCTTTGCTTGAAGCCTATACTGAAGAAGAAGCACCAACTTCAAAAGATGGTGAGACTGAGGCGCGTATCGTAATGAAATTTCCAAAACATTTAGCACCTATTCAAGTGGCCGTTTTGCCATTATCGAAAAAAGAAGAACTCTCTAGCGTCTCAAGAGATTTAGCTAATGATTTACGCAAAAATTTTAGCGTTGATTATGATGAGACCCAAAGTATCGGTAAGCGCTATCGTCGTCAGGACGAAGTGGGTACACCATATTGTGTGACAATTGATTTTGATTCTTTGGTAGATAAAAAAGTAACTGTTCGTGATCGTGATACTATGGCTCAAGAGCGCATTGATATTAGCGATCTTAAAAATTATCTGATTGCCAAGTTTAATTAAGAAGGGTCTGAAAATAAATTATGTATAAAATTTCCAAATTGAAAAATAAAATGACCTTGATTACAGTGCCACTCAAAGGCACCAAGGCTACAACAGTTTTAGTGTTAGTGCCAGTAGGGTCACGTTATGAACACAAGAAGATTTCTGGCGTTTCTCACTTCGTTGAACATATGATGTTCAAAGGTACTCTAAAACGACCAGACGCTCAGGTGATTTCCAGGATTTTGGATGCGTCAGGTGCAGATTACAATGCGTTTACCAGCAAGGATTACACCGGCTATTATGTGAAGATTGATAGCACCAAACAATCAATCGCATTCGATTTGATTGCTGATATGATTTATAATTCTAAAATGGAAGCGGCGGAAATTGAAAAAGAAAAAGGTGTGATTGTGGAAGAGTTGAGAATGTACGAAGATAATCCAACTATGGGGATTGGTTTGTTGTATGATAATATTTTGTTTGGTGATTGTCCCTTAGGATGGGATGAGGGTGGTAGCGAAGAAACTGTTCGCGGTATTACGCGTGACGAGTTGTTTAATTACTACCAGGCTGCTTACAAACCAGAAAACATGGTGCTGGTAGTAGCAGGTAATATTGACAGTAAACTTAAACAACATTTAAAACATTTTTTAAGTGCTGATTCTGAAAAAAATAAATCTAAAGTTTTGATCAAGAAAAATAATTTTGAAAAATTTGTTTGGCCAACTTCCAAATTACCTTTGGCTCAACGTGTTGCTGTCAAAGAAAAGAAGCTCGATCAATCGCATGTGATTCTTGGTTTTCCTGGAATTGCTTTGAACCACCCAGATCGATATGCCATGTCCGTGTTGCTAAACATATTGGGCGGCGGTATGAGTTCCAGATTGTTTGTTGAAGTGCGTGAAAAACGTGGCTTGGCTTATATGGTAAGAACTGGCTCAAGTAATTTTCGTGATGTTGGTACATCATATATTCAGGCCGGACTTGACCCAAAACGTTTGGGCGAAGCGGTAAAAGTAATCAAAGATGAACTACAAAAAATTTGTAATACAGCCGTAACAGAAAAAGAACTCAAAGATGCAAAATCCAACATATCCGGTCGCACAACTTTACATATGGAAGATTGCAGCTCTCAGGCTGAATGGTTTGCAAAACAGTTTTGGATGATGGATAAAATCATGACCTACGAACAGGTGTTGCAAAAAATTAAAGCAGTAACTGTCAAAGATGTACAGAGAATGGCAAAGAAAATTTTTGATTGGTCGCAGGTTCGTGTTGCTGTAATTGGCAATGTTAAAAAAGAAGAGATTATTAATTTGTTTAAATAAATCATATGTCAGCATCCAAAAAAGTTTACCTTTTTGCAAATTGGAAGATGTATTTGGATTATGACGAAAGTAATATTTTGGCCAATGCTGTTGCAGCTGCTTCTTCAGACTTTGCAACAAAAATAAAAATGGTTGTATTTCCTAGTTCGTTATCTTTTTATCCGGTTGCTCAGGCGTTAGGAGATGTGGGTATAGTTAGCGGGGCACAGAATATTCATTTTGAAGATAAGGGAGGGTTTACAGGTGAAAATTCAGCTTTGATGTATAAAAATGCCGGAGCCAAATTTACTTTAATTGGACATTCTGAGCGCCGACATTTGTTTGGTGAAACAAATCATGAAGTACATCAAAAAATGGAAGCGGCTTTATTAGTTGGTTTGGTTCCAGTTTTATGTGTTGGTGAAACAGCCAAAGAGAGAAAAGGGGATAAAGCAAAAGATGTCGTTGAAGTGCAGTTGCGAGCTGCTTTGGATGGTTTGAAATGGAAGCCAAAAGCCAAATTATTTATAGCGTACGAACCAGTATGGGCGATTGGGACTGGGAAAAATTGCGATCCGGTTGAAGCAGAAAAAATGTGTTTGATGATTGAAAACATGGCCAAGGCACTAGCGAAAGACGTAGAAATAATTATATTGTACGGCGGTAGTGTTAATGGTGGTAATATCAAGGAATTCATTAAACAGCCAAATATAAATGGTGTTTTAGTTGGCGGAGCTTCGGCCAAACTTGACACTTGGCTACAAATTGTGCAAAATGCCTGTTAAATCTTATGTTTAATTTCATTTTTTTATTAATAGTGCTGATTTGTCTTGGGGTGATCGGTTTTGTTATTTGGAAAAAAACCCCACAATTATCCAACTTAGACGTGGAGAATTTGCCGCAGGAGAAAACATCGCGCAAGAAGCACGAGATTATTACCAAGCGTATTGAAGCACACAGCAAAGAAACCCGTGCTAAGTTGGGAGAAAAATTCCGTCCATTAGATAAAATTTGGCGTCAATTTCAGTTAAAGTTTCGAGTCTATGTTGGTAAGATTGAACGTCTAATCCACCACGAAGATATGATAAAGATCAAACAAGAACAAAGTTTGTTAACACCGGAAGAAAAAGATTCTAAATTAAAAGGTTTGATCCAGGACGGTGAACAGAATTTGCAAGTTGGAAATTTGGATAAAGCCGAACATGCTTTTATAGCAGCTATAAAAATTAATGCAAAATCTGCTCCAGCCTATCGTGGACTTGCAGAAGTGTATGTCAAAAAAGATTCAAACGAAGAAGCCAAACAGACCTTTATGTTCCTTCTTCATCTTGAACCAGACAATGATGCGGTGATGGTTCGATTGGCAGAAATGGCAGAATCACAGAATAATATTGATGAAGCAATCGAATATTATCAACGTGCAGTAGTGGCCAACGATTCTTTATCCCCACGTTTTGCCCACCTTGGAGAGATGCTTTTAAAGGTAGATCAGCCATTAGTGGCTAAGGAAGCCATTTTACAAGCCGTTGAGCTTGAACCCCAAAATCCTAAATATCTTGACTTACTGATAGAAACTGCTATACTATGTCAAGATAAGAAATTGGCCACCCAAGCTTACCAAAATTTACGCTTAGTAAATCCGGAAAATTCAAAACTAGCTGATTTCAAGGGCCGTATTGATAAGATATAAATAACGCCGTTGTAGCTCAGATGGTAGAGCATTTCCATGGTAAGGAAAAGGTCTCGGGTTCGATTCCCGATAACGGCTCTGGATAATTTTTACGCCGACTTAGCTCAGTTGGTAGAGCAACGGTTTTGTAAACCGTAGGTCTAGGGTTCGAATCCCTAAGTCGGCTCCAAGCAGTCTTTAAAATGCGGGCAGATACCAAAGTGGTTAAATGGGACAGACTGTAAATCTGTTGGCTCCGCCTTCGAAGGTTCGAATCCTTCTCTGCCCACCAAAGTAAATTATTAAACGAATATATGTCACAAGAAAAATTGGCAAAAATGGAGTGTCAAGAATGTAAGCGTGTGGGTTATTTTACAACTCGCAATAAAAAGATAAAAACGCGCTTAGAATTGAAGAAGCACTGCAAAGATTGCAAGAAACATCAAGATTTTAAAGAAACAAAATAAGCCTTCTTGGTTTATGAGTTTTTTTACTTCACTATACAATTCCTTGTATAATTTTAAATGGCTTTCAAGCCAGAAGAGTAACACGAGCTCAGCTTGGAGTTATTTTTTTCTTTTAATAGTTTTGATGACTGGTTTGACCACTATTTCCATGGGTTATAAACTGGCTGATGCGGTTCCAAAAATTAAACAAGCTCTATATAACGAGTTACCAGAATTTCAAGCAGAAGTAAAAAATGGACAGCTACAAGTAAACAATCTAGTGCAACCGTATGTTAAATCATATAGCCGGTTAGCAATAGTTGTGGATACAGTTTCTACAAGTACTATAGATATAAATAGTTATGTTAAGCAGGGTGATCGGTCCGTGTTGTTGATTACCAAAGATGCCTTTACTGCTTATGACGCGCAAGACAAGTCTGTGAAGACGCAGGTTTTGAAAGAGTACAGCGATTTTAAAACTGACCGAAATGGTGTATTAAAGATCGCCGATGGAATGTTCAGTAAAAAAATATTTGCAATAGTAATGGCCGTATTATTTATTTTAATGTTAGTGTTTCTTTTTTCGGCATATTTACTTAGTGTGTTAGTATTTGGATTTTTATTTTACTCGATCGCCAAACAACAAAAGATGAATTGGAAGTTTAAAGAAGTTTTCAACGTTGGATTATTTACAATAACACTACCACTAATATTAGTTCAGTCTACATCGATCATTTATTTAAATTGGATTTTTGTGTTAGTCTATACTGGTTGGATGTACATGGTAATTTTGAAGAGAGATAAAATAGTATAAATTTACGGGATTAGTTAAATGGTATAACTGCGGTCTCCAAAACCGCTGTCGGGGGTTCGATTCCCTCATCCCGTGCGAGATAAAAACTGCTTATATAGAGTAGTTTTTTATTTAAAGTGGCTGATAATGAAATTTATGATATGATACTGTTGTTAATATGATATTATGAAAAAAATATATTATTTTGTTTTGATGCCGTATGTGTTAGGAATTGCCTGCCTAGTGGCGTTTAATATTATAGGGTCTCATATCGATAATGACGGTACTTTGGTAGAGCCTTTTTGGTTGATTCCGATTGGTTATTTAATGTTTTTCATCGGACTAGTTGAGAGTCTTTTTTTTGGTATAATTTATTTAGTCAAAACAAATAAAAAGATATAATTACATGAATCAATCTCACGCCCTAAAAATTCTTCAATCCGGCGACAACGTATTTCTCACCGGCTCGGCAGGCAGTGGAAAGACTTTTTTGTTGAACCAATTTATTGAGTATTTACGAACTAACAAAACCAAAGTCGGAATTACTGCTTCGACCGGTATTGCAGCAACTCACATCAACGGACGCACCATTCACTCTTGGTGTGGTATGGGGATTGCCAAGAAAATGACCGGTAAGCAAATTAAAAAACTATTGAAAAGAAAAGATTTGTTTAAGCGCATTAAAGAAGCACAGGTTTTAATAATAGATGAAATTTCGATGCTTGATGCAACTTGTCTGGATTTGGTAGATAAGATTTGTAAGGCAGCCAAAAATCCGTTTTCACCATTTGGTGGAATGCAAATTGTGTTGTGTGGTGATTTTTTTCAGTTGCCGCCAATTGGCAAAGACGCTGAATTTTCTTTTCAGGCTTTTTCCTGGGAGGAATCGGGTATCAAAGTTTGTTATTTGGATGAACAGTTTCGCCAAGATGATTCGGAATTTTTAAAAGTTTTAAACAAAATTCGCACTAATGAAGCCGGAGAAAAAGAATTGGCAATTTTAAAAACTAGGTTAAATAAAAAAGTGACACATTTACCAAAAGTTACCAAGCTCTATACTCACAATATGAATGTCGATGTCCTCAACCAGACCGAGCTTTCCAATATTGATCAAGTGCCAGAGGTTTTTCAGATGACCGAACAAGGTCCAAAGGAATTGGTTGAATTTTTGAAGAAGAGTTATCCTGTCGCCCAAGAATTGAAATTAAAATTAGGAGCGGTAGTAATGTTCATAAAGAATAACTATGAAGCAGGGTACGTAAATGGCACCTTGGGAGAAGTTGTTGATTTTGATAGTGAAGGATTTCCGGTAATTAAAACAAAAAATAAAAACGGTATTGTGGCTAAGCCTGCGAGTTGGAATATCGAAGAGGATAAAGCAATTTTGGCGAGTATTAAGCAGATACCATTGCGTTTGGCGTGGGCGATTACGGTTCACAAAAGCCAAGGGATGAGTTTGGATGCGGCAGAAATCGATCTATCCAAATCATTTGAGCGTGGAATGGGTTATGTGGCTTTGTCACGTGTGCGAGCGCTCGATAGTATTTGTTTGATAGGTATTAACGAAATGGCTTTGAAAGTGAATGAGTTGGTAGTAAAAAAAGATAAAGAGTTTCAAAAATTATCAGATGCAAATTGATAACTATCCCAAGAAAACTGTGAGTGGTGTATTATATAAGGGTAATATATTTTATGCAGATACCATCAAACGAAATTAAAGTAACTTTTGCTCGGTCCGGTGGGGCAGGTGGGCAAAATGTAAACAAGACTTCTACAAAAGCTATTTTGCATTGGTCGGTGGGGCGCTCACAAATTTTTAGTTGGGAAGAAAAAGTTCGAATTCGGGAAAAATTGATTAATCGAATAAATCACGAAGATGAAGTAGTAGTAATGTCAGATGAAGAACGCTCACAATCGCAGAATCGCGCGTTGGCCCAAGAGCGTCTTCAGGCTTTGGTAACCAAAGCACTTCAGGTACCAAAAAAACGCCGACCAACGAGACCAACCAAAGCTTCAAAACTAAGAAGAATCGAATCGAAAAAAATACGTTCGCAAACAAAGGAGGGAAGGAGAAATGTTGAATAGTATGTATTATTTATATATCCTTGAGTGCGCAGATGGAACACTATATACTGGAATTACATTGGACATAAAACGGCGTTTGCAAGAGCACAATACATCAAAACTCGGTGCGAAATATACTAGATCGCGTAGGCCGGTAAAGCTGTTTTATTTGAAGGAGTTTACAAGCCGGTCAGTAGCTTTAAAAGCTGAGTTTCAAATAAAAAAATTACCCAGAGAGGAAAAATTGAAATTAAAGTGAAATAATTATCGTTTTGACTTTGTATTAAATTAAACAGAGCGCCGGTATATAAATAACCACATTTATGGTTAGTGTAGTCAATTTAAAACCTAAAACAATGACCAGCTCAGTTCTTGATTCAGACTGGTCGAATAATAAAGTTGTTTTTTCTGTTATTCGCGGGTTAGCCCTACTGGCCTTGAGTTTGGTTGTCAATTTTCAAGCTGGCACTTACGCAAGCCTACAAGCAGGCAAGGGTGTGAAAGATATTATTTTAGACAACATCAAAGTGCGAGATGTAGATAGTATTTTTATCTATGGCATCATCGCATTTTTTATATTCATTTCTTTCTTATTAATAGTAAAACCAAAACGAATTCCTTTTGTTGTGAAAAGTTTGAGTGTATTTATTTTGATTCGATCTTTTTTTGTTATTCTCACAC
>CAINUM010000039.1 GCA_903853785.1 Candidatus Magasanikiibacteriota bacterium
ATAAATAACTTGAGTAACATTCCCTGCATAAGCACCACCAATATTAACTGTAACGCGCTCATAACTACAAATTCCAATTTTTAAATTTGGTATATTGACATCTACATCAATATTTAATCTGCCAGCTATCGTTTCTTTGCTTCCATCATAATTAGAAAAAATAACTACATTCCCAGCAGGATTGCAGGTTAATTGAGCAAATGTATAATCGGTATTTAAAAGGGATATTATTGCTAGAAGAAAAAAGAGGACGTTTTTCATTTTGATAAAGAATTGGTTTAAAATTGATGCTATCTAAATAATGTAACTAAATACAATATGCAGAAATAATGACCAAATGTAATTCAATGATATTTCTTTAAAAAACCAACTTTTATCAAAACCCTATATAGCCTTATATATTTGTAATTCATATATTTAAAATACTATAAAGATATTTTGAACGTTTTGGATTTATATTTTTATCACTAGATTATAAAATGCAGACTTAAAATGGTGTAAAAAAGAATTTAAATTCCTAAGCCAATAAAGTAATCCCATAAACTATCTTTAGGTGGATTAGCTTTAATCAAGGTTTCAATTTTCGTGACAGGATGAATAAATTCTACTTTTCTGGAATGCAAATGTATTGACCCGTCTCCATTGCTACGAGCAAATCCATATTTCAGATCTCCTTTTATCGGACAGCCTATTGCAGCTAACTGAGCTCTAATTTGATGATGACGACCCGATTTTAAATCAATGGAAAGAAAATAATAATTATCAGATTTTCCGACAACTTCATATGTTAACTCAGCTTTAAGAGCTCCTTTTGTTTTCTGGTCAACAACAAATGATTTATTTTTTGCCTCGTCTTTTTTCAAATAGTGAATTAGTGTCTCTTTTTCTTGTCGAGGACCATTCTTAACAACAGCCCAATACGTTTTAACTATTTCACGATCGTGAATCATTTGATTAAGACGTGAAAGAGCTTTACTTGTCCTTGCAAAAATAACAGCACCACTAACCGGTCTATCTATACGATGAACGGTTCCCAAAAAAACATCGCCAGGTTTATTGTATTTTTTTTTAATATATTGTTTTACAACTTCACTAAGCGGAATATCGCCAGTTTTATCGCCTTGTACAATTTCTGAAGGTTGTTTATTTACAATAATAATGTGATTGTCTTCAAAAAGAACTGGAAGTTTATAGCTTTTATTAATCATAAATTAACCCTAATACTGTTCTCTTTCATTAGGAAATTCTAATGATTTTACATCTGAAATGTAGGTTTTTACAGAACCTAGAATTTCTTCATATAAATTATGGTACCTTCTTAAAAATCTTGGTGAAAATTCTTGTGTTATTCCTAACATATCATGAAGCACTAATACTTGACCATCACAACCTCTACCTGCCCCTATTCCAATTGTTGGGATTTTAACATTTTTTGTAACTTGAGTAGCTAGTTTAGCTGGGATTTTTTCAAGAACGATTGCAAAACATCCGGCTTTTTCTAAAAGATAAGCGTCATCTGCTAATCTGCGTGCTTCATCATTTTTAGTAGCTCTGACAA
>CAINUM010000040.1 GCA_903853785.1 Candidatus Magasanikiibacteriota bacterium
ATCTATTGATGCTAGTGAAAATACGATTAGCAATGACCATAGAGGATTGAAGTCACTATAGCCTGTAATGCCATAGCGTAACAAGTTTACATTGTGGTGAATAGGGTTTAGTAAACTTACTTTTGACCAGATACCTGGCAAAGTAGACACTGGATAAAAAACACCAGACAAGAAAAGCATCGGCTGCATGATAAACGTGGTCATAAAAGTAAGATTTTCAAAATTTTGTGCTACAAAACCAAAAATCACACCAAGCATACCAAATTCTAAACCAGTTAAAATTAATGCTAACAAAAGATAGACCGGGTGAGACAAATATGGTCCAGGAATAAACCAAATGGTAGCCAAAATCGCAATACATAACGTGATGATCGAGCGTGTGAAAGCAGCCAGCGCATAACTAATGCCAATGCGCCAAGGTTGAATTGGAACAAGCTGTAAATCAACAATATTTCCAACGTTCTTTGCAATAACGAGGGCAAATGAAGGATTTGAAAAGCTGCTATTAACCACCATCATAGCCAACAGTCCGGAATAAACAAAACTAATATATGGAATATTATTAATACTGCGACCAGCCGCGACCACACCAAATATTCCAAGATAAAGTCCTACCGAAACGATTGGACTAAAAACGGTGTCGATCCAAATTTTTTGAAATCGTTTAACTTCTCGAGCATATAGTGCCCACATGTGTGTAAACATAATTTTATGGTTGTGTCAGTTTTAAGAATACTTGTTCGAGCGAAGCGGCTTCGGAACGAATGCCTTTGATGTTGCCACGATAATGATTGGTAAGTTTTGTCATATCGTCGGTAAGGTCATTGATAGGCATCTCGTATTCGACACCAATCTCTTTAATGCCTGGTAGGTGAGCCACATTGCGATCAAATAATTCGAAATGAATTACATTTTTAGAAAATTCTTGTTGTATATCTTTTAATTTACCGGTTTTTATAACGCGTCCATGATTGATCAGGGTGATAGATTCACAAAGCTGTTCAGCTTCTTCTAGATAATGAGTGGTAAACAATATGGTTGTGCCTTCTGCATTTAGTCTCCGCACTAATGCCCAAATTTTTTGGCGTAGTGATACGTCTACACCAGCGGTAGGTTCGTCTAATATTAAGAAAACTGGTTTGTGTAGTATGGCTTTGGCTAACATCAGACGACGCTTCATACCGCCAGATAAAGTACGGGCGCGTTCGTGAATCTTGTCTTCCAGTTCCAAGTCTTTTAAAACCTGCTGAATTCGCTCTCTACGTTCATGTTTAGGTACTCCATACATGCCACCAAAATAATACAGCACTTCTTCAACTGTAAAAGCCATTTCTGCGACAATTTCTTGCGGAACAATACCAATCATTTGTTTGGTAAGTTCAGTTTCTTTTACCACATCATGTTCGAGAACTTCAATAGTACCGCTAGTGGGTAAAAGTATTCCACTAATCATGTTGATGATGGTAGATTTTCCAGCACCATTTGGACCGAGTAGTCCATAAATTTTCCCTGGTTCAATTTTAAGAGAAACATCATCTACAGCGATAAAATCTTTGCCAGTTGGACTGGTAAATTTTTTAGTAACATTTGAAATATTTAGTGAATACATAGTAGGTTTAATCATAAAACAGTGAAATTTTAGTATATCATTGTATTGTATTAATTAACAAGTTGGAAATATGGAGTGGTCTACAAATTAAAAACACACCAATTAAATTAGTGTGTTTTCTAATTGCTGAATTTAATTATTAATTTTTAATTGCGTTGCTGCAAATTTGGCATTTAGAAATATGTTCTTTGTAGGCAATTTCTTCAGACTCTGTTTCAAATTTTTGGTCTACATTAGAACTAAATTGACCGTATGAACTTGAAATGGCTGGTAAACTATCAAACAGCGATCTTCCAACATTACACAGACTTTCTCGAAATTGGTTTATGTTAATCATAAAATTTATTTTGACTTACTAATTTGTATCTGTCGACGTAATACTTCGATTTGTTTCTGTGCTTCTTTAATTAATTCAGATTGATGTTGAATAATTTTCATTAGTTCAAAATTTTCATTAGTTTTTATTGAATCCTTGGATAATCCGGCCTGTCCTTCTGTTTCAAGGTCAACAAAAATTACGCGAGATTGTTCTCTGTCCCAATTATCTGTTTCTTCTAAATATTGTTTTAATTTAATTGGATCAGAACAGTCTTTTGGTATGCGAGGTTTGAGACGACTTGGTGGTCCAAAATGGGCCGTTGCTAGCATCCAACTATCCTCCGGATCATCTTTGGTTGGACCATCTGAAACTTGTAGTTTTCCATCTGGTAATTCATTTTTTTCTACTATTACATATAATACCGAAGCAAAATTTACAAGCCATTCCGGTATTTGATCTCTTTTGATAACTGGCGCTAGTTTTCCGTGTCTAAATTTATACTCACAGGTGCAATTCCAATTTGCAACTTCGCCGCCTAATGGTCCGTCTAGTTCTGGTAATACAAATCTGCCAGGCATACCAGCCCCACCAGGTATTTCAAGTTTAAAATATCTAGATCCGGATTTAGCATTTTTAATTTCATTAGTAACTTCAACCCCGTTAGTAAGACATTCCGAGATATCTTCTGCGGAAATCCCTTTTCCCATTAGATGTTTATCTATGTACGAATTATGATATGCTTTTTCGTTGATTCGCAATGTAGGTTCTTTTTTTTCTTTGTCTGTATTTACGGCTGGATCATTTTGTCCAATATCAACACGTTTTTCACCCATATTTTTGGTAAGTTAATCATGTATTTATAATGAACATATTATACATTAATAACGATATTTAATGCAATAACTTCAATTTTTAACGACAAATAATAATATTTTAATAGGATGTTTTATAAGTATTGATGTATAATAGAAATACTATTTATCAATATTATATGAAAAGTTTTAAATTAATTAAAACTATAATTTGTTCGGTTGTTGTAGTTGTTGTCATGTTTTTAAAATTAACATTATCAGCAGAGGCAAATATAATTAAACCTATATTTATAGGTCCAAGAGAAAATATCCCAACCAGCACTCCTAAAGAGTATGGTTTTTGGTCGTTTTCCATTATTGATAAAAATAAAATTTCTAGATCAGGACAACCACTAATTTCAGAATTCAAATGGCTAAAAAATAACGGCTGGAAAAGCATTGTTGATTTGAGAGTGGATGGTGAATACAAAGAAATTGGGGATGATAGAAAATTAAAGGGTTTTAAAGAATTGAAGTTTAATTTTTTATCTTTACCTATTCGTGATGGGAGTGTACCAACCACAAATCAAGCTAAACAATTTTTAAAATTTGTTATAGACCCTAAAAATCAACCGGTTCACGTTCATTGTCGTGGAGGATATGGTCGTGCTGGAACTATGATGGCGCTGTATCGTTATACGGTTGATGGGTGGAAGATGTCCGACGCGATTACCGAATCGCGTTTGTATCGAGGTGGTGTAGATGATTATCAAAAAAAATGGTTGCTTAATTGGGAGAAGAATAACAAACGTTAAGATTTTTTAATTAACGTTTTTAAAACCCATTGACCTTCGCCGATTCGAAGCCATCCATTTTTTTCTTCAAAAGCCAGAACTGGCGCGCCTTTCGATAATTTAACAACTATTGGATATTTTGTTGCTGGACCGCTACGCACATTTAAATCTTTTGTAGTGGCTGTTCCTCTAGAAATAATAGTCATTGCACCCATGAGCAGAGGTAATGTTCTGGTCGGTTCAACAAAAAATTGTCCCGGTAAATTATAACCACAGGCAGCACTGCCACCACCGTCAGCTTCTAACTGGCTCTCAACGGAAACGCCGGCTGCTAAAAGTGCGTCGCTGGCTTCTTGTACTGACGCTTGTTTGCTGCAATAAACTAATAGTTCCTTGTTGTTTGGAGAAACCCCGAGGAACAATCGTCCCGTTGCGCCATTTGCACTATCATTTTTTGCAACGGTAGGAGCAAAACCTTCAAGGGCTTGGTCTCCAATACTACTACTGACAAAAGTTGCCGAATCAAAAGTGCTGATAAATGCATTTCCAGTTTTATTATTTATGATAAGCATACGGCGGTCTTGAGCCATATCACTCAACGGACGACTTCCGCTAGTTATCAGTGTAGTTGTACCATTAGTAGATTTTAAAGCCATGCTTAAATCACTAATAGAATTAGTTATATTAAAAAATGGTGCATTCCAAATAAATTGAGAAATAGATGTAGATTTTTTTGTTAGTTCAGCTGGAATTTTTTGAAACGCAAAATTATGATAAGTTTGGGTGGTCACCTCTGATGCGAAACTTTGATTGTCTTCACCCCAACTCAATGGAGTAGTAGATGAGGCAATAAAACCAATATTATTTTGAGGTAAATAGATGCGTGTTAAAAAATCCATCGAACCATTGCCGTTGGGTGCTTTATAAAAAGTAGCAATCCCAGGAGCTTTAGCCCATGTTATTTGTGTGTAACCTTCTGGTGCAATAGCTTTCCAAGCTGATGGTATTTTTGGTTTAACTACTGGTATAGTTTTAGCCAAAACAGGAGTTGATGAAAAAGCAAAAGAGATTAAAAACATTATAAATATTTTTTTCATATATTGAATATTAAAATTATAAAAACGACTTTATATATTTTACGGATATTTATGTATTATACTATTGATAATGTTTGGCGTAAATACTATTTACGTATGTCTTTATCTTTCGTCTCGATAATGATATTATAAGAGATATGAAAATTAAAAAAATATTTCTATTTATAATTATATTTGGGCTTTTTTTGGCTTCGTCAAATTATGTATTTGCCGCAGACGAAACCCAAGATCAATTGGAGCAAGAACTTAAAGACATACAGGTTCAAATCGATCAACTCACCAAAGATCTTTCTCAAACTCAAAGCCAAAAAGTAACACTTGCGAATAAAATTAAACAATTGCAGGCCAAACAAAAAACACTAAATTTACAGGTTCAACAAACTTCTTTAAAACTAAAAAAAATTACCGGACAACTAACAGTTACTGAGCGAAGCGTGGAAGCCAGTTTAGTCAAACAAAAAATACTTAAAAGCCAAATTTTAGATTTTATACATCAAATAAACAATTCGAGTGATAATCTACTCGTACAACTGGCAAGTGCGAAAGGTTTGACGGATTTGTATATTAGGACTAGACAATATTCCGAAATAACAAATGCGTTGGGCGGTGTTTTAAAAGAACATAGACAGTTGGTAGTTGAGCTTGGAATAAAACAGGATAAATTGGAAAATCAGAAATCAGAAGCCGATAATCTTTTGAAAATTAGTGCGATTCAAAAAGGTGATTTAAACGAATCGCTTACTGAACAAAACACGCTTTTAGTTGAAACAAAAGGCTTGGAAAGTAATTATCAAGTAGCTATTAGTAATAGTAAAAAACGTGCGGCCGAAATTAAAAATAGAATTTACGAGTTGTTTAATACAGGTAAACAGATTGATTTTGGTCAGGCGGTGGAGATAGCCAAAACGGCTGGAAATTTATCTGGGGTACGACCGGCGCTTTTATTGGCAATATTAACCCAAGAATCTAATTTAGGAAAAAATGTTGGTACTTGTAATCGAGCGGGTGACCCTAAAGAAAAAAGTTGGAAAGTAATTATGAAACCAACACGTGATCAAGAACCATTTAAACAGATTACAGATGATCTGGGGTTGCCGATAGATACTACGCCTGTATCATGCCCAATGCGAGATAAAAAAGGAAAACAAGTAGGTTGGGGCGGAGCCATGGGTCCAGCTCAATTTATCCCTTCAACCTGGATGGGGTATAAAAATAAAGTTGCAACGCTTTCAGGAAAGGGCACGGCTAATCCTTGGGATATTCGGGATGCTTTTTTGGCGTCAGCAATAAAACTAAAAAGTGATGGTGCGGACGGCACACAAGATGGAGAGTGGAAAGCAGCTTTGAAGTATTTTGCTGGATCGGTGAATTACACTTTTAGATTTTACGCAGACAATGTTATGGCTACTGCCAAAAAATATCAGACAGATATTGATTCGTTGTAATATATATGGATAGCCTATTTTAAGTGTTCCAAATTCCCAACAAACATTTTCATATTATTACTAACTTCGAAGCTGTGTAAAATAAACAAATCATCTTTTGAGTGGGTGGTGCGTTCAAAACCTGTGCGAGCCGAGGTGTAGCCGGCCGCTTTGACTGCGTCAATTGTAATTGGTTTGTATAAACCAAAAGGATACGCAAATGTCGTAATGGTTTTTCCGATATGGTCTTCAATTGTTTTTTTACTGTCAGCTATTTCAATTTGCAATAATTTTTGATCAGTTATTTTCCATAGGAAAGGATGGGACTTACTGTGATCACCAATTTCCATGCCAGCGTTTGAGAGTTCTTGGACTTGTTCCCAGGAAAAATAATTCTTTTTTCCTATGGCATTAGTGTAAATATAAAAAGTGGCAGTAATTTTTTCATCCTTTAATATTGGAAATGCATTGGTAAATTGGTTTTCCCAACCGTCGTCAAAACTTATGATTACTGGTTTTTTCGGTAGTGGAACACCGTCAAAATATTTTACCAATTTATCAAAACTTACGGCAGTATAGCCGTGGGATTTAAGATATTGAAGTTGGAGTTTGAAATTATTCGGATCAACATCGTATTTTTTAATTGAATTTGACTCTCCAGCAAAATACGGACGAACGCTATGATAGACTAATATTGGAACGCGAACGACAGGCTGGGTTGTCGAAGTGTTTGGTGCTATTATATTGCTTGTTAATTTATTAGATTCGTTTGTATTTTGTATTATTTTGCCGTTAGCTCTCGATTGGCTGAAATTAAAAAAAATGCTAATTATTGCGATAAATATTAAAACTATAAGAGATGCTTCAAATAATTTTTTCATTTTAAAAATATTTAAGATTTTCATAATCATATTATAGCACTTTTTACCGGTACCTCAAATCACATAACGGTATGGATTTAGTATGAGAAGTGTGATATTTTATAACGTAGATATCATTTTGTAAAAAATAATTATAAATGTATGGGCTTTGGTGTATATGATCGTGAAACTGGGGGTTGGGAGGAAGAAGATGAAGTTAAAAAGAAACCGGTCGACAAAGACATGGATGTAAATGTTCCGGTTGAAGAAATTAACGACGAGGAGGTCGAGACTCCAGAGGTTGATATAGAAGACGACGGGAGAGATACGCAAATCGTACCTGTAACACCGGAGATTGGGAATGGTCAGAACGAAGAAGATGTTATCAGAAAGAAAATTTTGGATGATGGTATTTTGGATGATATTAATCCAGATAGTAAAGTTGAAATAAATTAAAGTTTTAAATTGTAATATTTAGCAGGCTTCTAGGCTGAACAAGTTGATAGTTTTATAAGTATAAATTTTATGAATATTTTATTGTCAGTAAAAAAATACATAGTTTCCTCTTTTTTGGTGGGTGCGTTTGTTGTTTATGTCGTTCTACAACGTACAAATGATGCCGTATTACAAAAAAAGGCAGCGGATTTATTGCAACAAAATCCCCAGCAAAATATTGTGGCTGATGTTATATCCACACCAGTCGTGGACGTTTCTCCAGTTTCCACACCACCACCTTCAGAAACAACCCTTGTTCCAGTACCGGTTACCATACCGCCAGCTTCAGTTGGTTCTCAAATTAAAAGATTTATAAATAGATTTGAAGACGGCGAAGATGATGATGGCCGTGTATTTATTCCAAAATCAGCAACAGCACCAACACCAGTACCGGTAGTATCAACTCCTGTAAAGCAAACTTCGACGCCTGTTAAGCCGGCCACCGTTCCAGTGGTATCTCCAACTGTTGTAAAAACTACAACCGGTATGTATAAAGATGGCACATACAACGGAAGCGTTGTTTTTGTTCGTGATGGCGATCTTCAAACACAAGCAATTATTCAAGGTGGAAAATTGGCTGATGTAAAATTTCTTATCTTACCAAACGGTAGCGGCTATTCCTCTAGCATAACCTCATATGCATTGCCAATATTGCGAACTGAAGCAATCTCAGCACAAAGCGCTAATGTGAATGTGGTTTCTCAAGCAACTTTAACGAGCGGTAGTTTTAGAGAATCGTTATCTTCGGCGTTGGCTTTAGCAAAAAAATAATTATGCGTCAAGAACGCGCAATCATGGGAATGCCAATCTCAATTGAGATTGTCGATGTAGATGTGACACAATCGGATTTTGACAAAGTATTTGATTTTTTTGTTTATGTTGATGAAAAATTTAGTACTTATAAAAATTCTAGCGAAACTTCGCAAATTAATCAGGGGATTATAAGGGAAAATGAATATAGCGACGACATGAAAGAAGTGATAAGACTTTGTAGTGAAACCGCACGACAAACAAATGGTTATTTTACTACAGTAGCCTTAGATGCTAGTTTTGATCCGTTGGGGCTAGTAAAAGGATGGGCAATCTATAAAGCCAGTTTAATTTTAGATGATTTAGGTTTAAAAAATTATTTCATTGAAGCTGGTGGTGATGTTCAGACCAAAGGAAAAAATATTAATGGAGAAAATTGGAATGTAGGAATTAGAAATCCATTCGTTAAAAATGAAATTATTAAAGTGTTATATTTAAGTGGACAGGGGATAGCTACCTCAGGCACGTACGCTCGTGGACAGCACATTGTGAATACACTAAAACCAAATTTACCAATTACTGAAATTGTCGCTCTGACTGTTGTGGGTCCAAATATTTATGAGGCTGACAGGTTTGCAACTGCGGCTTTTGCCATGGGTAAAGATGGTATAAATTTTATTGAAAAATTAGAATATCTTGAAGGTTATATGGTAGACAATCTAGGTATTGCGACATATACCACTGGTTTTGAAAAATTAACTCAAAAAATATGATAAACGCAATTGATAAATTTTTAAGTCGAATCACCATGTATCGCGTGGTGTTGTATTACTTAGTTTTACTTTTTGTAGTAGCGGTCATATTTGGATTTTTAGGTATTTTACCTTATAGCGGAATTTCCATTATTTTATCGACCTTATTTATTTTAGCAATTTGTTTGATAACCAATTATATTTTTGCTTGGGCATTTGATGCGCAAATTAATCTGGAATCTGCATATATTACTGCGTTAATATTGGTTTTTTTAATAACCCCTTTAAAAACACTGTCTGATGTGACATTTTTGTCGATTGCATTTTGGGGGTCAGTTTGGGCAATGGCTTCAAAATATATTTTTGCGATAAAAAATAAACATGTTTTTAATCCAGCGGCTTTAGCGGTTGTTTTGACAGAAGTTGTACTGCACCAATCAGCCAGTTGGTGGGTTGGCACAATGTCAATGTTTCCGTTTGTACTATTTGGTGGTTTGTTGGTGGTTAGAAAATTATTACGTTTTGATTTTGTAATTAGCTTTTTGGTAGTCGCAGGAATTTTTAGTTTAGCACCGCATTTGAACAGTGCTAGCAGCTTATTAAATTTGTCTAAAAATTTGTTTATAATTAGTCCATTATTTTTCATGGCTTTTGTTATGTTAACTGAGCCGTTGACTACACCCCCAAAACGATGGCTACGCGTCGCTTACGGGGCTTTGGTTGGGTTGTTGTTTGCACCAGGAATACACGTTGGATCTTTTTATTTTACACCAGAACTAGCGTTGCTCTCTGGAAATTTATTTGCATATCTAGTTAGTCCAAAACAAAAATTAATTTTAACTTTGCAAGACAAGCAATTGGTGGGAACCGATACCTATGATTTTATTTTTAAACCATCAGAACCATTAATTTTTGAACCAGGACAATACTTAGAATGGACGCTTGGATCTAAAGGAGCGGACAGTCGTGGTAATCGTCGTTATTTTACAATTTCTTCATCTCCAACTGAGCCTGAGATTCATATGGGCATAAAATTTTATCCTGAACCAAGTACATTTAAAACTACATTACAACAAATGGAAGTTGGAGATACAATTATCGCATCGCAGTTGGCCGGTGAGTTTGTGATGCCTGTTGATAGATCTAAAAAATTAGTTTTTATTGCTGGTGGGATTGGAGTTACGCCATTTAGAAGTATGGTAAAATATTTGGTAGATAAGAATGAACCTCGCACGGTAACATTGATGTATTCAAATCGAACAAAAAACGATGTCGCTTATCACGAGATTTTTGATGAAGCTGAAAAAAAACTTGGTATTAAAACTATTTACGCACTAACTGAATTAAAAGATATTCCAAAAAATTGGGCTGGTAAGAGTGGTTTTATTGATGCAGATATGATTAAAAAGGAAATACCAGATTATAAAGATAGAATTTTTTATTTGTCTGGACCACACAGCATGGTAGTAGTATTTGAAAAAATTCTAAAAGATTTGGGAGTGAGTAAATGGAATATAAAGAAAGACTTTTTTCCAGGTTTTGCTTAATAAGTATTATGAAACAAATTTTAATATTACTACTTGTAGTTTTTTTATCCCTTTTTTTAAAAAATATAGTTTCTGCAAAAGAAATTAAAATTGATCAAAAA
>CAINUM010000041.1 GCA_903853785.1 Candidatus Magasanikiibacteriota bacterium
AAAATAAAAATAAAAAAAACCTCGTTCAATATTATTGGAGTCATGAAAATGCGTGGTTCTTCTGGTTTTCAAAATCAAGATAATCAAATTTTTGTTCCTATTAGTACTGCACAGAAACTATTGTTGGGAATAAATTATATGAGTTTTGCTAGACTTAAAGTTGATGACGCGATAAATGTGAATGCTGCGATTGAACAGGCAAGAATAGTTTTGCGGGAGCGCCACAAAATTGATAAGCCGACAGACGATGATTTTTCAGTGCGCTCAATGGCGCAAGGTTTGGATGCATTAACAAAAATAACAGACGCATTAAAATTTTTTTTAGTAGCCGTTGCTAGTATTGCATTAGTTGTTGGTGGTGTTGGAATTATGAATATAATGTTGGCGGCGGTACAGGAACGCACAAGAGAAATAGGTCTTAGAAAAGCTGTTGGTGCAAAAAATATTCATATTGTTCAACAATTTTTAATTGAGACTGTAATGATTACTTTTATTGGTGGGTTGATCGGGATTTTATTGGGAATTTTTGTTTCTTATGTGGTGGCAAAAGTTGCTAAAGGAATGGGATACAATTGGGATTTTGTAATTCCTCTTTCTTCGGTGTTGTTGGGTTGTTTTGTATCAATCGGTATTGGTTTAGTTTTTGGTATTACACCGGCTAGACGCGCATCCAAGCTGGATCCGATTGAAGCTTTGAGATACGAATAAATATGATAATATCAAATCTAAAATTAGCAATAGTTTCACTAAAAGCGCAAAAAACACGCACGGTTTTGACTACCTTGGGAATTGCGATTGGTATTGCTGTAGTGATAACGATCATGGCAGCTGGTCGTGGTTTAGATAAATTGGTAACAGGGCAATTAGATGTTTTTTCACCAAATACTATAAATATTGAAACTAAAGTACCGTCTGCAAAAAAAACTTCTAGCGGTAATGCTTTTGGTCAATCTACGGGAATTACCATTACTTCACTCAATGATAAAGATATAGAATCTGTCAAAAAAAACCCAAACATAGTTTCGGCGTATGGTGTAGTTATCGGACAGGCAGTAGTTAAGTATCAAGGACTAACAAAAACCGTTTTATTGTGGGGTGAAGGGGCGAATCTACAAGATGTAGAAGTTTTCAATCTTTCTAGTGGAAGATTGTATACGGTTGAAGAAGAAAATTCTTTATATCAGGTGGCAGTATTAGGATCTGTTGTTGCAGATAAATTGTTTGGTGCTGATAATCCTGTAGATAAATCAATCTATATAAAAGGAAAACCATTTAGAGTTGTGGGTGTTGCAGCAAAAAGAGGGGCAATGTTTGGTATGGATATGGATAACGTAATTTATATCCCAACAAAAACAATGCAAAAAAGAATTTTAGGTATTGATTATGTGCGTCAAATTATTTCCAAAGCCAAAGATAAAGCACAAATAAAAAATACGGTATTGGATATACAAGAAGCTATCAGACAAAACCACGACATAACCGATCCAAATAAGGATGATTTTGCAGTAAATACCATGGAGGAAGCCGCAGGTATTTTATCAAATGTTATAAATGGTCTAACGTTTCTTTTGGTAGCATTAGTTTGTGTTTCTTTGCTCGTCGGTGGTGTTGGTATTATGAATATTATGTACGTGTCAGTATCGGAACGTACTTTTGAAATCGGATTACGTAAGGCAATCGGTGCTAAAAACCAAGACATCATGGTTCAATTTTTGATGGAAGCAGTAACTTTAACAGTTGTGGGTGGAATAGTTGGAATAATTTTGGGTTCATTTTTGGCACTCGTAGTATATTGGATCGCAATTTATTATCAGTTTAGCTGGATCTATTCTATTCCAATCTCGTCAATTTTTCTTTCATTAGGATTTTCCGCTTTTGTTGGTTTGTTGTTTGGAATCTATCCTGCCAAAAAAGCGGCGGCTTTGGATCCTATCGAAGCTTTAAGAAGAGAATAATTTTATGCATGAATCAGAACAAAAATTTGAGGATAAATTTTCACAACGTGAAATTGCTTCTGTTGTTCAAGTTGTTGATACAAATTTGAGAGGTGCCGATGTAATTATTGGTAGTGTAACCCCTGAAAATTTAGGTGATCTGATTGAAATATTTATTAAATTTCGTAAAGAAAGAAGACAGACATTAAATGAAGACTGTTGGGAAGATCTTTCGGTAGCAGATACGGTTGAAGATAAAAGAAAGCGAAATTGTCAACCGCATGCAATTCAATGTGATATTCAGGGTGCTCAAGATGCGACCTATATAATAAATAAGTTGACTGGTAGTGAAAATTCAAAAGAAAATTTAGATATTCAAAAGATTGTATTGTTTTTTGAGAGAGAAGTAAAAATGAGATTAAATTTAGCTGAATTTCATAGAGTGGATATAGCTCGTAGGATTGGGGATTTTAAAAAAGATGGTAGTTATTATATAAATGAAAAAGACAGATTTGCCAAAGCACTTCCTGTTTTATTTGACTTAACTGAAGATTTTGAAAATTTTAACAGAGAAAAAATGGCGTTTTTGTCACAAGAAGATTTAAAGGAAGTCCAAGATGATTTGAGCCAACTTCACAAACTTTCAATCTCTAATTTTCAGGATTTAGAATCGTCATTTTACGAGGAAGTTTGCGAAAGGCTTGGAAGGTTGATATATTTCGATTGGGATATGAATATTGCTGATTTGCAGTCTAGTGCAGAAAATATCTAGGCGTACTGCCGACCCTTGTTTTTTTTGCTAATTGATGGTAGTTTTAAAGTATTATGGCTGACACTCAACTCATCAAAGAAAAATTAGATATAGTGCAGACCATTCAAGAATACGTGCCTCTAAAAAAGGCCGGTATTTATTTTAAGGCACCATGTCCATTTCACCGGGAGAAAACCCCGTCTTTTATGGTAAATGCTGAAAAGCAGATTTGGAAATGTTTTGGTTGTGGTAAAGGTGGAGATATATTTTCGTTTATTCAAGAGATGGAAGGTTTGGATTTTTCTGAAGCTTTAAAATTATTGGCCGATCGAGCCGGTATCAAAATTGATAATTATCGAAATGAAATTGATAAAAGTCAAAAAAATAGAATTTTAGAAATCAATCAAAAAGCCGCTAATTTTTTTCATCACATTCTTACAGAAATGGAAGGTGCTAATGGTGCTCGAGAGTATTTGGAAAAACGTGGCTTAAAAAAGGAAACGATAGAAAAATGGCAAGTAGGTTTTGTGCCAGATCAATGGGATTTATTAACAAAATATTTTCTTAAAAAAGGAACTGGCGTTGACGATTTGATTGCGGCTGGGTTGGTAATTAAAAAAGACGCGGCTCGGGCCGGACAAGGGTTTTACGATCGCTTTCGTGGACGCATTATGTTTCCTATTTGGGATGTTCACGGAAATGTTGTAGGATTTACCGGTCGCGTATTAGTTGAAACAGAAAATAGCGGCGGTAAATATGTAAATACACCTCAAACAATTGTTTATGATAAATCCCGTGTTATCTACGGTTTAGACAAAGCCAAAACTGAAATAAAGGCCCAGGACCAAGTTGTATTAGTGGAAGGTCAGATGGATGTAGTGGCTTGTCATCAGGCTGGGATGAAAAACGTGGTTGCTTCCTCAGGTACAGCATTGACTTTAGAACAAATAAAATTATTGAAACGCTATTCCAATAATATTGCTATGGCCTTTGATGGTGATTCAGCTGGAATCGCTGCAGCCAAGCGCGGAATAAATATTGCATTGGGTGAAGGTTTAAATGTAAAAGCAATTCGTATACCAGAAGGTAAAGGTAAAGACGCGGATGAATGCTTGCAAAAAAATCCAGATATTTGGTTTGAATCCGTTAAAAATGCTAGCGACGTATTACATTGGTTTTTTGAAATGGTTTTCTTTAACAAGAATACCTCTGATCCAAAAGAAAAACAAAAAATTGCAAACGAGCTTTTACCAATTATCGGATTAATTCCGTTTGCAGTTGAACGTGATTATTGGCTCAAAGAGCTGGCGGGAAGGCTTGGCACGGACACTTCGGTTTTAAGAGATGATCTAAAAAGATTTGAAAAAACGCCGAAAGATTCGACGGTCATTATAAAAGCGGAGCCAAACAAAAAGCCGGTTGAGCTGGACAGATTGGACATGTTATTAAAAAGATTTTTGATGATTTTGACATATTCACCTCAATATATAATGTTGGTCTGGACTAATTTAAAAGACGGGTGTTGGCTTGGTGGGTCTTATGAACATCTTTACGAATTCATTAAAAATCATTATAATACAAACCAAGGAAATACTGCCGAGGTTTGGCGGAATTTTTTTGATGAGTCTGAACTTAAAAATGAGTTTGAAGATTTGAAAATGACCGCTCAAATCCAAGTTCAAAATATTGAAGAAATTACGATAAAAGATGAGTTGGTTGAATTGGCTGTTCAAATAAAAGATGAATGGGCCAAAAAAAGAAGAAAACAAATTGGTCAGGAATTAGCGATTGCTTCAGCCGAAATGAGTCCTGACAAACAGCGGATGGAAAAATTATTAATTGAGCTTCAAAGTATTTAATTAGTTTGTATCCTATGCAAAAACAGGTAAAACAGCTGAAGAAAAAAATATTAAATGCAAAAGTTGTGCCAACCAAAAAACCAGTTCATAAATCGGTTGTTAAACCGTTTAAAAAAAGTGAGATGTCAATTAAAAAAGTAGTAAGCAAAATGGTGAGTAAGGTGGTGGCCAAAGTAGCTGGTAAAAAAACCGAAAAAACTAACGTAAAAACGGTAGCTAAAATTGTTGCACCCAAATTACCAAGTAAAAAAATTTTTAAACTACCAAAAGAAAAGGCTTTTAAAAAAGGCAAGTATTTGCAAAAAAATGACGGTCCAACAGTTGAAGCTCAACCAGAAATAGAACCTACAAACGACGAACTTTATAAATTGATTAGTAAGGGTCGCCATCGCGGGTTTATTACTGATACTGAACTTCTCGGTTTAATGAAAAGACCAGAGTTGTATCTGGATCTATATGAAGGTTTTCTGGATGCTATCGAAAGAAATGGTGTAAGTGTTGTTGAATCAAACTCAAGTATTTTAGGTGTTAAAGAACAACACAAAGAAACACTTAAAGAATTTCAAGGTGAACAGCCAGATATGGATGTGCCGTTTGATTTGGGTGAGATTTCTTCGGATTCTATCCAAATGTATTTGCGTGAAATTGGAAAAATTCCACTCTTAACTGGCGAACAAGAAGTTTCGCTAGCTAAACGTAAAGAACGTGGAGATAAAGCGGCCGAACGAAAAATTATTGAAGCTAACTTACGTTTAGTTGTTTCAATTGCCAAAAAATTTGTTGGCAAAAGTTTATCTCTTCTAGATTTAATACAAGAAGGCAATATCGGTTTGTTTAGAGCCGTAAAAAAATTCGACCATAGAAAAGGTTATAAATTTTCAACCTATGCCACTTGGTGGATTCGTCAGGCTATTACACGTGCATTGGCCGACCAATCTCGCACTATTCGTATTCCAGTTCATATGGTTGAAACTATCAACCGTTTTCAGCAGGTTCAGCGTCGTCTTACTCAAGATTTAGGACGTGATCCAACCCCAGAAGAATTGGCTGCTGAAATGGGTGAAGAAGTAGAAAAAATTAATCATATTATCAAAATTTCTCAGGATACTGTTTCGCTTGATGTTTCTGTTGGTGATGATGATGAAGATACTCAGCTTGGCGATTTTATTGAAGATGTTAAAAATGTTTCACCAGATCGTGCCGCCGGACTTCAACTGTTGCGGGACTATGTCAAAGAGGCGATCAAATCTCTTTCTCCTCGTGAACAAAAGATTTTAGAGATGCGTTTTGGTTTAGGCGACGGTGTGACCCATACTTTGGAAGAAGTTGGACAAGAATTTGGAGTTACTCGAGAACGTATTCGTCAGATTGAAGCGAAGGCACTTGAAAAGATTCAACATTCTGATTTGATCAGCAAATTAAAGGATTACTAATATTATCATCACGATTACCTGTTTTATGCTTTTTTCAACCGTGAGGTTGAAAGGATGAGCCTCGGGCTCATAACCCGCAAAAACAAGTAATCGTGATTCTTTTTTTAACTTGCCAACTTATTTTATGAAAATCATTTTTTCTGGTGGAGGGACGCTTGGGCCGGTGACTCCGCTTTTGGCGGTGGCGGAAGCATATTCGGAGAAATATCCTGATACAGAATATGTTTGGATAGGGACTAAAAATGGTCCGGAAAAGGACTTTGTCGAAAAACACAATATTCGATTTGTGGCGCTCACTTCTGGTAAATGGCGTCGTTATTTTTCTTTCTGGAATATATCTGATCTTGTCTTAATAGTGATTGCTTTTTTTCAATCATTATTTTTTTTAATAAAAGAAAAACCGGCTTTGCTAGTTTCAGCTGGTGGTTTTGTGAGTGTGCCGTTACACTGGGCAGGTGCGTTACTTGGCATACCAGAATGGATTCACCAACAGGATTGGCAGGTTGGTTTGGCCAATAAATTAATGGCGCCATTTGCCGATACAATCACAGTTGCTTTGAAAAAAAATATTACAGAGTTTAGCAAAAATAAAACCATGTGGCTTGGCAATCCAGTCCGTCCTCAAATTTTAAAAGGGGATAAAGAACGTGCTAAAAACAGGTTTAATATTAATTCCGATTTACCTGTAATTCTCGCCATGGGCGGAGGGACTGGATCGTTCAAAATAAATCAAATGGTAGTAGAAGCGATCGCACATCTTGAAGGTACTTGTGAAATAATTCACTTATCTGGAAAAGAACGCCCACAAGAATCGGTTGAGCATGCTTCTAAATTTTTTAGTTTTTATCACCACCATCCTTTTTTTACCGATGAAATGGCAGACGCCTACGCGATTGCAGAGATTGTTATCTCACGTGGAGGGTTTGGTTCTATTAGTGAAATAGCCGCTTTATCAAAACCAGCT
>CAINUM010000042.1 GCA_903853785.1 Candidatus Magasanikiibacteriota bacterium
AAAACAAAATAATGTATAATGTAGTTGTAACAAGTTTTTAAAATAAAATTTGCTACAGATATTTTATTAATTATGCTTAATTAATTGTTTTATGAATATGAAAACAATAACAATTGGCAAAAGTAAACTGGCCTTATTAGGTACGGTATTGTTTTTGTCTTCTTTTTTCTTTGGTGGTCAAGCCGATGCTGTCGGTCCTGTTATGTGGACTGGTTCGTCTTCAAATGGACTTGTTTCTGATATGGGCAATTGGAGTGCTCCTTATGATCAAACAAATTCTCTTTTATTTACATCCACTGCTGATACTATAGTTTTTGATGCTAGCACCACAGTAGCTGGAATTGGTTTGAGTCAAAGTTTTACCGGCACTGTATCATTCGCTAGTGGTGTCGAAGTAACTTCTACTGGCAATGTTACTGTTACAGTTGGTGCTTTGAATATTTCAACTGATAACATTTTAAACGTGGGAGGTAACTTAGGTGTTAGTAGTACAATAAATATGAATGGTGGCGCTGTAAATGTTGCGGGCAACATTACGGTTACAAGTACTTTGACAACATTAGGTGGTACCGTAAAGATGACAGGAGCTTCTAAAACTATAGGCGGTCCAGGAAGTTTGACTTTTTCGAATTTAACTTTTGATACTGGGGCGTCAGTTTCTTTAACAGGAAACGTAACTTCAACAACGTATTTAACAGTAAACTCTGGTGCGACACTAACGGCTTCTGGTTATAATATCAACGCATATTTATTTGTTTTGGCAGGTAGTTTAATTCAATCTGGATCAGGATCTGTGAACATTATTTCAGACGGTGGTTATATATCAGGAGACGGAGAAGCTTTGATTTATAATTTTACTGCAGCGGCAAATTGTTTGCTTGGATCTTCATCAACAATTGCTAATATTTTGACAGTAAACGGTGGAAAAACACTTACTGGTGGTAGTAGAAATATTAATCTAACAACTTCCGGAATACCTTTTGTTCTGAACGGGTCTTTTGTAAAAGGCTCGTCCACCTTTATTTATTCTGGCGATAATACTCAAATTGCCTCTACTACTTACTTTAATCTTACTATTAACAGCACATCTACTCTCACTGGCTCCACTACGGTAAGTAATGTTCTCACGATCAATAGTGGTAAAACACTAAATGCCGGTACTGCTATTTTGACTTTGTCTGGTACCGGTACACCATTCGTAGTAAATGGCACCTTTAACAGAAATACTTCAACCGTTGTGTACTCTGGTGTAGGATTAACCTATATATCTCCTACAAGCTCATATTACAACTTAACAATTAATTCGACCGGAGCAAACGTGACAACCCTGACAGATACAATTTATGTTTATAATGTTTGTACATTGAATGGTTCTTTTTACGGTGCGTCGAATAATTTGTATTTATACGGCTCGGATATCACACCATTTGTAAATAATGGCACGTTTGATCCTGGTTATGGAAGAGTTACATATGCTGGTACCTCATCCACTGTGAGTACTGGGACTTATTTCAACCTCTCTATTGCTGCTGCCGGTGTTGTCTTAGGTGGAAATGTTACTACAACCAATGTCTTACAAATAAATTCAACACAATCATTAAATGCGGGTAATAATACCGTTCGTTTGTCCGGTCCTTATGGAGACACTGGAGCTCCATTTGTTAATGGTGGCACATTCACTGCTAGTACGTCAGAATTTATTTTTTCAAACACAGGCACCGTCATAGTTACTGGTACTAGCTATTACAAACTCTCGCTAGGATCCGGCACGTATACTTTAGGTGGTAACGTTACTACAACAAATACTTTTACGAATAATGGATCGCTTACTTTAGACACTTATAGTTTGGTTGCCTCCGGAGATTATTTAAACAACGGTATTGTTTCAGGTATTTCTTATGCTAAAAAACAAGCCATCGGCGCTGGTTTAAATTCTTCTAGTTATACCAGTGGTTCAAGTAACGGCACAGGCAATAGTGTTGTGATTACAGTTTATGATCCTACCGCTAATAGTAATGGGTCAACTGCACAAACAATTACTGTTACACTTGCCGCTTCTAACTATAGTGATTCTGAAACGGTTACTTTAACTGAAGATGGTGTAGCATCTGGAAATTTTGTTGGTACAATTCCATTTTATATTACCAATTCAAATTCTACAGCACCAAACAGATTGGATGTTTCAGGCAATGGAACATTAACATTGACCAATTATTCTAATGGATACGGAGATGCTAGTCTATCCACTCTTTCCGCCTCATATTCCGGCTCTACTTATTCCTCTGGTGGTGGAACTGGCGGTGGTGGTTCAGCTCCATCGGTTTCTTCAGCAGTGTCTGCCGCAACAGTGTCCGCAGGTGGTCAGACCACTTCACAAAATATAACTTTGAATCTCTCAGCTACAAACGCCACTCAAGTAGCCATCTCCGAAGACCCTGGATTTGCCGGTGCAAGTTGGGATACTTACGCTCCAACCAAACCATTTACTTTATCCAAAGGCGCAGGTGAAAAAACAATTTATGTTAAATTCCGTTCTGCATCTGGCGGTGTTACTAGCGCTTACAAAGTAAATGTAACACTCAAAGATGGTTACATAGCTGCTCCTGTTGCTACAGCAACCAACGTCGCAACACCAGTCTCTATTGTGACCGCACCTCATTTTGAAGTGGCTAATCCAGATTCGAAAGTTGTAATCGTTCCATTAAAAACTTTAGTTTACAAACCAAATAGCACTCTAAAATATACATATTCCTACAAGAACGAAACTACTAAAACTGCAAAAGTAAAAGTAGTTCGCCAAGTATTGGATGCTAATGGTAAAGCAGTAGCTAAAGCTACTGGTAGTACATCGATTGCTAAAGGTAAGACTTTCAAGACCAATGTTACAAACGTTTTGAACAGCAAACTTGCCGATGGTACTTACACAGTAAAAGTTCAGATTATGGACTTCAAGACTGGTAAATTACTTGAAGAAAATAGTTTTGATATTGCGGTAAAGAAACCGGCTCCAGTGGTAAAAAAACCAGTGGTGAAAGCTCCAGTAGTAAAAAAGAAATAATAAAATAAATTCAAACAGAGCGTCGGCCAATTGGTCGGCGCTCTTGTTTTTTACGTATTTTTAGGGTATTATTCATTTTATGAAATTTAATATCCTTACACTTTTTCCAGATCTGATTCACGACTATGCTCAAGCGAGTATTCTTGGTCGTGGCCAAAAAAATGGACAGATTGAAATTTTGGCATACAATTTTCGTGACTTTACTTTGGATAAGCAACATCACGTGGATGATAAACCATATGGTGGTGGAGCAGGGATGGTACTTCAAGTGGAACCTATTTATCTTTGTTTAGAAAACATGGGTTTGGTAAAGGATGGGAAAAAATTCAAACTACCAAAAACTAAAATAATTATCATGGATCCAGATGGAAAAAAGTTTGATCAGAAAATGGCCAAACAATTTTCTAGTTTAGAGAACCTAGTAATTATATGTGGGCGCTACGAAGGTTTTGATGAACGTATTTATAAATTTGTTGATGAAAAAATTTCTGTAGGGGATTATGTGTTGGCGGGT
>CAINUM010000043.1 GCA_903853785.1 Candidatus Magasanikiibacteriota bacterium
CATAGTGTTCGGCTTGCTCGTGATAATTATTCTTTTACTTATTTTCAAATCCTAATATGTCCGGATTCATAACAAATATATTTCTTGGACTGGGATTAAGTCTGGTATTGCCGATTGCAATTCTCACGGTCTTAAGCATTTTTATAATGATAACCTCGGGCAAATAATATGTGTTCCTCAAATATCTTACTTCACAACTCTTGCTACTTGGACAACTTTGTTTTAATCGGAGATGTCTTTGCTAGAGCGATTGTTCTAGGTCTTATTATTGGAACAGTGGTCGGCATATTATCGGTATTCATTAAGTATTTAAATCAATAACATTAAGACTATATGATTAACAAAATCAAAAGCCTTTTCACCGCCAGTGAAACTAAGATAGCCGCTATTGCGACCGCCATTGTCGGCGGTACGCTCGCCGCTTCTAATGCTTTCGCAGCGGTCGATCCAGATGTCGCCTCCACCACACAACAGTTGGTGTCCACGATGAAAGAAAATGTCACGGGTGTAATAACCACCAACATTTCTCAAATCGTGATTGTGGGTGTCATCATCTTCTCTTTGACTTTCGTTTGGAAGTTGTCTAAGAAGTTCATGAAATAGGTGCTACCGGCGGGGGCTGGCCTTTTTTGTGCCAAGCCCCCGCTAACGGTTGTTTACGAATTATTTATCTCTGCGGTTATGTATACTCAATTAACAAGAAAAACAAAAATGATACTTTCAATACTATTTAGTGTTGTTGTATTTTTTGTGTTTTTAACTCCTGCACACGCTTCAACTGTGACGCCGGATGTGGTATTTGCGCCAAACTCCAATTGGAACGAAGATATGATTTGGCAAAGTAATAAAACCGGTCGTGGACAAGTGTTTAAAACTGGAGCGAGTACGACTGGTTTTAAATCTGCCGCTCTAAAATTATGTCGCTCTGCGGATTTCACCAAACCAAAAACTTTTACTTTATGCTCTACGGCAGTAAACGGATATTATAGTGGTTGCCAAACACCACTAGCCTCTAAAACATATTCAGCGAGCGACTTAAACGCTTTAATTCCAAAAAGTATGAATTGCTTAGGAGGCAACGAGGGAGGGCCAAACGACGGCATATATTTCAAGTGGGTATATTTTACTTTAGATAATGTCGTTACGGTTACTCCTAACACAAATTATTTTTTCCTCTTAAACTCCTCGGTTTATGCCGATGATGAATCGCAATATGTTTTGGCGAATATGTACAACAATTGTAATTGGCTAGGCAGTAGTGCCGATTACACTGATGGCCAAACATATTATTATGCAGATTTTAACCGACGAACAGATTCTGAAGGAGCGGTTTGTGATATGTTGTTTAAAACATATAGCTCCGATCCCAACCCTCCGGTCTTTGCCATTACTTCACCACTAAACAACGATCCCGAAATTCGAGATACTTGGATTACGGTTTCGGGGACTTGTGCCATTGCCGGAAATAATAGAATTGGATTAACAAATAACTGTGAAGATTTCTCTAACATCACTTACAACATAGATTGTGTTGGTGGAAAATTCTCCGGACAATTTTATTACGACGGTCTAGGAGATAAAAGAATTGTTGCCAGAGATATTAGCAGTGCCTCAACGGACTGTATGGACTATGACGACCAAATGAATTTTATCTCCGTTAGAACGATTGAAGTGATAAACGGTTATCCCAATGATTGGTATTTTAATTTTGATTACTACAACGATTATGATATTAAAATAAAATCCCCGACTTTTGATACCGCCCTTACTTTGCCCTACGGCTCAACCAACGCAGTATTTAATTTCCAATTTGTTTATCCGAGTTCATCCACATTAAGCAATTTGAATTTCACAATTAAACAATATGACTCCAATAGCAATTTGCTTAATGGTAGTTATATCAACAAATTACTTTCGGCAATGTCCGACACAAATAATTACCAAGTAACATTAAATGCCTCTTCTACAATCCCCTTGCACTATGTTGTACAACTCACAAATTCCGGCGTAATGAAACGACAATATCCGTTTAGCATATACGTTTCGGATTTGGACTTTACGTCTAACGCAGATACAACCAATTATTTATTTCCGAGATTAGTTGAGGCCTTAAAAAAGAAAATAGTATTTAACTATTTCTTTGCTTTCCACGATGGCTTCGCTAATATGTTTAACGCCAGTTCAACGGCGGTAAATAGTACTTCACTAGATATTGTTTTTAAGAGTGTTTCGGCGGACAAACAATACAACACGAATATACAAATATTCTCGGCGAGCGATCCGATTGTTAAAAGTTTTGCCAATGGAATACGCCCGTATGTTACAGCTATTCTATGGCTCCTATTTGCAATATATACCATACTGCGAATTTCTCATTTATTCAGCGGTAATAGTGGGGATGATAAATAACCATATGCTAGATTTCATTCAGACAATTCTAATTAAAGTTTTTTCATTATTGCCAGACGCTAATCCGAACGATTCGGTAATAACGGCGGTAAATAACGCTATTGCGACAATCACGCCAACATTCGCCAGAATAGATTTAATCTTTCCGATATATTCGTTATTTAAAATATTGTTATTAGTTTTATTTGTAGAACTAACAATATTTTTATTCACTCTCATTTTGAAAGTGGCGACATTCTTTAAACCATAATTATGATTACCATTATTACAGGCAAGCCCGGAGCTGGCAAGACACTCTTAATGACATACACCGCTTTGGATATGTTTATGCAAGGCTTTGATGTCTACGCCAATTGGAAATTGGATTTCTCGAATTATGTAGAAGAAAAGCAATTGGATAAAACGAAATTAGGTAAAGTATATTTCTGGTCTGAAATACCGGAACTTCTCCATATTAAAGGCGGGCAGATATTTATTGATGAAGCGCAAGGGTATTTCGATTCACGCGAATGGCAAGAAATGCCACCGTCAGCAAAACAAAAATTTTCTGCTCACCGCCATGATATTCGACAAGACAAAGATGGAAATATTATTCCTCTAGATATTTGGGCTGGAGTACAACACACCGGCAACATAGACAAACGAATACGAGATCTGGGACAATATTTTGTCGAGGTAAGAAATATTCTTAAACTATTTTTTATGGCTTCATACTTTGAGCTCCATGACTTGAAAGATGACTTAGTAAAACGAGTGGCAATTAAAAGACGCTTTTTCTTATTCAACAAACTAAAGGCAGATTGTTACAACACCCACGAAGCGGTTAATTTTATTGAGTATCCGGAATTTCCATATCACAGAAATTACAAAAACAAATACTCTAATGACAACACCGGATTAATTCCCAACCATTCGCATATTCCTGAATACTCCAAGCAAAGCAGAGGCAAACGAAAAAAGGGACCGGATCAATATGACCCAGTCCCTGATTACTTATCCGGTTAAGAGGCTTTCTCAACCTGACGGATATAAAAAAGGTTAATCGTTTTCGGATACTTCCGAACGACTGTACCCTCTTTGTCTTTCTGTTCAATAACAATAAAAGACTTAATGGCCTTTTCACCTTTTTTTACTTTATATCCGTTTTCAAGCCAACGGTTAAAAGTTAAACAATTACTTTTAGGATCGTAATTGTTCGCCTCATCTTGACCCCAACGGTCTGTGATTTGGTCTTTCACTAATTCGGCAGTGGTTGCCGAACCTGTCCATGTGGAAATTAGTTTTTCCATACGTTTAAATATACTGGCCAATAATAATATTCAAGCGTGGCCATATATCCGCATTGAACGGGCTAAAACAAGCGGCAGATAGCTTGCCATAGTCAAGGTGGAGATTTGAAGAATACTACCTTGATTCTGGATAAGCTGACGCTAAAATAACTAGCCCTAATGCGGTAAATTCAAGGTTAATTCGCTTTTAAATTATTTTTATTTGTACCGGCAATCTTTTTTGGGCGGTCTGCCCGACCGGCCAAAAAAATTGCGTGCATAAAAAGGTTTAAACGAATGAGTTGTTCCTCCATAACTAGATTATATGCACACATCTAGAGAAATAAATGAGACGCTTTTGTAATTCATCTTTAACTAAAATTAATCATGATTGAACTCTATGATTTCAAATTAATAAAATCCGGAAAGGAAATTGAAGTCTATCACTACAAAGACAAAAAAATGCTTCGCGGTTATATGCGTCGTAAACGAGAGATTGAACGAAAAAATGAATTAGAAAAAGAGAAAAAAGAAAATGAATGGGCAGAGATAGTTGAAATATGGGGTTGTGATGAAGAAAAAGAAAAATTACAAAAAGAACAAGCCCAAGTCAAAGAAGAACAAACACTCAAAACCAAATTTTCAATTTCACGTACTCGCACTAATATTCGCCGTCTCGTAAATACCAATCCATACCTTAATCAATTTCTAACACTCACTTTTGCTAAGTCTATGCCCAGCCTTGATCCAGCTAACAATTTATTTAATTTGTTTATAAAACGAATTACATACAATTATCCGGAATTTAGATACATTGCTGTTAATGAATTTCAGAAAGATACCTACTTTGACGGACGGATTAAACCCGAGGGCGGATCTGTTCACTATCACCTACTTTGCAATCTTGGCCCCAAAGATACAAGTACGGAAAAATTATTCCAATGGGAAAGAAAATTTGCAACAAAATATTGGCAGAACGGATTTGTAAAAATTAAAGAAGTCCGACAAGTCACAAACATGGGCGCATATTTCTGTAAATATCTTGGTAAAGATATGTTTGATAAGCGAATGTTTAGAAAAAAGAAATTCTTTTGTTCACAAACACTAGATAAGCCGGTTGAAATGACTGGCGATAAAGCGTTTAGTTTTTTCAATAAATATGTTAAGTCGATAACACCTATTTTTGAAAAAACATTTTCCAGCGAATACACTGGCAAGGTTGATTATTCGGCATATTCTCTTTTAGAGAATGTGTAGGTTAATACCAGCGACGGAGGAAATTATGATCAGCGAAGAATTGGTACGGGAATTTCAAATTATAGTAAAAGAGGAATACGGTGAAAATCTAAACTACGAAGAAGCTACTGAAATTGCCAATGGCATTGTAAATTACTTTAAACATCTCAAAGAAGCTTATATAGCTTGTAATAAACCATAATTGTGGTAAGATGTAATTGCTACCCAACAATTTATAACAAGGTAAAGGTTTTTTTATTTGTCCCCAATAAGGGGCGGTTCTTGTCCGACAAATATAAGCCTTTGCTTTGTTTTGTTGGGTAGCCAAGACCGTCCCTTTTTGTTATTTAACATATTTCTTATATGCACGTAGAAGAAAAACATGTATTGGAGTTTCAAAGATTGTATAAAAAAGTATTCAAAGAAGACATTAGTTTGGATGAAGCATTGGAACAATGTATCGCCATGGTTGATCTGAATGAAATAGTATACAAGCCTATCACAAAAGAAGATATTGAAGCAGTAATAGAAAAATATGGTTACTGAAAATCTCAAGTGTATTATTTTTTGCAGAGTATCAAGTAAAGAGCAAGAAGAAACTGGCTATTCTTTGCCGGCCCAAGAAAAATATTTAAAAGAATACTGCGAGAAAAAAGAAATCGCAGTTGATAAAATATTTAAAATTTCGGAAAGTGCTAGCGGTGAAAAACAAAGAGACAAATTTTCCGAGATGATGAGCTATATTGAAAAAGCCAACATTAAAATTATCGTCTGTGAAAAAGCCGACCGCCTCACGAGAAATTTTAAAGACATGGTAGCAATTGATCAATGGCTTGATGATGATAACGAGCGACAAGTACATTTGGTAAAAGACAGTTTAGTCATGCACCGAGATTCAAAGTCACAAGAAAAATTAAATTGGGGTATTAGAATATTATTTGCTAAAAATTATATTGATAATTTGAGCGAAGAAGTTAAGAAAGGGCAAAAGGCAAAAATTGAAGATGGTTGGTTGCCTTCCAAACCACCAATAGGATATAGAACCATTGGCGAAAAAGGGCACAAAACTCACGTCCTAGACGAGGCTGTGGCACCTTTTATCAAAGAGATGTTCAATCTATACGCTACGGGCAATTATTCGCTTAAAAGGCTGTCTGATGAGCTCTACAACAACGGTCTGAGATCAATTGGCAATCGAAAGGTTGGCAAGAGTGTCATGCACCGATTATTAACCGACCCTTTCTATTGTGGCAAAATGCGATGGAAAGGCAAAATTTACGAGGCTCAACATGTGCCGATAATTAGCGAAACACTATTTAACAAAGCAGTTGAGGTACTAACAAGACCGTTAGGCAGTGCTCCACGATATAGAAAACATTTACCGTTATTTAAAGGAAAAGTAAAATGCGGTGAATGTGGTGGTACAATTACTTGGGATACGAAAAAAGGTCAATGGTACGGACACTGTAATCATTACCGACCTTGTTCGCAAAGAAAATATATTAGACAGGATGATTTAGAATACATGTTAATTCCTTTATTAGAAAAAATATCTCCAAGTAATGAAAGAGTTCTAAAATGGCTTGAAAAATCTCTCAAGGATAGCCACACTGATCAAATAGAATTTACTGAGGAAAAAAGGAAAGTTCTAAATGCCGAACTAGTAAAATTAGAGCAAAGAATTGAGGCTATTTACGACGACAAAGTAGATAGAATTATAACCCTTGAATTTTATAACAAGAAAAATGAGGAATATGGCAAGGCAAAAATAGAGATAACCAAAAACCTCAACGCTTTAGATGATTCAAAGGAAAAATATCGTAAAACTGCCATCACTATTCACGAGCTTGCTTTCAACGCAAAAAGAAATTTTCTAAACATCAACACACCAATTGAAGTAAAACGGCAATTATTGAGTGATATATTTTCGAACTTTGACTTAAAAGACAATAGAATCAAGGAAAAATGCACTCCTGCGTTCGAATTTTTACTTAAATGGATGCCTAGGCTAAATAAAATTTTCGAACAGCTAGAAAATGGCTTAGATAAAACAAAAACAGACCCTTGCGGGCCTGCTCGTTCTGAATTGCTCCGGGGGTGGGATTCGGACCCACGACCAATTGATTAACAGTCAACTGCGCTACCACTGCGCTACCCCGGAATATTGTTCAAATTGAACTAGTGAATAGTATACAAAATATTTCTTTCTATGTCAACCGTCTAACCACCTATAATAACTGATAGTTTTTTGCCGGTTCTTTCACACCGTGGAATACCACATCAGTTATGTTTTGCACCCCAAATTGTCGTCCGTCCAAGAATCCAGACATTGCAGCTTCCGCCAACCAACCACTATTAATCCAATCAAATAGCCATTCATGAGTAAATTTTGGATCTTCCTGACTAATCCCCGCCCCTATTGTTTTCAACCAAATTTTATTGAATTTTTCTTGCGATCCAAGCGGTGGAGCAATAATCACTGGAATGCCTAGGGCGGTATAAAAAACTAGTTCACTTGGTTTTGTCCACAAAATATCGGTAGTTCGAAGCGCCTCATTAAATTGCACGAAATAATCTTCTTTTTCGACCGCAAAAATTATGTGCAGATTTTTTCCAAGTAACTTGGTTAAACCAAGTTCATCAATATAATTTTTGAAATATAAATATACATCATTGCGTGTACCTGCAACCAGTTTAAAATTTATTTCATTTTTTAATAATTTATCTCGCAGACTAAATAAAATATCTTTAGCAATCTTCCTCTGTGCGCCGGCTCCACCCACCGCAAAAGTAAGGGTTAATGGGTGTTGATGTCGATCTGTCATTTTCACACCTTTTAGAAATTGCTTAATTGTCTGGAAATATTTTTGACGATAATGGCGTTCTGGATCAAGATTGATAATTCTTTCTGCTAAATCTGTTTTTAAAATACCTAAATTTTTTCCGCCCAAATTCGCATCTGGCAACGGAAAGCCAGTTAAAAATATATTTTCATCCTTAACACCATATTCCTTCAAACGATTCACCACACGTCGACATGGAGCTAAATATTTAATTCGACTTTTTTGTGGATTTAACGGTGCCCATGCACGACTAATATCACTATCACAGACAACAATAAAGATTTCGTCTTTAAAACCATGTTCTTCGGCAAAAAAAGCAACCGTAAAAAATGTAGTAATTAATGGTATACTTTTTGTATTAAGAAAAGCCACTAAATCTTTGCCAAATCCGCGCTTGATACTGGAATAATTGATTTTGGCTTGCAAACTTGGTTTCGAAAGATCGCGTTTTGGATAAAACGGCAAAATTCTTTGCATGCGATCAATAAAAATATCAAAAATAAATTTTCCAATTATTGGTAGTGCTTGCGATCTTGAAAAAAACTCATAAAATGCTTGGGAGCTATTCCAAAAATTGTAATCGGCTTTGGAAATACCTTCGTAGTTATTCGCTAAAATAACTTTATTGTTTGGAGACAAAAAACGCAAAGGATGGGCGGCGCGTTGATGGCCATAGCCCATTCCGACTGACACTATCCAAGCTTCATGTGGTTTGATCATACTCTTTTATTTCTTGCAAAAATAAAACCCATTCTTTTGTCAAATTTTGATGGAAATATTTGCACACCAAAACCATGTTCTCTTAGCTGTGTTTCCAATGCTTTGTAATGAAGTCCGCCATAATTGTGGTATTCCATAATTACATATTTAATACGGGCAAAATCAGCTGGCATACAAGCGGAGAAAACATCGTATTCCCCTCCTTCAATATCCATTTTTAATAATGAAATAAAATTAATTTTTTCCTGATTCAAAAAATCTCGAAGAGAATACGATTGAACTAATTGAATTGCACTTTCCTCCACTTTTTCTTTAATAATTTCCGGAGCGCCTTGTAAATGGTGGTTATGACTATCGGAAGAAATTATTAAATTAATTTTTTCAGTTCGTCCGCCTAATGCTAAATTAGAAACTTTAATATTTTTTAATTTGTTTTCTTTAATATTTGCTTGTAATAATTCAAAATTATTTTTTTCAGGTTCCAACGCACAAATCAATACATCTGGATTTAGTATGCGCGCATACATAGAAAATAAGCCGACGTGTGCTCCAACATCCAAAATAGGTTCTTTTGCAAGAGTAATAACCGGTTCGGCAATTTTATATTCTCGTTCTTTAAAAATTTCAGCCAAAACACTTTCACCGGCTTGATCTGGCAAAGCGACTTTTAAATTTGAATAATTGAATTTAAATTCGATTTTTTTCATATAATAATTATATCATAAAATCTTAAACATAAAAAGCGACCATGTGGTCGCTTTTTAAAATTAAGTTTATTTGCTTGTCGTAGTACTATTTGGGATATTTGGTCTAATTTGAATTGATTGAGCTGTAACACTTCCGTCAGAATTTGGATTACCTGTTACTGTGACTTGAGTTCCCAACACGACATCACCCAACGTTCCAGTGGTAGATTTTAATATTTGAGTAGAACCTGATAAAATTATTATTTTTGAACTACCGTCGCGCATTTTAACAGTCAAACTTTTATCGTCTGCAGATGAAACTTCTCCGTTTGCAAAACCAGCCCCAACCCCTCCACGATTTCCTCCACCAGTTCGAGCTCCACCATTTGCACCACCAAATTGTCCAGAACCTCGCTGTTGGCCTTGTGCTAACGTCCCAGATGCTGTTGTTTTAATTTCTCCATATTTCATACCTCCATAAAACGACAGGGCTCCTACCACTAATATTCCGGCTATAATCTGGGGTATTTTTTTTTGCATATTTATAATATTAATTAATAAATTAATTTATTCGTAACGTAAAGCATCAATTGGATTCAGTTTAGCTGCACGGCTTGCAGGGTAATATCCAAATACCACACCGATCAGAGCTGATACGCCAAATGCTAACAACACCGATGAAGGTGAAATCTGAGTATTCATACCCGCAAATTTAGAAACTGCCAGCGAAAGTAACCATCCTAACATAATCCCAAATATTCCCCCAGCAAAAGTTAATGTAACCGCTTCTAATAAAAATTGATTGCTAATGTCTTTTCTATCGGCTCCAATCGCCTTGCGTAATCCGATTTCGCGGGTGCGTTCAGTCACTGTGGTTAGCATCATATTCATAATTCCAATACCACCAACAAGTAATGAAATTCCTGCAATAGACGCAAGTAGCATTGTGAACGTGTTAGTCACACTTGAAGCAGTCGCTACTATATCCGCTTGATTCATAACAGAAAAATCAGCAGACAAGGGGTTTGAAATTTTATGACGAGTTAATAATAAATTTGTTATGTCTTGCTGCACTATTGTCATAGAATTTTGATCAAGGGCTTCAACACTAATGGTAGAAACATAAGTGTCACCGGCTAAATATCTTTGAGCCGTAGTGATTGGAATAAAGATGTTACTATCAGGATTACTAAAGCCACTTCCTCCTTTAGCTTTGGTAACAC
>CAINUM010000044.1 GCA_903853785.1 Candidatus Magasanikiibacteriota bacterium
AATTTTACTTTTATAATTTTGTTGAAATATTTTTTTTTCTGGAAAAACACCTACTTTCAAACCACTCTCTTCGACGACGTTTATCTTGCCGTAAATCCAATCCACACTAGCAGAATCTAAAAAATTAGCTACATCCTCTAATACCTTATTATCAAAAAAACTATCATCCGAGTGTAAATGAATCAGATAATCACCGCTAGATTTTTTTATACCTTCATTCATAGCACCAGAAATACCACTGGGCGACAAATTGAATAACCTAACTTTGTCGGGATAATTATTTCTATAATCATTAATTATATCCAAAGTATTATCTTTAGAAAAACCATCAATAAAAATATGCTCATAATCTTTAAACGACTGTTCACAAACACTTTTAATATTTTTTAAAATCCACTTATCACTATTATAAGTACAAGTGATTATTGAAAATTTCATAATGTTACTATTTAATCAAGCTATTCAATAATTGGCCAGTTTATATTTTCCCTAGAATATGCAATAAATGGTATATTCCCGTAATAGGCAGCCCATTTACCATAAGTCCCTGTTGAGCCGATTATAATATCACATTCGGACAAAGTATACAAATCTCCAATCATATCACCGGGTCCCAAAACTACATTTAAACCATTAAAAAAATTTAATTCAATTACATCGTCTGAACATAAAACAAAGACTATTTTTTTAGTTGTATTTTGATTAGACAAAAAATTTTTTAACAAAACGCCCACCTCTTCAAATGTGTAATAAAATTCTCCACCATTCCATACTTTATAATCACCATGTCTAACATGAACACCAACAAAAACTGAGTTCTGCTCGGCAAATTTATTTAAAACACTTTTCGATTTATCCCAATACTTATTTAGTGGCTTAAAATATTCACATATTTCTTTTCGATATTTTTCCAATCCATCTGGATTTCTAAATGCCCAACCCCAAAAATAATAGTCGTGATCTGAGTGGTCAATTTGAGATAATAGTTTTTTTTGATTTTCATCACTATTGATACTTGGTGGTAAACAAAAATTTAAATCATGTGTATCAATAATATAACTCTTATTGAAAAATTTAATAATGATCGCAATAAAAAGATAAACGATAGCATTAATTTTTCTTGGGAGTTTGCATAATATATTATCTATAAACCAAAAATTGGTTTTTAGACCAAATAAATGCTGATATCTATAGAATACTAAATTTCTATAAACATATTTTTTTTCTAAACAGTACGCATACACGCTCGCAGCTAACCACAGCTGATTTGCCAATCTACCACTATTTTTTAAAACATAGATATTTTTCATACGTTCAAAATTAAAAATCAAATTTATATAATTGAACCCCGAATTCATCGTAAATTTTGGTTCCGAATTTTTTAACGACGGATTCTAATAATTGTGTTTTATTTCTGAACGACACATTAATTGGGTCGTCAAATAAATTTCCAGACGGATCTTGATTTGTTAACTCACTTAATTTTTCATTACTATCCACCATCCCATACTTAATATTTTTATCACGAAGATATGCCGCGAAGGTGCTCGAATTAATATCTTGATTGTTTAATAAATAATCTCCGGGTGGTAAAAAAGTATTATTATTTTGTAAAAAAAATCTTGCCGAACTCCATATATCGGTAAATATTGTATTCTTAAAATTCAAATTTATATAATTACTCACTTGATAGATAGAACCTAATTTTTTAGATTCATAAAATTTTAATTTATCACACAAACCAAAATTGTAACATAAGTCTGTCTTTTTTACCGTTATGAAATAATTATTTTTTACAGTAACAATTTTATAACAAACCAAAATTGTTAATACAGAGACTAGTATTATTAAATATTTGTAGTTTATGAATTTAATAATCTTTTTAATATTTTCATCTAATTGAATTCCAAATAACATTAAAAGCAATACAGCCGGTACAAAAAAGAATTTAATCTGGTGTGTAGCAACAAAAAACCATACTACTGTATAAACAAATGCGTATATAGATACATAAATCAAAATCAATCTACTCTTCAGCGCCTTATTAAAAAAAATTAAAGGCCAAGAAATGACTGCTAAAAATAAGACTATATAATAACTGTTAAGAAAAAAAAGGAACGGAAAAATTAAAAAATTTTTTAATGTCCTTGCGTGAACAAATGAGTTGATAGCTTCTAAAATTGATTTATAAACGTTGTCCGTATAACCATAGTGACCAAAATAAAATGGATAAACAGGATTGCCTAATAATACTAAATTTTTAATATACCAAAAACCTGCTACTAAAGATACTGGCACAATAAAAAATGATAAGGTTTTATATATTTCCTTTAAACCGCGTCTGTCTGTAATCTGATTTAGTAACAAAAGCGTGGAAGCAATCAATACTCCGTAAACTGCATTATATTTTGTTGAAAAAGCCAAACCATACAAAAAACCAGACACTGCGAGTAGTTTATTGTTTTCTTTTTTAACTAGCCATTCTAAAAGTACTAATAGCCCAAGAATCTCAAATGATGTCATTGCTGCATCGATATATGCATTGGTTGCGTTTACAAATAGTTCGTATAATGAAAATACTACCAAAACCGAATAAAGCCCCTTCTTTTCATCAAATTTTTCACATATAAAAAAAAATATTCCAATCAATGCAAAAATTAGGATGCTGTAATGTAAAAGATGTACGGCGATTGGACCATTTAAAACATACGGAATTGAATACAACACTTCCATTAAAACTGGAAGATTTCCATAAAACAATCCTGGTCCACTGAATTTTCTTTGAAAATATTCCGCTCCACCATTTGCGATTCCAGCGACTTCTGGAAGATGATACGCTAAAGCATCTGTTCTGTACGGAGGGACCAGTGCAGAACTCAAATAAAACATAAAACAAAAAATAATACTAGCAAATAAAAATTTGCTCAATTTTCCCCAATTTCTTATTTTAATTATCGCCAGTCCAAATATTTTATATACTTCATAAATATTTAAACGACCTAAGATTACTACTAATAATAAAATTAATGAAATAAATACCTTGTTCAATGGTCCAAACAAAGAAATAATCAGCGTAAAATAGGCCATTATACCATAACCTAAAATCACTGCTAAGGCTATATCAAAACCATGGTTTATAATTTGTTTTGATACCATCTTCTTAACACAATAATTACCCAATGCATAAGCGACGTGAATCAGGCCAAATATTATTATAATAGAAAATAAATTATTAAAAATTTGATTCATACCTTAATCAACAATTCTGTGTTTTAAAAGCTTCCATAAAGCACGTACTCCATCTTTCCAATTTACTTTTTTTCCTTCTTCGTAAGTACGTGGATAATAATGAATTGGAACTTCAAGGATTGTTGTTCTTTTTAAAACTTTAGCAGTCAATTCTGGCTCTAATTCAAAACCATTTGAAGTTAGTTTGATATCATCTAAAAATATTTTATCGAAAGCCTTGTAACAAGTTGGTTCATCAGTTAGATTGCTTCCAAATAAAAAATTACAGAAGTGTGTTATCGTTCTACCACCAATATATGCAAAGAAATATGACCCTCGATGCTTTTTGACCCAATCAACACTATCTATTATTTGATCCTGCTTCAAAAACCTTGATCCGTAACAAACCTTTGTATTACCTTTAATTATAGGGGTGACGACATCAATGATCTCATTTGGATCGTACTCAAGATCGGCGTCTTGTACTATTACAACCGAGCCGCTTGCATTATTAAAACCTGTTCGAAGAGCAGCTCCTTTACCTTTATTTTTTGAATGTAAAAATAATTTTATACCCAATGTTTTTTCATTTTCAATAAGCCATTCTCTTGTACCATCAACACTCCCATCATCTACTACAATAACTTCTAACACAAAACCATCTGGCCATGGAACTAGGAATAGTACATTCAACAACTTTGGCAACGTTGAAAATTCATTATAAACTGGTATGATGACACTGAGCATAACTATTTAATTAATAAATACCAAAGTGATTTTAGAGGATGTTGCATAATCGAATGAGGTGAATAGCAATTCATCCAACAATGTGGGCACTCATCTTTTTTAATTAATTTCCTTATTTTAGCCGCTTCGTCACTTGAATAAACTTGGGTTATTTTATCATTCTTTATGTTGCCTAAAGAAGGTAAATACATACAAGGTTTTATCTCTCCATAAGGCATAATGTGAACCGACGTATTCATAACTTCACAGGGTATTATATTACTACGCATTTCATTTCTTACAAAAAATAATGATATTTTAATATGAATTTTTTCTATGATTTCAGAAACATGATTTAACTTATAATTTTTATAAATATATTCAAGTCCTTTGTAAATTTTATTATAATTTGGCTGATTTATTTTATTGTAAATACCGCCGCTGTGAACAAAGGTAATGGACTTCATAGAATCATTCATTTCCTTGTATTTATCCTTTATGAATTCATAATTCAAATCGCTAATAGTTAAACCAAAATAACAAACAACCTTATTTATCTTCATTAAATCATATGTCTTCAAGCAGCTATCGTAACCTCCGGGAATTCCCCTTAAAGTATCGTGAGTATTTTTATCACCATCAAGACTGATATTAACAAATACATCGAGACCCTGAGACTTGGCAAACAAAGCGTAATCAACTGCTCTTTGCGAAGCGATTGCATTAGTCGTAAAAGTAAGAATTTTTAAATTAGGACAATATTTTTTTGCCGCTAAAATCATTTCTTTATAATATGAAACAAGTGTAACTTCTCCACCTGACAGCGACAGCCAAAGTAAATTTTTATTTAAATCCTTAAAGATATTCACTACATCATTAAGCCCTATTTCTTCTTCCATTAATTCTACGTTTTCTTTATTAATCTGCCAAATACTACAAAATGTACACCGAGAATTACAATTATTTGTTAAATTAATTAAAATTTTATATGGCACAATCTTATTTTCTAAACCCAAAAATTTATACAACCAAATTTCAATATTCTTTAATATTACGATTAAAATTGTTTTAAATTTCATAAATTAAAAAAAAATTTTAGCAACTTTTAAAACACCTTGCTTCCAAGGAACACGATGAGAAACACCTGATTGATCTTTAAAACTATTTAAATTATTAATATACCAATAATAATTTCTAATCAAAGCTTGTTTATTTGAATGCTTTGGTTTAAAATTCAATAATTTTTCTGCTTTTTCTGTTGATACAAAACTATCTTTAGACGCAGTTTCATAAACCCATTTATAAAGTGGTGAGATATGTAGTAATTCTAAAAACCTAAGAGTTAAAATCATCGGTTGTGCTGGAAAGCCTACTATTTTTTTACCAAAACCAGCAACATCTAAAACCGCTTGATAGTCTTCACCCATCGTAGTAAAGTCTTTGGCTCCAATATTAAATGTGTCATTAACAATATTTTTATCTTGTGTAGCGCATAAATAAACTGCTTGACACAAGTCTTCTACATCCAGCAATTGGTATCTATTTTTCCCATCTCCAATCATTGGAAAATTTTTCCCATCTTTGGCCCAATCATAAAATAAAGCAAACACTCCGAGACGCTCTGGTCCAACAAAAGATTTTGGTCTAATTATGGATACACACATACCCTTTTTTTGAAATTCTTTACAGACCTCTTCTGCCTGAATTTTTGCCTGTCCGTAATAACCAACTCCCACCAGTTTGTCATCTTCACACAGTGGGTGGTGGTCTGGAATACCGTAAACTGCGGTCGACGATATGTGAACAACCCTATCAACTCCTTGATTTAATGCTGCTTGTAAAATATTTCTTGTACCATTCACATCGGTAGAAAATATTGCCTCTTTATCATAAAGAGGCAACGCTGCAGCTGTGTGAACTACAATTTCGATACCATCCATGCACTTTTCAACAACACCTTTATCTCTTATGTCACCCAAAACAACATCAATACTGCTTTTTTCCGGATAATCAAATGGTGCAAAATCAAGCGATCTTACTTTATGCCCTCGTGCTAACAAATAACGTATTAAATTTATTCCTAAAAAACCAGAGCCACCAGTAATTAAATATTTTGACATATTCTTGGTTATTAAAAATAAATAACATAGAGCATAAATATCGCCCAAGTAAACACGCTACCAAAAACGACTTTATCATGCAAAATTAATCTATCTGGATATTCTACCTGATCAGAAAAATAAATCAAATACAGATAGCGAAAAACTCCTAACACCACAAAAAAAATCGAATAAACTACCATCGATGAGTGGTTGCCCAAATGAAAACCTAAAATACTATACAACCCATAAGAAACAATTGTTAGGCTGGCAGATACTGACAATAATTGTTTTAGAAAATCACTGCTATAGTAATGCAAAACCTTGCGTTTGTTAATCTGACCCATCTCGCCAATTCTTTTTCCAATTATAACCACTAAACTAACAAAAAAAACACAAAGCACTAGCCAGTTTGAGATAGGCACTCCAACTGCCAAACCACCGACCAAAATTCTTATAAGATAAAAAAGTGAAATTATTAAAATATCAAAAATAACAATGTGTTTTAAATAAACTGAATATACTAAAT
>CAINUM010000045.1 GCA_903853785.1 Candidatus Magasanikiibacteriota bacterium
ACAAATTTATTTTACCGGCTTCCCCCACCGGCTCACCAGCAACAATGATTACTTTTTCTCCAGTCTTTACCAAGTGTCTTTTTTTAATATAATTAATCGAATTTTCTACCAACTCTTCAATCGATCGACAAGGATGCAAAATAAATGGACGTACACCCCAAGATAAATTTAATTGGCGTTGAACACGTTCGCTGGTAGTGGCAACGACAATATGAACATTAGGACGAACGCTACTAATCAAACGACCGGTACTACCAGAAATAGAAGCGACTACGATTGCCTTGGCTTTTACTTCTTCAGCTAAGACGCGTGACAAATTAGTGATCGCATTCTCTGAGCTAAGATTTCTTTCTGCTAAATTTGGCAAGCCCAAATCATCATAGTGAGATTTTTCAGTAGTCACAATAATATCCGCCATAGTCTCTACTACCAATACTGGATGTTCACCTACTGAGGTTTCATTAGACAACATTACAGCATCAGCGTGATCAATCACGGCGTTGGCAACATCAGAAACTTCTGCACGAGTTGGGCGGCGGCTGGAGGTCATTGAATCCAACATTTGCGTAGCCACAATTACCGGTTTGGCGATTTTGTTAGCCGCCTCAATGATCATTTTTTGAACCATAGGAACTTCAGCAGCACGAATCTCTACTCCCAAATCACCGCGAGCAACCATAACACCATCAGCAGCCGATAATATTGATTCAATATTTTCAACAGCTTGAGGACGTTCAATCTTGGCAATAATTTGAATTGGATGCTCAGGCTCTATACCCAATTTTGTTTCGTATTCCTTGATGAGAAAACGTGTGTCCAAAACATCTTCGGCACGATTTACAAAAGAAATTGCCACCATATCGACTCCCATCTTTACACCAAACATCAAATCCTCTTTATCTTTAACTGTCAAAGAAGAAAGTGAAATATCGCTATCAGGTAAATTTACACCTTTATGAGAAGTGAGCAAACCACCTTCGATTACTTTGGCATAAATTTTCCCATCAGCTAATTTTTCAATTTTAGTTTCACAACGACCATCGTTGATCAATAATCTGTCCCCGGCTTTTAAAAAATTATAAAGCTCTGGGTGATTAAATGGAATTTCTCCTTCTACATATTTACTATTTTTTGTATTAAAAACTACTTCACTATTATCTTCAATTTCCACACCAGCTTCTGGCATTTCTCCAATGCGAATTTTTGGGCCTTGTAAATCTTGTAAGATAATAATTGGTTCGTCTAGTTCTAATTCTAACTCTCTAACATTATTGTATATTTTTGTAAATTCATCATAACTGCCATGGGAAAAATTTAGTCGAGCACAGTTCATTCCTGCTTTTATCATCTGTCTAAGAATTTCTTTGTCTTCACAAGCTGGTCCAATAGTTACAACAATTTTGGTGTGTTTATGCATAATGTTATTTTAATAATGCTTTTAATTGTTCTTGTTTAGCAGGATCAAGTGGCAAAAGTTTCATCAACTGATCAATCGATTTTGTATTTGGTTCAACAGAAACAGTTTTACCACCCAACAAACCTCCGTAGGTATTTTGTAAATTTTTTAACAAAGGCGGTAAAAACCAAGCGGCCAAAATTAATGGCACTAAAATTAGCAATACCCGAAACCAACTAAAAATCGCTGACCACATTAATTTGTTATTGATCTTGCGATTTTGTTCGTAAATAATTTGCGACCATTTTAAATTCTTCTCCAACAATTCCTTGATCATTTCGGTGTCTGTTTTTGGAGTAACGACTTTAGGGGTTGAAATAGCTGTTGCCCCAACTAAAGATGCATCTTTTATAACCACTGTCTTTTTGTTTTCCTCTTTTAAATCAACTGTATTTTTGTGTCTAAACATATTATTTGCTCAAACGTTTTAATTCATTTTCAAAATTTTTGACATCTTTGAAATCCCGATAGATACTGGCAAAGCGAATATAAGCAACTTTATCAAAACCACGTAAATTCTTCATCACCACTTCTCCCAACTCACCGCTACTGATTTCGTGTTTTTTCTTTTTTTGAATATCACGTTCGATACCATGTAAAAGATGATGAAAATTTTCTTGTGTAAAGGATCTTTTGGTCAACGAACGTCTTATGCCATTTTCCAATTTATCACGCATATAGGCTTCTCGACGACCATCACGCTTTACAACAATCAAATCGAGCAACTCGGTTTCTTCAATGGTAGAAAAACGATATTCACACTTATCACATTCGCGACGACGACGAGTCGCCAAATCATTGTCGGCTGGACGGGTATCAACAACACTAGTATTTTTGTGATTACAAACTGGACATCTCATATTTATTTACAAACTTTACTACATAATATTACCATTTCCCCCTTTAAAAAACAACATCCCGTCCGCCAAGTGGCTTACGGGATGTTTTAGAAAATATTAGATACCCATTTTCTTACGAATAAATGCTGGAATTTCTAGCTCGTCGTCTGCTTTAGTCTTTGGAGCAGAAATGGGCGCTGATCTGACTTCTTCTTTTGGTAAACCATAATTCATAGGTGGTGGGGTTGGAGGAGAAATCGGAGCTGGTGCTTGAACTATTGGTTTTTGTGTAAATTGTTTGAATTTTTTTTCTTCCTCTTCCTCTTCTTTTTGAGCTCTACGTAAAAAACTTGTATTGGTAAATTTGTTGGCGCTAAAAAAGGATGTTCCTTCATCCTCACTATTTGAAGAAGCTGACTGACGCTCATCAAAACCACTGGCAATTACCGTGATACGCATACTGCCAGTCATAGTATCATCAATTGTAGCTCCAAAAATAACTTTGGCATCTTCAGCAGCAGAACTAGTAATAATCTTAGCAGCTTCACTAACTTCGCTCATTGCCAAATCAGGACCACCGGTAATTGTAAAGAGGATGCCATGAGCACCATCAATAGAAAGTTCTAACAGTGGACTCGAGATTGCCATCTTGGCAGCGTCGATCGCTCTGTTTTCACCAGTTCCAGTACCGATACCCATCAAGGCTGAACCAGTATTTTTCATAATGGTTTTCACATCAGCGAAATCAACATTGATAAGCGAAGGAGTAGTGATGATCTCAGAAATCCCTTGAACACCCTGACGTAACACATCGTCAACAATTTTAAACGCTTCAAGCAAAGTAGTTTTTTTATCAATCACTTGTAAAATTCGATCATTTGGAATTGTAATAATTGCATCAACACTACGAGCCAATTTTTCCCAAGCAGCGTCTGCAATGTCACGACGTTTTGGTCCTTCAAATCCAAATGGTTTGGTTACTACCGCTACTGTCAAAGCACCGAGTTCTTTGGCCACTTCGGCAACAACCGAACTTGCACCTGACCCAGTACCACCACCTAAACCACAGGTGATGAATACCATGTCACTATCTTTCAAAATTTCGCGAATTTCATTTTGAGATTCTTCAGCTGCTTTTCTACCAACTTCAGGATCCATACCAGCTCCCAAACCGCGAGTGACACTTTTGCCAATATGCAATTTTTGAGGAGCGGTACTATGGTGCAAAGCCTGAACATCTGTATTTAGTACAACAAAATCAACACCACGAATTTTTGCAGCCACCATGCGATTTACAGCAGAACCACCAGAACCACCCACTCCAACAACTTTAATTTTGGCAAAGGTTTCCATCTCAGGTTTAACTTGGGGCATATGAATAATTTTAGTGTTCACTATCGGTAAATAAAAATAACGGAGGTTATCCGCTATTTAGTTTATACGAGGAGACTATGAATGTCAAGAAATTATTTTTGTGTTCAGTGTGAATAGTTAAGGTAATAAGGCTTTAAACCACTCTTTTGAGCCGGCCAAAAAAGATCCCACACTTTTCATTCCACTGACCATTCCACCGCTTTTAGTTTTTTGACTAGTTTGAGACATTGTACTTCCCCACTTCACTAAACCTACCACATTTACAAAAGATAAATCGTTTATCTTATCAGTTGCACTGACAAAATTTAAAGGATAACCCAAAGTGGCTGGCAAACGTAAATACTGTTTGGCGGCATCAACCAGACCGGTCAACTTCGCTCCACCTCCGGTAAATACTATGCCGGCAGGCAACATCCCACTACGTTGTACTTTCCTCAATTCATCATCAATTTTTTGCATGATTTCTTCCACGCGTGCTTCGATGATTTCGTTCAAATATTTTCGTTTAATCATTTCGTGTTCACCTGTACCGAGTTCATACAAATCAATCTCTTCTTTCTTTGAAACAGCATCTGAAAAACAACCGCCATATTCTATTTTAATTCTTTCAGCCACTTCGATAGAAACTCTCAAACCAATCGCAATATCATTGGTAATATGTTCTGAGCCAATTGGTAAAATAGTAGAATGTAAGATTTCTCCTTCTTCATATATAGCCAAACTGGTAGTCGAGGACCCTAAATCAACAATCGCAACACCAAGATCTTTTTGTCGATTTGTTAATGCCGCTTCGCTAGTCGCCAAGACAGACAAAACTAGATCTTCTATCTCAACACCGGAACGATAAATAGCTTTGGTCAAATTTTTGATTTGTGCCGACGCTCCTAAAATGATTTGCGCGTCAACTTCCAGACGAATACCAGTCATACCGACTGGATCTTTTATACCAGTTTGTCCGTCTACCGAAAAACGTTTTGGTAATACATGCAGAACTTCATAGTTCAATGGTGTGGAGATGGCTCTAGCCGCCTCCAGAGCACGTTGCACATCCGAATCTGAGATCTCACTGTCTGCTTTGGATGCTGCAACTACACCTTTACTATTTTGAGACATTATATGTAAACCGGACACACCCACCCAAACTGTATCAATTGGTGTACCAATAGTTCGTTCCATTTTTTCTAAACAAGAAGATACCGAAGAAACTACATCTTCGATACTACTAATCGCACCTTTGTGCATTCCTTCGGCAACAACTTCAGCGGCACCCAGAATCTGTATATCAGGTTGGACATCATCCCGTCCGTTGTAAACCAACTGACCAACGGCCATTCGTACCATACTGGAACCAATATCGAGTCCAGCTATTAAATTGTTTTTGGCCTTAGCCATAATAAAATATTTTACGAACTTATATTATACACTATTTTATTAATCTGAGAAAGTGAGGAACAAAAATTATCAGACCAATGATTAAAGCACCTAGTGATGTAATCAAAACTGCAGCCGCCATGATGTCTTTAATGACCAATACATAATGATGAAGACGGGGTTTTAATAAATCGGCAAAATACTCCAAAGCAGTGTTTAATAGCTCCATCGCTAATACCGCTACCAATAAAATAATGACTAAAATAATTTCCCAAATTTTTAATGGGAATATTGCCGTAGCAATCAAAACAACAATAGCAATCAAAATTTGTAAACGAAAATTTTGCTCATGTTTAAAAGTATGTTTTAAACCAGCAAAGGCAGAAGAAAAACTATTAAACAAACTTTTGACTGACATAATTTAATTCTTTGATTATCCCTTCCTGAATCTTAAACATTTTCTTGGCTTGTTCTGTCTTGATATGATCGTGACCGACCAAATGAAGAAGTCCGTGTATTAGCATCCTAGCCAACTCTTCATGTTCTTCTATTTTACATTCCTTGGCTTGGCGTTTAATCTGTGGATAACAAATATAAATTTGTCCAAGTAAATTTGATTTTATTTTTGTGTCTTCAGTCCAGGCAAATGATAATACATCTGTCGGATATTTTTTACCACGATATTGAAAGTTCAACTCGGTCATTTCCTTATCGCCTATCATATTTATTTCCACCGATCCTTTCACCTTCTTTTCTTTTTTTGAGACCAAATCAGCAATCTTCTGTAAATCCTTAGCTAAATATTTATTTTTAACATTCGAATTATATTCAATTTCTATCATAATATTTTATAATGGAACAACCGCACTCTCCTCAACCGGACGGGCTGGCACTTCGGTAGAATTACCAAATTGGAAACTACGCGCCATCATTTTTATGACAATTCGATAATTTACTACACTCGAATCGGTTGTATGATAAAGAATTGCATAAACTTGATTTCCCTTTGGAAAGAAATAAACGAGATTATCTTTACGAGCAAAGCCAGTTTCACCAAAAACCGATTCAAAAGGTAAATAATCTGCAAGTTGTTCACCTTGAGCATTGTTAGCAAACCAACTATCAAACGTTTCTCCCACATTCATATCCATCACTCGGACATCTACATTTTCTCCAGTCAGAGTACTAAACAAAACATCTTTATAGCTAAGATCAACATTTCCTACAGCCCAAGTTTTTGGAGTGTATAATTTGTATGAAAAAGCAGGATTTGTATATGTGTTTACCAAATTAGAATCAACTAATTTTAATGGCTCTTTACCGGCTGGATTGTACAAATAAAAAACTTCGTGACCGTCGGTAAATTTATCACCATCAGAATCAGGTACGGCCGGATCGGTACCAAACAATGGTTCAGCAATATCAGTAATATCATCTTGATCTGTATCAATACTGTCGCCTAACAACGGAGATGGAAAATCTAATTTAGCCTCAGCAGAAACAATTGGTTCCACAACGGCCGGAATAGTTTCAGTAGATGTGGTCGGAATAACCTCAGGCACCACCGCTACCGGTTCTGTAACTTCAGGTTTAGCTGGCACTTGAGCCGGCGGTAAAGTCTTGCGATATTGCCACCAAAAATAAAAACCAACTAATGCGCCACCCACCGCCAAAATTCCTATTCCAGCAATTACTAAGAATTTCCAACTGGTAAATAAATTTATTGGGTGTAATTTATTTCCCGCTCCTACTGCAGTTTTTTTATCTAGAAGTTTTTTATCAGCCGACGACAAAACCGCCTTGTTAGTTTTTGGCGGTTTAATCTTTTTTTCAACATCTTTAAATTTTATAATTGGATTACTGCCAGCATAAAAATCATCCGGAATTTTTGTCACTTTTACGTCCGTCAGTATTTCTTTTTTTTGTTCTGGCTTGCCGAACATAAATTATTATTTAGTTTTTACATTCGTAGCAGGTTTAGAAGGAACTAATTTTGTAGTTGTAGTTGATTTTACTGTTGATGAAACTGTAGAAGTAGCAGCCCCGGCAGGTACGTTAAAAAGCTTACCTGAGCCCAGTGGGTTATAACCATTACGCACTTCCGCTCCATCCAAATATGTATCTCCATCTGTATCTGGATTTAGAGGGTTTGTTTTCCAAATAATCACTTCATCACCGTCACTTAAACCATCTTTGTCAGTGTCGGCATTGTATGGATCAGTGCCTAGTTCTTTCTCGCGTACATCATCAAGTCCGTCTTTATCACTATCCACTGCTTCACCGAACAAAATTTTATCATTGTTCATTTTTGCAGTTACATCACTGGAGGTGGAAACTGTGGAAGTTGCAACTTCGGCAACATTTGTAGGTGTGGTAGGAACAACGATTGGAGCTTCCACTACTGGCTGTACGGCCTCAACGGTTTTTACATCACTAACATTGGTTGCTGGTTTATTATTTATATATTTACCATAGGCATACCACCCTCCAAATCCAGCGGCTCCCAAAACTACTATTACAACAAAAAATAATATGACCTTCCCCAACACAGGCTGTTTCACTTCATACAAGGAAGGAGCGACCATAGGTGCCGACGACACACTCGGTGCGCCAGGTTCTTTTTTCTTTAACAAACCAGCCCCAAGTGCATCCGGAGTTTTTTCTACAAGATTCATTGAAGCATCATCCTTGTCTACTCCAGCAAACATATCCGTCGGCTCTGTTGGTAAATTGGCAGGTGGATTTGCTTTGCTTACTTGGTCGTCAAACATATTGATTTGTTTAAAAATTTATAATTACTACGTCTTATTTAAAAATATTATTTTACTAACTTACCTGGTCCATTAGGATTATAACCGCGTCTCACTTCATACCCATCTTTAAAACTATCTCCGTCAGTATCAGCATTAAGTGGGTTGGTGTGATAAATTTTTATTTCATCACCATCCAACAATCCATCACCATCCGTGTCAGGATGATTTGGATCTGTGCCAAGCTTTTTTTCTTCTACATCTGTGATTCCATCCAAATCCTTATCAGTTAATCTTGTTTTATCCAAAGCAGAATTTAAAGTTGTCAATATTTCGTCAGTCTTTTTTTCTTTTTCTACTTTTATTATTGCTTGTTCTGCGGGAGTGGGAATGGTTTGAATACTTTTTTGTAGAGGCGTAGTTTTTTTTCTAGTTATCAAAAATATTCCACCAACCAAAAATAATACCAACACCGACACTACTATTATAATATATTTTTTGTTATTCATAAAGGCTATGGTATATATTTCATTTTGATTGCACTCTGAATCATATTGATGTCGCCAATATTATCCCCTACATTAGCAATGGCGTTCGTACTTGTTGTCGATAGGACATTAAACACATGCCAAAATTGTGCAGCAGAATTATCGGAAGGAATTGATTGATTTAGATAATATGTTTTAACAGGACGTGCAAAATGTCTTGTATCGGAATCATTTTCAGGAACATATACTTCCACTTTTAATTTCGCTGAATTCCTAAAATTCTTTATTGGGCTTGCTGGAGAACGAACATAGAAAGCAAATGCGGACGTCGCCATGTTCAAGGTGTTGATGGTATATGATTCAACATTCGAGGTATTAGTGTTTAGAGCATTGCCATGATACCAAATATTAGTTCCTGGGTTAACTAATTTTGTGTTATAATCTACCCCAGTAATAGTCTGGAAGCCACTTTCTTCAAAAATTGTTTGGCCGTTTACACCACCAGGAATAACAAACCCAGCATTAAAGTCAGTGGATAAACCAGGAACATCAACCCAGCTGACAACTACACGTATGTCATGTTTTCTGGTAGATGAATTAATAACCGGAGATAACAATAAATTGTATTTATCCGGGGTGGTAGTACCAAAAACTGGAAAATCGATCAAATGGTTTTTATCCCAGTCAGCATTCAAGGCGATTTTATATGATCTCTTTTGAGCGGGATCGGAACATACAGGATCACTATTTAATGTAGCGATATTTTGTGAATATGCATCAGTTTTTAATAAGAACTGAGTAAAAGATGAAGCGCTTCCATACTGTTGAAAAGCTACGGTATCGGTAATTTCAACAGCATTTTGTCCATTTGCAGAATATAACAAACTCACCGTTCCCAACAATTTCGGCGATGCAGTCGCTAACAATGGATTATTAGATTTTGGGTCTAAAACATTTATAATGCTTCCGGATATTTTTGGTCCGTCTTTTTTCAAACCACATTCAATACATTTGTTACTGATACCACTACAATTATTTACACATGATTTTGTACCAATTTGAGGTAATAATTTATTCCATTGAAGTAAACTGTACCAATATGTACTACTGACATTCAAACTCAAATTATATTCAGTTTTTACCTCTGAACCATCACATTTAAGAACATAATAACCATTGTGATCCTCATCGATAAACTGGTCTGTACCTAAACCAAATGTACTATTTCCCACAGTGGTAACCGAAGAATAAATATCACCTCCTGAAGTTGCGTCACATTTTTCCGTTCCGTTTACTATCCCATCACCACAATATTCAGCTGCTTCCACAGTCTTAATAAGTTTACAACCATCCATACAGTATGTGCAGGATTTGTTATAGGCTGGTATACAAGGTGTGCCGTTGGTTGGACCACCATCACATGCTTCATCTGGACCAACTTTTCCATCACCACAACTACCAGGAACTACTGCGGCAATAACTTTTGGTGGCACAATCTTAACCTGACACAAACTTGAACCGTGTTGGTACAAATCTTTGATTTCACCTTCTGCTAGTGCCCGGCCAAAAAAATTGAAATCATCCATTTTCCCTTTAAAATAACTAGAGCTACCATCACTGCCAACATCACCACGTCCAATATAAAGTGAATAATCATGGTCAGCTTTCAAAGTCGAACTACCATTCATAAAACCAGTACCGGCCAAATTACCAGGATTTAGCAAAACGCCGTCAACATAATACCTGGTTTCACGAGCTGCGTTTACTGTGACAGCAATATGATGCCATGTATCAACTGGAATATTTGGATTGATCGAACTAATCCCGAAAATAATAGTATCGTTTTCGTGTGCGGCAGCACCTGTTCCAATCACGAGTTGACCTTGATTAAAATGATATGAAGAATACATGTGTAAAATATCGATGGTATTACTAGCGTTTTTTACATAGTAAAAACCAAAATCTCTCTCATGACTTGACCATCTATTATCCTCGGCGTGCGAAGATACTTTATTAAACAGCGGTTTCCAAACACCAGCCGGTGTCGTAGAGCTAAAATTAATCCAAGTTGCAAATGTAATTTCGTTTAATCTAAAAGCTTCGTTTGAAGGAATTTTAAAATAATTCGATGTACCGTTGAATTCCATGTAACGTCCTTTAACACTAGATGAAAGCAATGATGCGGGACAATTTTGTAAAGCGGTGCCAACACATTGTGCAGAATCTAAAAGAGATGTGATTGAATTTTTTGGTCCAACACCATTCCAGCCCTTATTTAGCACAAAACTTAAATCACTTACGACGGTCGCGCTTAATGGTTTCCAACCGGTGCGTACGGTCACCACATCATCAAAACTATAATATAATTTGGGCGATGAAGATGTGGCACCATACATCCAACGACAATCTGTTCCACACGATCGATAGCCAGCTACACCATTTATTGTACATGATTCATTTCCTTCACATTCTTCTCCAAATTCTTTTTGTACTACACCATCTCCACAATATGGACCATTTTTCTGACAATCAAAATTACATGATTTTTCTTTAGTGCTTCCATATCGATTGTTGTTAAAGTTTATAGGTACACACTTAGCATAAGTGCCAACCCACGCAATACTATTAATATTAGTCCAATCTTCTGGCAAAATTCTACAATCATCATCATTACCGCATGGACGTGACCCTCTTAATCCAACATAACACCACCCGGTACGGTTTGAAGCAGCTACGGAACTTGGATAATTATTTGAACCAACAGGATAATAATCAAAAGCAGTATCACACACTTCATAGGTTGAAGAAACAAATCCATCTCCACAGCTAGACCCCATACCAGTACACGACAAATTACAATGATTATATTGTCCGTTTAAAGATCCTTCATCACAAGATTCACCAAGTTCCACTTTACCGTTACCACATTTAGATAATATTCCGCATTTTGTGGTAGTTGCTACGGATAATTTGCAGATATCTGAACACATCATACCGTGCATATCTGTTGTTGCAGTAGCGGGCGCATTACACTCCGACTGATTCCAAACCACACCACCTGGAGGATCACACTGCTCTGATTTGTTTAGATTTACTTTTCCATCACCACATGTTCCTTGGTTCATTGTGGTGATTTCTTTATTTTGATTACAAATACCATTTGCGCCATTGTTGGAAATATTTGAAACATTAAAGTTCGAAGAATTAACAATGAAGTCGGCAATAAATGCATTACTATTGTCTATTGTAAGTCCAGTATCTTCCATACGTACTTTAACCAGATAATCGGAAGATGTTGCACTAGTGGAAGTAGAGACATAACGATAGGCCAATGAATTTGTCGCACACGCAAAACTAAAACGTTTGTCGGCTGTACTCCAACCGGTAGATGGGTCATGAATTATACATGTCTCAGTAGATCCCAAAGACAAAGATTTGCATGTTGCGTCATCAATACAAAATTGACCCGTAGAAGATGAACATGTTCCCGCTTTTCCAAGTTTATTAATTGGGTCAGATGGGAAAACTCCACCAACAGCATTACTTAACAATGACCACGATGGCCAAGTACTAATTGTCTGCCCAGATAAATATGTACCCGCCTGAAGATTTGGATAGGCACCACCATGCTCATTACTATAATCATTCAAACTCTTTTCAATCTTGCCCATATCTTTAACACGCTGTATATCTCTCTTGAGCTTATCTTTCTGCACCGAACACACCTCACCATTTTTACAATCAAAATCTGAAACACAAGCTGTTGTGTCACCTGGATTGTTCATGTCAGCACCACAATAACCATAATTAGTAAGATTGATATTGAACTTCAAGTTTTTTAATATATTTTCAAAAACTTTTTTGGTTTCTAACGAAGCGCCGTTATTTATACTAAACAAATAAATGTTGGTATATAAATTTCCTTTAACAGAGCTCACGGTTGGGTCAAAATTTAAAGCACTGACATAAATATTATTACCATCAGTGACAGCGTCATAGCCGTCAATTTTTACATCTTGTAAAGTGCCAGTAAAATGTTGGTCAGCATACCAATCACGAGGAGAAAGATGTTTTGGGTTGGATAATACTTGAATACCAACAGCGTCGCTATTTTTATCACTAGTAAAGATGAAGCGTTTGAAAACACTAAATGGAGTGGAGGTGCTAGCGGCTTGAACGGAAGTAGTTGTAATTGCTGTACTAATTTCTTTTGTATGAGGATCACAGGTGGAAATATTAACACCCGGAATACTTGAAAGTTTTAAACAATCAAACCAAGTATTATAGTTCCAACCGGGTACTGAAAGAAACCAACTTATAGTATAAAGACTCGTATTACATTCAGAGCTGGAATCGCAAGAAAAAGCTGGCCCCACCAGGTTCGCTCCTTGTTGTCTAGGGACATAACGTGTTGCATTTGCCGCACTAGTAGCCATAATAGCACAGACACCAGATTTTGTAGAAGTGGCGGCAAACGAGATTGTTCCGTTAGTTTTGACAATTTTATTTACACCACAATCACTATCGAGAATACACGCTTGTGAAGGATTATTTGCACATGTACTTGTAGCTGGGACAGTAGAAGTAACATTAGTTACAGTAGTCACCGTGATGTTACCCGTATTCACAAACGCTCCCATATTTTGGGTGTTGGCCGCTGTTTGTACGGCTGGTCTCAAATATGGTAAATCATCAGCAAATCCATGTTCACCATTATCCGCACAATAATATGTACTGAAATTGAAATATCCGGTACCGACACTTGCGGCTGGAATAAGAGAATTATTGAAAATATTATTTATTAAATCAAAGCCGTCATTATTTCCAATTTTATCTTCGTAAGGGAAAATAACAGTTGAACTAGTTTGACCAGGTATAACAATTTGTTTTGGTGGCCATGGATGTTCACAAATAAATACAATTATGTGAGATTTTCCCGTAGCTGTTAACCCAACTTTCGTAACATCTAGGATGTTTTCTGTAATATTTGCAGACGCATGCACATCCACTTCGCCATTATTATTTTGAGAAGTTACAGTATTTAAAGAGGTGGTACTATTACCGATCAAAACTGAAGCATTTACTTTTGGACCCCACAAATAATTCCAACTATAACCCATTACCGGCTGAATAAATTGTTTATTTGGCGTCAATGTAACACCCTTAGCAATTAAATTTATACTATCATTTGGTACAGAGAAATAATGTTGATCTGGATCGATAGACACTTCAGAAATCTCGCAAATTTTACTACCAGTTTTAAATCTCCAACCTACTGCTTTACCATCTGGTTTGCTTTCGATACTTACACCTTGAATATTTTTAATTCCTTTTTTCAAAATTATTACGTAGTCAGTTAGTGTAGCCAGTGGTTGGTTTAGACTAAACAAAACTTTAGAGCCACCAAATTCATCTTCTATAACTTGAATACCACCAACGTCCGCACCAGCACACCATGTGTTTGCGTTTACTTCTAATCCGAAGAAACTTTTTATAGATACGATTATATTGTTCCAAACTTTTTTATACCAAGGTAATGATGGATCGTTCATGGTTAAAAACGAAGTAGAAGTACTTACATCTTCTAGACCACCAGTACAAGCAGTGGTCATGCTGCGAGCAATAACAAAATTGCCTGGTAAAGTGGCCGGATCAATAATACTATCAAAACCAGCTTGAATAAAGGTGTTTACACAAATATTTTGAGCTATATTTATCGTACTAGTATTTCCTGGATATACATCTGTTAATTTTGACTTAAAATAACAACAAGAGTTTGTTCCAACACCAACATTTAACACATTTGGATCTCCTTGATAAGCAGCCTGGCAATCTTCGTCAGATTTATATCCACATTTTACTTGATATTTACCAACTCCACTGGTAGTTTTGCCCGCGACAGTAACTGCGCCAGTAATATTACTTTCTTGAACTACGACTGTGGTAGTCACTACTGCTGTAGTTATTCCGGCTTTACCCAATACTAATACCCAAGGATCGGTTAACAATCCACCGTTTGCAGTTTTATGCCATTGATTAGTGAGATATGGATCGGTTTCACAATCTGAATCTTCACCCGTACCGGCAACACCATCACCACAGACTGACGGAACAGTATACAACAACGAAGATCCTGTGTGCTGCAAATTTGCATCACAGCCTGCGGAATTTGGCGTAGAACAATTTGTATCGGGTGTACTACTACTTATTCTTAAACAGCGGTCATTACAACCGACCGCATTTTTTCCCGAAGCAGTGCCGGGATTAAATTCACAATTTACATCTTCGTCCGGACTTTTTACACCATCACCACATTGACTGTAAGATTGGTTGCAATAAAAATTATATTCATTTTTGTCAAAACCACCATAAGCAAATGCAGTCGTTGAGCTATGATCAAAACACCATTTTGAGGACAATCGAGTACCAGTATGCAAACATTGATTTGAACAGTTCAATGACGATGTCGAAACGGTCGTGCTAGCAGCCACACCCAAATCACAATCTTCACCACTACCTACCATACCATTTCCACAAATTGACGAACTCACCTCTTTGGCGGCAGTTTGCATTTTTGAGCCGGTGCGTAAACAAAAATTACTACATCCAAATTGAGTTAAAGCATTGTTTGGATCACAGCCTTCACCTTTTGTAGAAGAAACAAATCCATCACCACACAAACCGATATCCGTCGTAGTAGCAACTGGGGTTGTATTTGGATTTCCCAAAAATTTACAAGCCAAACTACATCCAATATTTTTATTTGGAGCGTCGCAATCTTCTCCGGCTTCAACTTTGTCATTTCCACAAATTGGATAGCTGGCACTTCCCTGTCCTGATGGAACAGTGCTTCCTTTCAAAACACAGCTTGCAGTACAGAATGCTCCTGAACCTTTAGTTTTGAATTGTTGAACATCCGCCAAACTAGTTAAACTTGAACTCCAATTCCAATCTTGACTCCATGGATTTAATTTTTGTCCTGTAGCACTACATGCATCTGGTGCAGCATAAGGTTGAGCTTGGAAAATCGCAGAGTCTTTTAATTTTACGGCTGTGAATACGGTTGGCAAGACGGCCACACG
>CAINUM010000046.1 GCA_903853785.1 Candidatus Magasanikiibacteriota bacterium
CAAATTATTTAAAAAAATAAATATTGTTATTCCAAAAACAAATTGGGTATATTTAACTTTACCAATCGGCATTTTAGTTCATATACTAGTAGGAAAATTTACACCAATGACCAAAAACTTTTTGGATCTAAACAGCAACTATATTTTAAAAATATTAATATTGGTTTTGCTCTTCCTAGGATTAAGAAATATTAAGAGATTAAAAAAATGAAATACGCTACCCTGTGTTATATTAGAAAAAACGGCAAAACACTAATGCTTCATCGTGTAAAAAAAGCCAACGACATGCACGAGGGCAAATGGAATGGTCTTGGCGGAAAAATGGAAGAGGGTGAAACACCAGAAGAATGTGCGATTCGTGAAGTAAAAGAAGAATGTGGTTTAAACGTAAAAAACCCAACTTTAAAAGGTTTGCTAACGTTTCCTTTTTTCAGTAAAGGAGAAAGCTGGTATGTGTTTCTTTTTCTAATCAATGAATTTGATGGTGAATTAATAGAATCAAACGAGGGTGATCTAGAATGGATAGACGACGATAAATTATTTGATCTTAATTTGTGGGATGGTGACAAAATTTTCATCAAATGGCTGGATCAGCCAGGTTTTTTCTCCGGTAAATTTTTATATAAAGACGGAGTACTAACCGAACACGGTTTTGAAAACCACAAATAATTAATATGGATAAATTACAAATCATAGACATTCACACCCATATTTATAACAAGAAAAATTGGGAATCATACAAAAAGAAAAACAAAGGACAGGTGAGCAAAGCGATAGTCCTAGCTTGGTACCATAAAAATAATTATGGTTTTCCTTGCGTCAGTGATTTGGTAAAGTTTACATCCAACGAAACAAATCTTTTCGCTATCGGTAGTATTGACCTAAAAGCAAATTTAAAGACACAAATATCATTACACGACAAATTGTTCAAAGAAAATAATATTGTTGGCATAAAATTATACCCTGGTTACCAACATTTTTATCCAACCGATAAAAAAGTCCTACAAATCGCTAAACTTTGTGAAAAATATAACAAACCACTCGTTTTCCATTCTGGTGATTTTTACGACCAAGAAGGTACTGCCCTGCTCAAATACTCGCACCCAATATATATCGATGAACTCGCCAGTCTTTGTCCAAATACTAAAATTGTAATTTCTCACTTTGGTTTTCCATATCAAATGGAGACGGCTAATGTAGTTTCTAAAAATAAAAATGTTTTTACTGATATTTCTGGAACTATCGACGGTGGAGATAAAACACCCAAAGAAACTGATGAATTGACTAAACAATACATTTTCGATTTGAAAAGAGTATTTAATTATTATCCAAATGTAAAAGCCAAAACTATGTTTGGTACGGATTATGCCGGAGAAGAATATCCTTTGAACCAGATAACACCATACATTGAAGTTATTAAGAAAACCATGAATAAAAATGAACAGGCCAATTCTTTGTATCAACTTGCCCAGCAAATATATTTTGAGTAATTTTAAAAAATAATTTTATTATATGTCCGAACCAGGTGCACACCCAGACCATATCCATCAAAAAATCGAATTTTCCTTTGATGACGGTTTAAAGCAAATTACAGAAAAAACAAAAATACTTCTCAATACTCAAGATTATGTGGTAATTTCTATTGCCGGTCCATTATCCGATGATACTAATGTTGGAAAAACGACCATTGGTAATAGAGTCGCTCAAGAGTTAATCATTCAAGACATACCTCATGTTGTGGTGAGCGATGTTGAACAACTTTCAAATCCAAACAACGTACTATTACTAAAACACAGACAAGAAGAAGCAGGTTCACAAAAAGGAGTAGTTATTTTAAGTGCTTCCATAAGTCCAAGCGGCGAAAATTCAAAAGAAGCAATGGAAAAATTTAGTCTACACAAAGATGTTGAATTAAAAAAACAAGCAGATAAAATCGGCTTGTCTTTGGATAAAATTGATATCAAAGTTTTTATATATAGAGCCGATCGTCCAATCACTCCAAACGACCGTGAATTTGCTGACGTGATAATAAATAATGAAGGTGCGGAAAACAAAATTAAATAAATATTATTCAAACGGTTTTTCCTTAGTAAAATCCGGGATCATCACCGCTCCACTATCTTCGCCCTGAATCCAGCCGTTTTCAAAACCCAAGTCAATCAAGTGTTGATACACATTATTCCATTCTTCATTATTTACCCCGCGCATTAGCTCGGGGTATTTTGTTAAATCATTGAGCGGGTAATACTGGCGCATCAAGCTTATATGCAATCGAATATCGATACCCGCCAAAATATCTAAAACTTTCAAACTATTATCAATATTGTTTGGTAGCACCAAATGACGCACCACTACCCCTCGTTCTCCCAAACCATTTATATCGGTTTTAAATTTTCCTACTTGCCACAACATTTCTTTAATAGCTATTTGAGCCGCCGCAGAATAATTTTTTATTCCTGAATATTTATATCCTAGCTCATCGTCGCCATATTTAAAATCTGGTACATAAATATCCACCAATCCGTTCATATTACGAATCAACTGTTTCGGTTCAAAAGCGTTGGAATTCCACATTACAGGAATTTTTAACCCCTGTGATTTAGCGATTTCCACCGCTTCTTTAATTTGTTTCCACCAAAGTGTTGGGGTCACAAGATCAATATTGATCGCTCCCTGATTTTGAAGTCCCAACATTATATTAGCCAACTCTTCTACCGAATAATCTTGTCCAAGACCACACTGTGAAATCTGAACATTCTGACAAAAAACACAATGCAAATTACATTTACTAAAAAATATTCCGCCTGCTCCTTGGTTTTGATCTCCAACTAGCGGCGGTTCTTCGCCAAAATGTTTTCCATGCCATCCAATTTTTATTTGCATAAAAATTATTTCAATATTCTTTTCAAATAATGCCCTGTAAAACTTCCGGCTTTGCGAGCGACTTCTTCGGGCGTACCGTCCGCTACCAATTCACCACCTTTATCTCCACCTTCAGGGCCTAAATCAATTAGCCAATCAGCGCATTTAATAACATCGAGATTATGCTCAATTACGAGGACTGTATTTCCTTGGTTCACTAATCTTTGCAAGACTGAAACTAGTTTTTTTACATCGTCATAGTGCAAACCAGTAGTTGGTTCATCAAGTAAATATAAGGTCTTGGTAGTTCCATGTTTAGAGAGTTCACGGGATAATTTAATTCGTTGAGCTTCACCACCAGATAGTGTGGTGGCACTTTGACCTAGAGTCAAATAATCTAGTCCGACTTCATTTAGCATTTTCAATTTATCATAAATCATTGGAATGTCTTTGAAAAATACTTCTGCATCTTCCACTGTCATTGCGAGCACGTCGGCAATATTTTTTTCTTTGAAAAACACTTGGAGTGTTTCTTGGTTAAACCTTTTTCCTTTACATACTTCGCAAACAACTTGAACACTCGGTAAAAAATGCATTTCGATTTCAAGAACACCTTTGCCTTCACAATTTTCACAACGTCCGCCAGGTACATTAAAACTAAATCTACCTAATTTAAAACCACGAATACGCGCTTCGGCGGTGGCGGCAAATAGATCACGAATATGATCAAAGGCCTTCGTATAGGTCGCGGGATTACTGCGTGATGTTCGGCCAATAGATCCTTGATCAATAGTGATTAAATTATCCAAATATTCCGTACCAGTAATACTTTTGCAACTCACCGGTTTATCGAGACGAAACATTTTGTTCACTATCGCCTGTCTCAGTACTCGATGCATCAAAGTAGATTTACCCGAACCAGACACACCAGTTAGACAAACCAAACGGCGTAAAGGAATCTCGACATCGAGATTTTTTAAATTATGTTCATACGCCCCTTTTATTTTTAATTTTGGAGTATCGTTTCCTACAGCTTTCCTATCTTCTGGTCCCTTTATTTTTAATTCGCCACGCAAATATTTTCCAGTCAAAGATTTGATTGGATCGCCAATGACTTTACAATTAAAAAATTCTTTAGCATTTTTTTCTTTACCAAGTAAAACACTCACCGGACCTGAAAACACTACTTCCCCTCCGTGCTTTCCAGCGGCTGGACCGATATCTACTATCCAATCACTTTCAAGGATTGTATCTTCATCGTGCTCAACGGTAATAATAGTATTTCCAGCATCACAAAGACTACGCAGCGTTTTTACCAATTGATCATTATCACGTTGATGCAAACCAATCGTCGGCTCATCAAGCACATATAGTGCACCCACGAGTCGTGTACCCACCTGAGACGCCAAACGAATGCGTTGCGCTTCACCGCCTGACAATGTACCAGCTGTACGATTCATAGTAAGGTAATGCAAACCAACATCAAACATGAATTGCAAACGGTTGTTGATCTCTCTACTTACCATTCCCGCAATCTCTCGTTCCTTTTCTGCCAGATTCATATCGAGCTCGGCAAACCATTCACGCGCATCGCGAATATTCATCTGTACTATTTCCCAAATATTTTTATCATTTACTTTTACACTCAGAGCGGTATTATTCAATCTTTTACCCTGACATTTTGGACAAATTTCTTCACTGAAAACTTCTTTGGTGCCAAGCCCAGTACAAGCCTCACAATATCCATATGGACTGTTAAAGCTAAAAAGACGTGGCTCAATTTCTGGAAAAGAAAATCCATCTTTTGGACAAGAATACTCGGTAGAAAAAATCTGTTCGTGATTATCTGCAAAAATTACCGTACACAATCCATTACTCAGATCGACAGATTTCGCAATCGCTTCACTCAGACGCTGGTCTTCCAAAGTAGCCAAAGGAATTTTATCTACCACTACTTCGATAGTGTGTTTATTATTTTTAGACAAAATAATTCTTTCTTTCAAGCTATACATTTTTCCGTCCACTCTTACTTCTAGAAAACCAGAATTATAAACATCATAAAGCATTTGGTAATACTCCCCTTTACGTCCGCGCACCACCGGTGACAAAAATACCAATTCACCTTTTTTTGTTTTATCTGATTTTATTTTTTTCAAAATTTGATCTTTCATTTCATCCACTGTCATCTTTTCGATTTTGGTACCACATTCTGGACAATGAGGATGACCGACACGCGCAAACAGAACACGAAGATAATCGTAAATTTCCGTGATAGTAGCGACAGTTGAACGTGGATTGGCGCTATGTGCTTTTTGATCAATAGAAATCGCCGGCGACAACCCTTCGATCTCATCGACATCTGGTTTTTGCATACCGCCCAAAAACTGACGGGCATAAGCCGACAATGATTCTATATAGCGACGTTGTCCCTCGGCAAAAATAGTATCAAATGCCAAAGAAGATTTACCGGATCCAGACAGTCCGGTAAAGACGATCATTTTGTTGCGTGGCAATTCTAAAGAAATGTTCTTTAGATTGTGTTCGCGCGCACCTTTAATTACGATTTTATCTTGCATAATTTTAGCTTAAAACGACAAAAGCCCCTGGAAACGTTTTCCTAGGGGGTATCATTAATTTATAGCGATATATTACCAATTTTGTATGAGATTGTCAACCGATTATTTTTTCACTTCTTCTTTTTTTCTCAATACCAAATTGTGAATCTCATCTCGCAAGATCGCTGCCAACTCGAATTCGAGTCCTTTGGCCGCTTCACGCATCTGTTTTTCTTTTTCTTTGATTATTACATCTAGCGGTCTTGCATCTCCTAGCGTATCCAGCTTGGTGATTTCCGCCAACCTATCCTTTCCCCTCTTCTTTGTTTTCTTATTTGGATCACGAGTGATGCCAAATTCTTCCAAAATATTACGAATAGTTTTTTCAATTGTTTTTGGGGTGATGCCGTGTTCTTTGTTGTATGCCAATTGAATCTTACGACGACGCTCGGTTTCACTCATCGCCTTTTTCATCGAACCGGTAATATTGTCTGCATACAAAATAACCTGACCATTTACATTACGAGCTGCACGACCAATCGTCTGGATCAAACTCACTTCACTACGCAAGAAACCTTCTTTATCCGCATCGAGTATCGCCACCAGCGAAACTTCCGGCATATCCAAACCTTCACGCAAAAGGTTAACCCCGACAATGACATCAATTTCACCACGGCGCAACGATGTAATAATTTCAATACGTTCGAGTGTATCGATATCACTATGTAAATATTTTACTTTTACTTTTTTCTTTTCTAAATATTCACTTAAATCCTCGGCCATTTTTTTGGTCAAAGTGGTTACCAATATTCTTTCGTTTACTTTAATTCGCTGATCAATACGAATCATCAAATCTTCAATTTGAGACAAAACTTTTCCTTTACCAGTTACAGGACAAACAATAATCTCTGGATCAATAAGACCAGTTGGACGTACCACCTGTTCTACCACCTGTTGACTGTTTTGAATTTCAAAAATAGTTGGTGTGGCTGAAACATATACCATCTGTTTGGTACGTTCTTCGAACTCATCATATTTGAGCGGACGATTGTCACTGGCACTTGGCAATCTAAATCCGTGATCTATCAAAATATCTTTACGTGCTTTATCACCAAAATACATACCGCGAATTTGTGGTATGGTCACATGTGATTCATCTACTACTGTGAGAAAATCAGGATCGCAATGCAAAAAATAATCTAGCAATGTAAACGCCGGCTGTCCTGGAATACGTCCGTCAAAATGTCGAGAATAGTTTTCGATGCCACCACAGTATCCCAAGTTTTTTATTAATTCCAAATCATAATTCACCCGACGTTTCAATCTTTCCGCTTCGAGCAATTTTCCTTGTAATTCAAATTCTTTTAGTCTGGCTTCAAGTTCTGCTCGTATTGCCTCAAACGCCCTCTCCTTCACCGCCGGACTCGCCACATAATGTTTGGCTGGGAAAAACCATACATCTTCTTGTTCACGCTCTACTTTTCTAGTTACCGGATCTAAGCGTTCAATTTTCTCAATCTTATCGGTAATTTCAAAACGATAAATTTTTTCTTCGTTAACAGGAATGATTTCAAACACTTGTCCGGTCATGCGAAAATGCCCGCGTGCCAAATCACTATTAGTGCGCTCGAACTGCATCTCGATCAATTTTTCCATCATACCACGTCGGTCCAAGTTTTCTCCCACACGCAAATGCAATACTGTCTGTTCATATTCTTTTGGCGAACCAAGATTGTAAATCGCGGACACCGAAGCCACCACGATAACATCTTTTCTAGACAACAAAGCTTGCGTACAAGCATGACGCAACCTATCGATTTCTTCGTTGATCATCGCCTCTTTTTCAATATAGGTATCAGTATGAGGCATATATGCTTCCGGCTGATAATAATCATAAAAAGAAACAAAATACTCCACTACATTGTCCGGAAATAATTCACGAAATTCATTACAAAGTTGAGCGGCTAAAGTTTTGTTGTGAGCAATCACCAAAGTAGGTTTCTGTGTTTGTTCGATCACATTGGCCACAGTAAATGTTTTACCCGAACCAGTAACACCAAGCAGAGTTTGTTTAGCAAACCCTTTATTTACTCCAGCCACCAATTGTTCAATCGCTTTAGGCTGATCACCCGCTGGTGACATTTTAGATTTTATTTTGAATTTAGACATGTACTTAAACTACCACTATTATAATTAATTTTCAATCTTAACTTTTTTTGGTAAGTAAAATATTATACTGGAAATTAATATTATTATAAAAGTAAAATATGCCGGATAGATCAAGCCGCGCGTAACCAAAAGACCGGAAACTACCAGTAGAGGTATATCAAAAATACTTTTTATAAGATTGGACAACGATAGGGTTGTGGCTCTATTAAACGAATTGCTGTATTTATTAAAAAGATCAGCAAAAATTGGCCAACGAGCATTTTCAGTTATATTAATAAGAAAATACAATGTTAATATCCAATAATAATGAACATTAAAATACCAAGCAATTACAAATAGGCCAACCAAAATTATTGTTAAGAAATTTAAAAAATTAATCTTTGTAGTCAAACTTTTATTTGGCCAAAAACGATGAATTTGATAATTCAAAAGTGTGATTAAAAAATTAAATATAGACCAACCAATACCTAGGGTTAATATCGAGACGCCAATATGGGTAAATAGCTCTTGGTGGTAGCGCCAAATAATAAATACAGCTGTAAATCCCAAAGCCCGATTACAAGTTGCCCGCATTAAGTTCGGGTTATTTTTAACAAGTTTAATGGCATCTACCATTATACCTGCTTCTATTTTTTCTACTTCAAGATGATGCTTTGGTTCTGTAATAAAAAATGGGATAACCAACGCTATGAAAGAAGCCACAGAGTCGATTATTAATAAAACTATAAATTGATAATCAGACAAATCTTTGGCAATAAAAGCCCCAAGTAAGGGGGTTAAAATTTTAAAAATTTTCTCTGCAGCATAATATTGTCCCAACCTACGTAAACTATCATCTTTTTGGCCTAATTCTCTGCTCGTATCATAAACCAAGGCTTCGTCGGTTCCCGACAAACACGCACTGGCCAACGAATAAAAAAAGATACACAGACCAAACATCAAAAATGAATGCGAAAAAATTAACAAAACACAATTTGTTAAATATAAAAAAGAACTCAAAATTATTGTTTTCTTTCTTCCCCATCGATCAGCCAAATAACTTGACGGCACCTCAAACAAAATATTCACCACCGCCCAAATTATTGACAAATAGAAAACTTGAGACAAACTTAAACCACGAGATAAATAAAAAAGTGCTACCACAATATTTATGGTTCGAACATTTTGAAATGCTTGAACAAAAAACATTAATCGAAAATTTCTCGATAGCTTTGCTCGATATTTTTGTGTAATTTTTGAATACATATTAATACCTTCTCATCACCATACTTTCAGCCACACCAATCAAAACTAAATTAATAATCAAAGATGATCCACCATAACTAACAAATGGTAGTGTCACCCCTGTAACCGGCAACAAACCGAGATTGGCTCCAACATTAATGAACAACTGACTAGCCAATAACACGGTAATACCACTAACTACCACGGAAGCAAAATCATCGTCACTATTACCAACTAAGACCACAAGTCGCCAAATCATTACGCTAAATAATCCCAACATCAAAACTACCCCAGCAAAACCAAGTTCCTCACCAATTACAGAAAAAACGAAATCAGTCTGAGCTTCTGGCAAAAATCGCAACTGACCCTGCGAACCAAAACCCAAACCTTTACCAAACATCTGACCGGATCCAATGGCGATAATCGCTTGAGTGGTATTATAGCCAGCTCCCAATCGATCTCGTGAGGGATTAACAAAAGTTAAAACACGTTCCTTTTGGTAATCATGTAAAAGAAAAAACCATGAAAACACAGAGAACAATACCATCAGACTTACAAAAGATACGACCAATAGACGACGTGCACCAGTCAGCAGCATTAAAGAAAACCATATTGTTCCAAGCAAAACAGCAGAACCAAGATCAGGTTGTATCATAGTTAGGCCAATCAACATCAAAACTATAACCATCGTTCCAAAAAAATATAAAGGCCGTTCAAAACGTCGGCCAAAATTTGAAATAGAATAACCTAAAATTAATATTAAAGCCGCTTTAGCCAATTCAACCGGCTGAAAAGAAAAACCACCGATAACAAACCAGCCACGGGTACCACGAATAGTAGAGCCTAAAACTAAAACTAACAACATTAAAATTATGGAAAAAAAGTACAATGGTTTTGAAATTTTGCGAAAAAAACTAGCCTGCATAAGGCTAGCAAAAAATAAACCAAACAAACCAATACCCAATGCAATTGATTGTTTTCTAATATATCCTACTTCGGGACCTCGAGACAGTTCAACACTATAAATAGCCGCCAAACCCAAGATGCACAAAAGTAGGGCTGAAAAAAACAACAACCAATCAAAATTGCGGGGCGAAAATTTGGCTAAACTAATCATATTTATCGTTCCGGGGCAAGATACACGTCTTGATTATAAATGTCAATCAGCGGAAACAGCTGGACGTCTGAGATGACCAAATTATCGGAAAAATTACGTAAATCAACGGAACGTGTTTCTAAAGATTTGAAATCTTTTAATATTAACGGCATCACACCTACTAACCCCCCATTATCCAGCAAACCAACAACGAACAAACCATCTCGATAGCCAAATGCAGAATTATTAGTTATATTGAATTTAATAACACTAGCCGTGATACCAGAAGTTGTTTGTGGTTCTGAAAATGAAAAATCTTTTACCACAAAATTTAAACGATCATTCTGCCAGGCACCAGGATTTAAAACAGTGTGGGCATTAATACGTTTCCAAACCAAATTTTCCATAACTAAATTCAAACCACCCGGATCACCATCTTTAAAACCAAAATATGTAAGAGGACGACTTTCGTTGGTCAACAAAAAACCTTTCTGTGTTGGAGTTTTTTGATTACCGGTGACAAAATAATAATCAAAATGAACAATAAAATTTTTATTTGGATTACTTACTTCTGCCACCAAATCAAAGGTTTTTGATCCACCAACATAAGCATTTGTTCCAGCTATTTGAATTGGGCGAGGTGCGTAATGTTCGTGAATACTGGTATAGTCTGGAAATCCGGTTAGGTTTTTATACAATGCAATATCTGCTTGAATACCATTCACAACATAATCTCCCCAGCGCTGCAAACCAAATATCCAAAGTACGACTGATAGAGCAATAAGTACACCTACCGTAATTTTATAAATCAATACTTTGTGGGTAACATACCAAAAACTACGTTTAAATTGAGTGGAAGAAAATTCTCCAGTCACATCTTCAAATCTGCCAGCATCTACTTTTACTTTTTTAACTGGAGTAACAGCAGCCGAAAGACTACCATCGTGATTATTATTTTTTTGATTATAGATATTGAGCATAATTTAAAAGCTATATATAGTATACCGCTATAGTATACCGCATTTTTACCCTTTTTCCAAACCTTGTCGATTGAATACACTTGTGGTAGAATATTTAATAGCTTTTAATCAAAAATATTCACACCGTTTCAATAATAATACCTATGTCTAATACTGAAAAGGAACAAAAAAAGGCAGAAGCTGGCTATAGCGCCAAAAACATTACTGTACTCGAAGGTCTTGAAGCAGTTCGCCGTCGCCCTGGTATGTATATTGGTTCTACTGGACCTACCGGCTTGCACCATTTGATTTGGGAAGTTGTCGACAATGCTATCGACGAAGCTATGGCTGGTTATTGCGACGAAATCCAAATCACACTTTTACCAGACCACCAAGTTCAGGTTATCGATAATGGCCGTGGCATTCCAGTTGATATCCACCCTACTCAAAAGATTTCTGCATTGGAAATAGTTATGACCATCTTACATGCTGGTGGTAAATTTGGTGATGGTGGTTATAAAATATCTGGCGGTTTGCATGGTGTGGGTGCGTCCGTTGTTAACGCCCTCTCTACTGTCGCCAGAGCCGAAGTACATCGTGAAGGTCAAATTTGGGTACAAGAATATAAAATTGGTAAACCGGTCGCTAAAGTTAAAGCTATTGGTAAATGTAAAGATTCCGGTACCACTATTACTTTCCGTCCTGATGATACTATTTTTGAAACTTTGGATTTTGATTGGAAAATCATTGTCGATCATTTGCGCCAATATGCCTATTTATCCAAAGGCGTAAAATTAATTTTAAAAGATCGTCGTAGTCCAGAAGAAAAAGCCAAAGACAAAAACTCGATTCCTTTCCCAGACCCAACTTATAAATTTTTCTTTGAGGGTGGTATCGCCTCTTTTATCCGTTATCTAAATCAACACAAAGATATTCAAAATGAAAATATTTTTTATGTTGAAAAAGAATTGGACAATGTAAAAGTTGAATTATCATTACAATATACCGACGATTATACTGAATCACTTTTTGCTTTTACCAATAATATTCACAATCCTGATGGCGGTACTCATGTACAAGGATTCCGTACCGCTCTCACCCGCTGTCTTAATACCTATGCACGAAATAAGGGTTATCTAAAAGAAAAGGATCCAAATCTAACCGGCGAAGATGTGCGTGAAGGTCTCAATGCGGTCATCTCGATCAAATTACGTGAACCTCAATTTGAAGGCCAAACAAAATCAAAACTTGGCAATACTGAAGCAAAAACTGCGGTTGAAACTGTAATGAACGAGCAGTTTGCAATATTTTTGGAAGAAAACCCTAAAGATGGTGAAGGGATCATCAACAAGTGTTTGTTGGCTTCTCGTGCACGTAATGCAGCCAAAATCGCTCGTGATGCAATCTTGCGTAAAGGTGCTCTAGAAGGTTTTACTCTTCCTGGCAAATTAGCCGATTGTTCATCTCGCGACGCCACTCAATCTGAACTATATATAGTAGAGGGAGATTCCGCTGGTGGTAGTGCCAAACAAGGCCGCGATCGTGAATTTCAAGCAATCTTACCTTTGCGTGGTAAAGTATTAAATGTAGAACGTGCCCGTATTGATAAAATTCTTGGTAACAACGAATTAAAGTCATTAATTATAGCTATCGGTTGTAATATTGGTGAACAGTTTGATATTTCAAAATTACGTTACCATCGTATTATTATCATGACCGATGCTGATGTGGACGGGGCTCATATCCGTACATTGCTTTTAACGTTCTTCTATCGCCACTTCCCTCAACTTATTGCTGGAGGACATATTTTTATTGCTCAACCACCTCTATATGGTGTAAAAGTTGGCAAAGAAATCAGATACGCTTTTGACGAAGAAGAAAGAGATAAAATTATTACTGAAGTAACCAATCAAAAAGCAGATAAAGCCGAAGCTAAAGGAAAAAAGAAAAAAGAAGAAGTTCCTGTCGAAGCTGAAGGCGGCGGTGAAGGTGCTGAAGGAGAAAGTGAATTGGAAACCTTTACTGTGGGCGGAGTTAAGATCAACGTTCAGCGTTACAAAGGTTTGGGAGAAATGAATCCAGAGCAACTTTGGACAACTACTATGGATCCTCAAAATCGTATTATGAAAATAGTAAACGTGGAAGACGCAGAACTCGCCAATGAAATTTTTGAGATCCTTATGGGTGACGAAGTTGAACCTCGTAAGAAATTTATCCAAACTCAGGCCAAATACGTAAAGAATTTAGACATATAATACAAATTTAAACAAAAATACCGACATTGATCGGTATTTTTGTTTGTGGACAATCTGCTTGACTTTAACCAGTGCAACTGGTATATTATCAATGTTAAGCAGCCACGAGGCTGTTTTAAAAAACCAAAAATATTCATTTTGGCTAATATTAGGCAAATTATATGAAAATAGTAGAATCCGTAAAAAACTATCTTTTCGGCTCATATGTCGAAATGAAGAAGGTCACTTGGCCAACCAAACAACAAACTATTAATTATAGTTTGTTAGTTGTCGGTTTAAGTGTTGGTGTAGCAGTATTTTTTACAATCTTGGACTACATCTTTAATCTTGGTATTGAAAAACTTATTACTCGTTAATTATAGGAGGAACATATGGCAAAACAAACCCTAAATCTAGGACGTCGCTGGTATGTATTACATACATACAGTGGCTACGAAGAAAATGTAAAACGCAATTTAGAGCAGCGCGTAGAATCTTTCATGATGGGAGATAAAATTTTCAACGTATTAGTTCCAAAAGAACAAAAAATTAAAATTAAAAACGGCAAACGCACAACTTTAGAGGAAAAAATTTTTCCAGGTTATGTGTTGGTAGAAATGATTGTTACCGATGACAGTTGGTATGTAGTGCGCAACACTCCAAACGTAACTGGTTTTATCGGATCCGGCACTACCCCTACTCCTATCGATCAAAAAGAAGTTGAATCATTGTTAAAACGCACATCTGCTACCGCTTCACAACACAAAATTGATGTGGAAGTAAACGATGTTGTTCGTATTAATGATGGTCCTTTCAAGAATTTTGAAGGAAAAGTTTCTCACGTAGACTCTGAACGCGGTAAGATCAAAGTGATGGTAACCATGTTTGGTCGTGAAACTCCAGTTTCGCTAGATTTCTTGCAAGTAAAAAAAGTATAAGATGGATACGAAATACTAACAATTTACGAAAAATACGAAATGAACCCTTTTGTAATGTTCGTACCTATTTCGTAGTTCGTATCTTAGA
>CAINUM010000047.1 GCA_903853785.1 Candidatus Magasanikiibacteriota bacterium
AGCCCCAGCCATAATCATTTCAATCGCATCTTTACCGGTAGTAATACCGCCAGTGCCTATAATTGGAATTTTTACTTTTTTATAAATATCAAAAACACATTTTAGAGCGATCGGAAATAATGCATGTCCAGAAACACCACCCTGTTTGTTGGATAATATTGGTGTGTGAGAATGGATATCGATAGCCATACCACTTATGGTATTCACCGCAGTGATCGCATCAGCGCCGGCTGATTCGGCAGCCTGGGCAAGCTGGTCGATATTCCAAGCATTGGGAGAAAGCTTAATGGAGATTGGTACGTTGGCTACGGCCTTTACTTTTTTGGTAATGAGTTCAATCGCCGAAGGTGTATATGCGAATGGCTCACCAAATTCTTTGCTGACATTAGGACAAGAAATATTTATTTCCAAAAAATCTAAAGGCGCAGTACAAATTTTTTCGGCTACCTGAGCAAATTCATCTGGAGTGCCGGCGAATATACTACCGATCAAAGGCGCGGAAGTTAATTTTTTATATTCTTTTAATTCTTGTACCGCTTCGTCTACTCCGGGATTAGACAATCCCACTGCATTCAAGAAAAAATGCTCTTGTCCGATCATGGTAGGATTGGGATGGCCAAAACGAGGTGTTAATGAAACAGATTTGACAGTCACCCCACCGCAACCATTTATTATCGCCCGATTTAAACTTGCACCAGTCACTCCAATAATGCCGGAGGCAACTATGATTGGGTTGATAAATTTTTTATTTAGGAAATTTGTGTTTAACATATTTTAAAAAGACATAGCCCACGCTATGTCTATATAATTATTAAACTTCTTTTTCCAACAACCACATAATCATCGCTTTTTGCATGTGCATACGATTTTCTGCCTGATCAAAAATTACAGAATTTGGATGGTCAACAGCATCACGCGAAATTTCATAACCAATATGGCATGGCATACAGTGCATTATTTTAGCATTTGGTGCACAGGTATTTATCAAATTAGCATTTAGTTGAAATGGCATGAATGTGCTTTTGCGGCGTTCATATTCACCTTGAAATGATGGTTTAACTTGACCATTTTCAAAAAATTCCATGTCCATCCATGTGTCGGTGTGCACATAGTCCGTGTCTCTTAAAGCTTCTTCAAGATTGGTCGTACGTGTCACATTTCCAGTCGCTTCGGCCATTGCATTTAATTCCAAATCAACACTTTGTGCATTCGCTTCTGGAGCGGCAATCGCTACTTTAATTCCTAATTTTGCACAAACTAACATAAGTGTATTAGAGACATTATTTTCGACTCCAAGCCAAGTAATTTTTTTAACATTTTCAATGCCGTTACTTTTTTCGGCCATAGTTAGTAAATCGCTCAGGGCTTGAGCTGGATGATATTTTTCACTACAAGCATCGATTACTGGGATACGATTGAATGAAGCAGCTCTGATGACATCGTCGGCTTTCAAAGCTCGCATCATAAGTACTTGACCAAAACGCATAACGGCTTGAATCTCATCGCCGTAGTCTGTCAAAGAAAGTTGTGAAGTGCGACTATCTAAAAAAATTCCATGTCCACCGAGTTCGGTCATACCCGCTTCAAAAGAAAGTCGAGTGCGAGTAGATGTTTTTTGAAATAACATTACTAATGTTTGATTGGTTAAATAATTGGTCATCTCACCGGCATTACGTTTGGATTTGATCACCGTTGCAATATACATCATTTTTATTATATCCTCGCGAGTCTGTTCTTTTAGAGAGATGAGATGACGCATAAATTATTTATTTTAATACTTAATGTTGTTTGTTATTTATGTTAGTTTTTAATTGGGCTACTGTGCTTTTGGCTACTTCAACACTAGTTATAAGCAAGATATTATTTTCAACGGCTAGTGAGCGTATTTTTTCTCCATCGGTATTAGTGTTTTCATCTGTTGAAGGTATGTTTATTATCATATCAAATCGCTTCTGGAGAAGCAACTCAGAAATGTTTGGTTTTTTGTCAGTAGATACTTTATAAACTATTCGGTTTGGTATATTGTTTTTTTCTAAAAATTGGCTTGTATTTTCAGTTGCATAAATAATGCATCCTAGTTCGTTTATTATTTTTGCTTCAGCTAATAATTTTTCTTTATTTTCTTGACCGCCGATGGTTAAAAGAATATTTTTTGTGGTTTGTTTAGCCATTTTCATTTGTAAACTCCAGAGTTCGATAAAACCAGGAGAGGCATTTTGGTTGAAGAGATCACATTTCATGAAAGTGGCCAATTTTTCATCAAATAGAGCATTTGGTGTTTTTAATGCCACCACTTCTACAGATCCTTTAAATAAGCGCAATGTTACTTCGCCACTTACTTTTTCGTTAAGTGTGTCTATAAAACCAGACAAATCCC
>CAINUM010000048.1 GCA_903853785.1 Candidatus Magasanikiibacteriota bacterium
GTTCAATTTTTTTAAAATTATTATATTTTTTTACTCGCCTCTCCTAATCTTTCAAGGGTTTTATCTTTTCCCAAAACTTCAGCAATTTCAAACGGTCCAGGAGAATTTTGTTGACCTGATAAAGAGACTCTCAATGGCCATAAAACACTGCCGTTGGAAAATTCGTTCTTTACTATCCACTCCCCCACCAAAGACTGTAATTTTTCTTTGTTCCAATCTTGAGCACTAATTGTATTCAAAAATTCCACTAACAAAGGCAAAATCTTCTTTACTTCGTCCATAGAACCTTTTTTCCAAACTAATATTTGAGCATCATATTCTGGCAAAACAAATAGGAATTTCAAAGCTTCTGGTAATTCTACTAATGTTTTTACCCGTTCTTTTTCTAATTCAATAACAGCCGCAAGCCAATCTTGATCTTCTTTTCCTGTGACCAAACCAGCATTAATTAACCACGGCAAACATACTTTAACAAGATCTTGTCCCTTCAAAATTTTCAAATATTGCTGGTTGTACCAATCTAATTTTTCCAAGTTAAAGACCGCACCAGACTTTATGATTTTTTCAATTTTAAATTCTTTTACCAACTCTTCAAGAGAGAAGATCTCTTTTTCAGTACCTGGATTCCAGCCCAAAAAGGCTACAAAATTAACTATTGCTTGTGGCAAATAACCCTTGTCCGAATAATCCTTTACCGCCACATCTCCTTGTCGTTTACTCAGCTTGCTTTTATCCGCATTTAACAACAACGACAGATGAGCCATTTGAGGAGCCTCCCAATTAAAATACTTGTATAATTGTAAATGCTTCGGTGTACTACTGAGCCATTCATCGCCACGTACGACATGCGTAATCTCCATAAAATGATCGTCGATAACTACGGCAAAGTGATAAGTTGGAAAACCGTCGGTTTTAATCATTACCTGATCATCAATCAATTCATTTTTAAAAGTCACATCTCCGCGAATCAAATCAGTAAAAGTGGACTCGCCTTCCTTAGGCATTTTTAATCGTAGCACATGAGATTCACCACTTTCAACTCGCTTCTGCGCTTCACTAGGATCAATATCGCGACAAAATTTATCATATCCTGTTGGTAATTTATTTGCTTGCTGATAATTTTTTAAATCTTCTAGACGTTCGGCTGTACAAAAACACTGGTAGGCATTACCTTCTGCTAATAATTGGTCAGCGTGTTTTTTATACAAATCCAAACGTTCAGACTGTACATATGGACCCTTATCCCCCACTTGAATAATTTTTCCCTCAGAATCCAATTCAACACCCTCATCGATTTCTATCCCTGCCCATTTCAATGAGCTAATCATACTTTCTATACTTCCTTCCACAAATCTCTTGCGATCAGTATCCTCAATGCGTAACAAAAATTTACCGCCGTTTTGTTTAGCAATTAAATATGCATACAACGCTGTTCTCAAGCCGCCAACATGTAAAAAGCCAGTTGGGCTTGGTGCAAAACGAGTTCTTACCATCATATGGCTGTATTTTTATATTTGTTATAAATATATAGACTAAGAAACACCGCGGTCGCCTTCCAAATTCTAGCAAAACGTGACGGTTGTCTAAAAAGACGATAAAGCCATTCTAAACCAATATTACGCATAAAACAAGGGGCCCGACGAACCGATCCAGATATATAATCAAAGGTTCCACCCACTCCCATCGCCACTTTTACTGATGGTAAATTTTTAATATTTTCAAAAATCCATTTTTCTTGTTTGTTATGCCCAAATGCTACCAATAAAATATCCGGAGCAGTCATTATAATTTCATGAATCGCCTGATCATTTGCATCTGGTTCAGGAACAATCGTTTGTTTGTCTTCAACGGTTAGGAAATCAATCTCTGGTCCTGGGTGAAAACCCGATATTCTCAATTTTGGAAATTTCAATTTTAAATTATCTGCAGTTTTTTTCAACACTTCTCTTGATCCAGAACCAAGTAAAAACATACTTCTGTTTTCTTTCTGAGCCAATTCACATATTTGATAAACAAAATCGACACCGGTAATTCTTCTTATTTTTCCGCCACTCACCAAACTGACCCCAAAACCATCACTTATATTTAAATCTCCAAAATTTAAAACCGTTTTAAAATATCCATCAGTTTGAGCATCCACCAACATTTCTGGATTTGGTGTAAAAATAAGATTCTGTTTTTTATTATCCAAAAAATTATGGACTATGACAACCGCTTCATTCATCACCAAACTATCAATTCTGACACCCAAAATCTCTGCCATACAATTATTTAATAAAACCTCCGGCTTGTAAATCCCAAAGTTTTTTGTATAAACCACCTTTTAATTTAAGAAGCTCTTTATGATTTCCATCCTCTACAATATCTCCATGATCAATTACCAATATTCTATCGGCACTCATGATTGTAGACAAACGATGTGCAATCATCAAAACCGTCTTACCCTTCATGAGATTATTTAAGGCATCTTGTATAAAGTGTTCCGATTCTGAATCCAAACTAGAGGTTGCCTCATCCAACAATAATATCGGCGCATTTTTCAAAATAGCTCGAGCGATTGCTACTCTCTGTCGTTCACCACCAGATAATTTTACACCACGTTCCCCGACAAATGTTTCATAATTATCTTGTAGTCCAGCAATAAACTCATGACAATGAGCCAACCTGGCAGCTTCCTCCACTTCCGAATCGGTAGCATCAAATCTTCCATAACGAATATTTTCACGAAGAGTACGATGAAATAAAATTGGATCTTGCGGCACAAGTGAAATATTCTTCCACAAACTTTCTTGAGTTGTTTTTGCGATGTTTTGTCCATCAATACAAATTTTACCAGAAGTCACGTCATGCATTCTTAATAAAATTTTAAATATTGTAGACTTACCAGCTCCAGACGGACCTACTAAAGCAATTTTTTCTCCTGTTTTAATTTCTAAATTAAACTTCTTCAAAATCGATCTGGTTTCTCTATAGTTAAATCCTACATTTACATAATCAATTTTACCGTTGGTAACTACCAAGTCTTTTGCTCCCACCATATCTTGAATTTCATGAGATGTCACTAAAATTTCGGTCATTTCTGCAGCTTCTGACAGATCAGAATACACGTGACGAATAACTCTCCCAAAACCCCAAATATTTAAAATCACTGTGATAGTATATGACTGTACTAACATAAAATCACCAGCAGTAAATCTGCCTTGATTCCATAATTTAATACTGATCCACATTAATAACACCTCCAACAGAAAAGCAAAGAAAGTTTGAAATCCATCAAAGATTCCATCAGCATACCAAGATTTCAGTTGAAGTTTTGAATATTGTGCAACCGTATCCACAAATCCAATATTTTCTTTTTTGTAGCCGTTAAATAATTTAACATTTACATGATTTGTAATCGTGTCAGCCAAAGCTCCGCTTACTGCTGAATCTGCCGCACTACGAAGAATGTCAAATTTCATACGATAGCGAGTGAACATCACGCTCATCGTCATGTAAATAACGAGCCAGACAAACAATACTAATCCGAGATAAAAATTGCGATAGAACAATACACATAAAATGATGGTAATTTCTACAATCATTTCACAAATATTATAAATCACACGATCATTGATCGATTCAAAAGAACGCACAAATCTGTTCACTCTCTTGACCAATGA
>CAINUM010000049.1 GCA_903853785.1 Candidatus Magasanikiibacteriota bacterium
AGAGTTAACCAAGTGTCTTGAAAAAGAAACCAAATTGGCTAAACTTTCTAAGTCGAATGAACGTCCTTTCTTTTTATGGCACTTGTTCTTTCAAGAGGTATTTGACAAAGGTGGTTTTGATATTGTAATTGGAAATCCGCCGTATATTGGGCAAAGTGGTAATCGAGAACTTTTTAGAGAGGTTTTATTTACGGAATTAGGTCGAAAATTCCATCAAAGACGTATGGATTATTTTTATTTTTTCTTCCACACTTCAATTTTGTTAGGCAATCCTAAATGTATAATTTCATTTATTACCACAAATTATTTTTTAAATGCAACATATGCAGATAAACTTAGAAAGGATATATTTACAAATTGTGACTTTATAAAACTTATAAATTTTAATGAAGCAAAAATTTTTGAAAGTGCCACTGGACAGCATAATGCAATTACTATATTGTCAAAAGCCAAATATGTTGATAATGATGTTAATACATTAATCACGTTTGCAAAAGGGTTAATTAATTCACAAAAAATAAATGATATTTTAAAAAAACAAGACGAACAAACCAAATATTTTAATTTTAAAAGTAAAGATGTATTTGAAGCACCTAAATTACATATTTTAATTGAAGGCAAAAGCAATTTTGAAATTAAAAATCCTAAAATAGATTTACTGCAAATTATTAAAGATAACAGTATAAATTTGATAAATATTGTCGATATAGTGCAGGGTATTGTTACAGGTGCTAATGATTTATCTAATAAATATAAAACTGAATACCAAATAAATATGGAAGAGGGTTCGGGTATATTTGTAATTCAAATAGATGAACTAAATAAATTAAATTTAAATGAGTATGAAAAAAAATTTATTAAACCTTGGTTTAAAAATTCAGATGTAAATAGATGGTCATGTAATGAAAAAACCAATCAATTTTTAATCTACTTAACGTCTATTGATGAAATTGAGGAAACTTTGATACCAAATATTTTAAAACATTTCATAAATTATAAACAATTACTTATTAATCGTAATGTTAGGTCAGGAAGATTTTCATTATCGGAATATAATAGTTTTACTAAAGGAGAAATTGACATACCTTATGTTATGATAAAATCTTCTTTCAAAAAAGGTAGATATTATTTAATCTCATATTCTCGTGATAAGCATGTTTTTGAAGACCCTAAGATTATTTGTCCACAACGTAGTCCTTTGAATACTTTTGGTTATACCGAAAAACCTTGGTATGGTGCATCTGATGTTTACTATATTATAAGTCGTAAAGATAACGTAATGAAATTAAAATATATTTTGTCATTACTAAATTCAAAACTAGTTTTCTTTTGGCTTTATAATAAAGGACAGCGCAAGGGTGAGATATTGCAGTTATTCAAGGATCCTTTGTCAGATATTCCAATAAAAAAAATATCAGAGAAAGAACAGCTACCATTTATCGCCTTAGTTGATGCAATATTAGAAAAGAAAAAAAACGGGCAATCCAGCCAAGCTGAAGAAGACCAAATAGATGCAATGGTTTATAAATTATACGAGCTTACGGAAGAACAGATTGCAATAGTAGAAGGGAAAAAATGAATAAACACTATATCAGGGCTTCTTACGTTCATTTTCAGTTTATTGGGTTTGTTGTCAACGCAGGCCAAACCCAATAAATTGTTACCACAGATATTTGTATCGTAAGCAGACGGTAGTCCATATTGTTTACTAATTAATCGTCTCCAACCTTTGGTGTAAATATTCAAATGAATGAACTGGTTTGGTAAATGGCCTGAAATTTCGTGTATTTTTCGATTTTATTAGATTATGGTGGTCTATTTCAACAAGTACCATTACCCATTAAGTATTTTAAAACAAAATATTCATAATAACTTCCCCAATATATATCAAAATGGTATTATCTTTGAAAAAAAAACTATGGTTGACTGGACATTACATATTGAATCAAATCCTGAAAAACTATATGGGAAACCTCTCATTATCAATACACGGGTCCCTGTTGATTTAATACTTGAAAAATTAGCAACAGGTGATTCGATTGAAGATTTGGCTGAAGCTTATCCCAAAATTACAAAAGAGGATATTGCTGCCTGTCTTTTATTTGCAGCTGACTCCGTGAAAAATGAAGTTGTTTTTTCAAAAGTCTTATAGATAATTTTTCAATAGGTCATTTAGTATGTTTTCGTTGTTTCCATCGGTGAATGTTTCTCCCTATAAAATGCAAAACTAAAAAATTAAGTATCATAAAAAAGTTTGCCTAAGAGAGCGATTAACATTGACCGCAACCGCTGCAATAACAACACATCAGCAACCATTCGGCTTTACATCTCATTTTTCCACCTAAAAATTCAACCCCCGTTTGCTTACTTTATTACAAACCTTTAACGCAAACGTATTCAATAAACTCCAAATAATTCGGGGTGTGAAATAAACCATATTGTTTTACTTCACACCCCGAATTTCAAATTGTTAATGCAGATAACCTGCTAAATTAGTAATCCCAAATCATACAATCATAAATCTACTGTAAGCTTGCGGCATAGTCCATACTATTTACTAATTGATTGTCTCCTCCTTTTGTTAAAAATATTCAAAAATGTGAGACAAAATAACATTGACAAAAACTGGTGCGATTATGGAACAACAGCTAACAAGTGCATTAAGGAATCAGGCATTTTGTGTTGCTGTGAATATTTGTCCTTCAATTGGTGTAAGCTTTTCTGAAGTGGATTCCGTAACAAAGTAAATTATTCCCGGTAGCAAAAATTACATTCAAAAACAATGAAATCAACTAATGCGTAATCTTCTATTTAACTGGATGTGTTGCGAATCAAAATTCCTCAAAGTAGTTGTTAATAACCTACTTTTGTATGGTTAAATAAACTCGATACATAGTAGGCAATTTTTTTCAGCATTACCAATTGCAGACAAATAATTTATTGTAACTTTGGGGAAAGAAATGAAGGATGAATAATCAGAAGTATTTTTATAGTTTAATATGAAGCTTTTTTAATAACGAAAAAAATAAATAAGATATGACAACTATTGAAGAGTTAAATCAGTCAAAGATTCCAATAATCGTATTTGACAAAAAATTAGAGCAGTTCAGAGCTAAAGTTTTGTTTCCGGCAAAGGTTGAGAAAGCAAAAGAAATAC
>CAINUM010000050.1 GCA_903853785.1 Candidatus Magasanikiibacteriota bacterium
CAAAAATTAACAAAGCTAACGGTAATTTTGATTTACTAGTAGAACCAGAAGAAAAGCAGTTAGTTTTATTATTAGGTGAATATGGTGAAATTCTCAAAAAATCATTTGATAATTATAATCCTTCGGTATTAACAAAATATAGTTTTGATGTGGCGCAAAGTTTTAGTAATTTTTATTCTAAACACAGTGTTTTGAATTCAGATAATAAAGAATTAATCATTGTCCGTCTAATTCTCTGTCGAGCGACCAAACAAGTTTTAGAAAATTGTTTATCAATATTGTCGATTGATCATGTAGATGTAATGTAATTTATGTTTTATCAAAAAATTTTGCGTCCAATATTGTTTAAAACAGATCCAGAAAAGATCCATCATTTAGTTATTGCAGGACTCGCAGTTGTTAGTAAGATTAAGCCGCTATCTTTTTTGATTAGTAATTATTTAAACGTAAAAAGTTCGTTTTTGGAAGTAAAAATCGGTAATCTTACATTCTCTAATCCCGTTGGTTTGGCTGCTGGTTTTGATAAAAATGTAACCGCACCATTGGCTTATGAGATGTTGGGATTTGGTTATGCTGAACTGGGTTCGGTTACTCTAATTGCACAACCAGGTAATCCAAAACCAAGATTGTGGCGTATTCCAAAAGACAAGGGATTGATTGTTTATTATGGTTTAGCAAATTGTGGTGCAAATAAAGTTGTTGAAAAATTAAAAAAAATAAAAAATCCGCACGCACCATTTGGTATTAGTATTGCTCCGACTACTGGATTGACACTTACTCAGATGATAGAAGATTATGCTAAATGTTTTGAAATAGTGTCTCCATATGCAGATTATATTACATTAAATGTTAGTTGTCCGAACGTGGCTAATTGTGAGCTGTTTGCGCAGATTTCGTTTATTAGAGAGTTGATGGAAAAGATAAATAATTTAAAAAATAGTTTAAATACTACTGTAGATATTTTTATCAAAATAGGCCCAGATATGGCAATGGAACAATATGATGAGTTGGTGGATATTTGTATAAAAAATAATATTTTGGCAATAATTTCTACTAATTTAGTAAAAAATCGCGCTAACATCTCACCAGTAAGTAATCAGGATGAATTAAATCATCCTGGTGGAATTTCTGGTAAGTTGGTGGACGATAAAAATCTCGATATTATTAAACGTTTGTATAGACGAGCAGATGGTAAAGTAAAAATTATTGGTGTTGGTGGTATTTTTACTGCGGAAGACGCGTATAAAAAAATAAAAGCAGGAGCAAGTGCACTTCAGCTTGTAACTGGATTTATTTATGGCGGTCCCACAACAATAAAAAATATTAATCAAGGATTGGTGGATTTGCTCAAAAAGGACGGTTTTAAAAATATTGATGAAGCGGTAGGTAAAGAAGCATAAAAAAAGATGAAACTTGATATTGAACAAATAATTCCATTTCTACCAACAGCTGATGAAAGCTACCAGTGGGAAGGAGTAAAATTGGATATTTTTTTAGCAAAAAATTTTTATACTGACGAATGGCAAAATGAGTCACTACGTCTTTTAGTGTTAAAATGTCGCGAGTCTTTTTATCGATACGGAGATGTGGAAGTAGAGGATAATTATGACAAAAAATCTTTAATTAGTATTATTGGTGTAAGTTATCTATTTGGTAATAGGTTGGTAAAGGAATGGATCACTATCAGGTTGGTGCCAGCAGAAGGCGCACCGTCTTTATCAGAAGATTTACATGTAGAATTTGATAATCATAAAAAATTGTTTCAATTAATTAAGGAAAAAATATTATTTGATCGTAAAGATTCGGAAAAAAGATTGTTTACCGTCTCTAGATTTTGTGGTATATCACCCTATTTTGAAGACGATTTTCGATTTGTGGCTGAATCTAAAAAAATTAAATTTACTTTGTTAAGTTTTGTGTTGTTGTGCAAATTTTCAATGAAGTATATAGCACTAGATGACAAACATTATTATTTTACTGCAATGTTTCATCACAACATCTTTGATAAGTTGGGTTTTTTTCATCATAGAGATAAAAAGATCGAATTTAGTTTACCAGATACTTTCAAGACCTTATCCATGGACCAAGATGAGTTAAATACATTTTTTCCCGGTCCAGTAGCTTTTCGTCATCCAACTTATTTTTTTAGAATTAAAGAATTGGTTCTTTGGATTAAATCAATGCTAAATGAAAATAAAATCGATCCGGATAGTTTAAATTTAATTTTGAAAACTAAAATAGATTGGATTGAGATTGAAAAGCGTTTATTCGAAAATAAGCTAGAAGTGGTGACTCAATTGTCTGCTTTGGGTGTTTTGTTCGAAGATTTAAATTTAAGAAATTTATTGAGACGAGAAGTCCCATTGTCTTTAATTTTAAAGTTAATTCACCAATCAGAATTACAACAAAAAATTAATAATTTTTTAGCCGAAATAAATTTTAGTACAAAATATGAATAATTTAAAGCAAAAACCATTTTTATTTAATGGACGTGATGCAGTTATAAATAATAAATTAAAAAAAAATAATGATGGTG
>CAINUM010000051.1 GCA_903853785.1 Candidatus Magasanikiibacteriota bacterium
TAAAAATTCCAATCATCGGCACTGGCGGTATTACTACCGGCAAAGATGCAATTGAAATGATTATGGCTGGGGCTACACTACTTGGCGTCGGTTCGGCCGTCTATTTTCGCGGTGAAGATGTGTTTAAAAAAATTTCTGACGAAATGGAAGTGGTAATGAAAACGGAAAATATTAAAAGTTTAGATGAAATAAGAGGTTGCTCTCACAAATAAAATATGAAAAATGACACTCCTATATTTTTACCGATTATTAAAATCGAGGAAGAAAATGAAAATGTTAAAACTTTTTACATTCAGGGAAATTTAAAAGCTCAAGCCGGACAATTTGTGATGCTTTGGTTACCAGGAATTGATCAAAAACCATTTTCTATTTCTGATTGTGATGATAACCAATTTGCTTTGACGATATTTAAACGTGGACCACTGACCGACAAATTATTTACTTTAAAAGTAAACGATAAAGTCGGCATTACTGGTCCATTTGGCACAAGTTTTAGCTTAAAACCAGATATCAATTATTTCATGGTTGCCGGTGGATATGGTGCTGCCCCACTATATTTTTTATCCAAAAAATTACAATCACTAAATTCACATGTCGACTTTTTCTTGGGCGCTCGATCGAACAAACAATTACTATTTTTAGACAAAATTAAATCGTTATCAAATATTAATCTTCATTTAGCAACTGATGATGGTAGTGTTGGAGAAAAGGGATTTGTAACTGAGCAACTAGCAAAAATGCTGACAATGACAAATAACAAAAGCAAAATTTTAGTTTGTACCTGTGGTCCAGAATTAATGGAGAAAAAAGTTTTAGATCTTTGTAATCAACACGAAGTAGATGCTCAAATCAGTATTGAACGATACATGAAATGCGGGTTTGGTGTGTGTGGACAATGTTGTGTCGATCCGATTGGAATTTGCATGTGTACTAATGGTCCGGTAGTGGGAAAAATCATTGCCAATCAAATTACCGAATTTGGAAAATATCATCGAGATAAAAGCGGAGCAAAAATATTTTATAAATAATATTTATATATGAACAATAAAGAACTTATTGAAAAATTGTTTGATATTGGTGCTGTAAAATTTGGTGAATTCAAATTAAAAAGTGGCATCATGTCCCCTATTTATGTAGACTTACGAGTGATCGTTTCTTATCCTGAAATATTACTTGCAGTAGCCGAAGCTATGTGGGGAAAAATAAATAATCTAAAATTTGATTTGATCTGCGGTGTTCCCTACACTGCTTTACCAATCGCTACAGCTATGTCCATCTCACACAATCTCCCAATGGTAATGCGTCGCAAAGAAGTAAAAGACTACGGCACTAAGAAAGCGATCGAGGGTGTGTTTAGTGTCGACCAAAAAGTTTTAATAATTGAGGATCTTGCGACTAGCGGTTTGAGTGTTGTGGAAATTGTAGAACCTCTAGAACACGAAGGTTTGAAAGTTGATGATGTCATAGTTTTATTAAACCGAGAACAAGGTGCTCATGAAAATTTGAAAAATAAAAATTTAAATTTGCATGCGGTATTTACGATTACTGAATTACTACAGGCTCTACTAGAAAAAAATAGGATAACTCAAAATATTTATAATACAACATTAAAGTTCATTACCGACAATCAAATAACAAAATAGTTATGCAAATAATAGAAAAAATAAATAATATAATTAAAAAAAATAATTCTCTAGTTTGTGTTGGTCTAGACAGCGAATTATCTAAAATTCCCGTTCATTTACAAAATGAACAATACCCACAATTTACTTTCAACAAAGCCATTATTAACGCAACTCACAATCTCGTTTGTGCCTACAAACCAAACACTGCTTTTTATGAAGCCCAAGGAGACAAAGGTATTTTGGAATTAAAAATGACCTGTGATTATCTAAAACAAAATTATCCAGAAATAGTAATTATTCTCGATGCCAAACGCGCTGACATAGGAAATACGAATAACGGTTATGCGACTTTTGCATTTAATTATCTTCAGGCTGATGCAATCACCCTACATCCCTATCTCGGGCAAAAAGCTTTACAACCTTTTTTGGATAACACAGAAAAAGGATCAATTGTTCTGTGTCGCACTTCTAATCCAGGAAGTGAAGAATTTCAGAATTTGGAAACTGATGGAAAAAAAATTTTTCAGTTAGTAGCTGAAAAAGTAATCAACGAGTGGAATAAAAATAATAATTGCCTTTTAGTACTTGGCGCCACCTATCCTGAAGAATTAAAATCTATTCGCTCCCTTAGTAATAAAATATTTTTTTTAGTACCCGGCATTGGCGCACAGGGCGGTGATCTAGAGAAAACTTTGAAGGCCGGTTTGAATATTGAAAAATCGGGATTAATTATTAATTCCTCGCGCGGAATAATTTTTGCCGATAGTACACAAAATTTTGCTAACATCGCAAAAGTTGAAACCGAAAAACTAAGAAATGAAATTAATAAATACAGGTGATACAGTTGACAAATAACCAAATATTTTATAAAATTCGCACAGTTCCTTTCACCAGACCCGTTGGCAAATGCCTCGGGTTTTTTCGTACAAATTCTCTTCTGTGAGGTTACAGTCATGCCAAAGAACAGTGAAATCTACCACCGCTATGGAGCGGGTGTTCACATCCTGGACGACACTATGGCCGCCTCTGGACTGGTGCGCCTTTCCAACGCCAACACTGGACAACACGAAGTGCGTCGGCTGACTGCCGCCCTCTACCGTGAAGTTCTGTTGCGGGCCATCGTCAATCAGGTCTTCCAGACGTCTAATGTTGGGACTCTGACTCCGATGGCTAACGTCGTTGGTGGACGCGCAATGCTCAGGGCAGACATCGTCGACCCGTCGACGCACGTGACGATCGCCACCTTGCTGCGCGCAGGTGACGTACCGGCCTCGGCGTGCCTGGACCGTCTGAGTGGAGTCCTCGAACAAGGTTCCGTTCGTCAAGACTTCTTCGGCGCTGGTCGTACGACCAACGAAGAACATCGGGTCACTGGCACCGACGTCTCCTACATGAAAACCGGTGCGATTCACGATCGTATTCTGATCATTCCAGATCCTATGGGCGCAACCGGCGGTACGGTGGTGCAGACCCTCAACCTGTACGGACCTGAACAGATCGCCATGTCAAAGGCGATCGTGGCCGCCCACCTGATCATCACGCCTGAGTACATTCGGCGCGTGACCGCGGCCTATCCGCAACTGCAAGTCTTTGCATTGCGTCTTGATCGCGGAATGAGCGATTCCGACGTGCTCGACTCCGTTCCCGGAACTTTCCCGGATCGAGAATTCGGTCTCACTGATACCCAGTACATCGTTCCCGGTGCGGGCGACCTGGGCTTCCGTCTGACCGGCATTCCGTGAAGAAGAAGTACAACCAACAACAAGGAGGTAAACACACTGCGTTCCGCCCAGGCACATCAGCCCGGGCGGACGCACAAATAAAGTTTATAAAACAAAAAGACGATTAATTGTCTTTGAGCGTTTTACGAGACCAAAGTCTCATCCTTTCGCCCTCGCGGGCGAAAAAAGCGAAAAGATTATTAATCGTCTTTTTGTTTTTTCTCCTATCTAATTTTTTGAAGTGCCTCCCTCAGCAATTGTTCGCTAGTTTTATTTTTTGGATCTAATTGCTTCACAACTTCTCGTGCCTGGAGTGCGGAGTATCCTAAAGTTATCAAAGCTTCGACAACATCATTTACCACCACATTATCCCCATCTAAGGCAACTTCTCCGAAACTCTTTTGTTCTTTGGCCATTTTCTCCCGCAATTCTACCACAATTCTCTCAGCTGTCTTTTTTCCAATTCCACTAACTTTTGTTAAAAATTCCAAATCACCGCGTCCAATCGCCAAAGCAATTTCTGCCACACTTCCAAGAGATAGTAAGTGCAAACCAGTTTTTGGTCCAACCCCAGATACCGATACTAGATTTTTAAATAATTTTTTCTCTGAATCGTTAGCAAAACCAAATAGATCTAAAACATCTTCGCGAACAACTAGATATGTTTCTAAACTTACATCATTTCCTGCAATACACAAACTAGCTGCACCAGGACTAACCATCACTCGATAGCCGACACCGCCAGCAGTCATAACTATTACTTCCGATCCATTGTTGTTTACCACTCTCCCGCTAATTAATGCAATCATATAAAATATTTTTATAACTCTATATTAACATAAAAAAAACCGCTCGACTAGAGCGGTTTTTTTATTTATTTTTTTCCTTTTTTCACTCGACTAAACCTCATCAGACCACCACATGCAACAACATCAATACCAAGTTTTTCCAGCTCATCCAAAAATAAATTCATACCAAGTGAATCAGATGACATATGACCAGCGATCACAATGTTCATATGAGATTCGCCGGCATTTTTTATTGCATCTTCTCGCATATGCATACCAACGATTGTACTCACACCAAATTGTGAAAATTGTTGATAAACTTTGGCTGAAGGATTTGTACCACCAGTCATTTCAATCATTATTTTTCCAACGCGATGATTTGGCGCACCAGAAACAATTTTTGGACCAAATCCATTTTTTCTAGCTAGTTGGTATTCTGGCAACAACATCAGACAATCCACAATTTCTCCGACAGTTTCTGGTTTATTTTTTTCTAAATATTCTTTAATAAATTTATCTACAAGATTATCAGTTATTGTGTGAGTATTAATCAAATTTATTCCCAAATGCTTAGCAATATCAATAGTTTTAAAATGATTAATTGGGTGAGTGCCTCGCCCAACTTCACGAATGCGTTCGTCTGTTAATCTCTCTGCAATATGAACGGGTACTCCATGCAAAGGATAAACATCAGAATACATTTCCATTACTTCATGCAAATTGGACAATCCTTTACCTTCAGGATGATGCGCAATAACTAAGTCGATCTTTTTTCCACGCTCGTTGAGCTGGCTTGCCAATAAAATTTCTCCTTCATTTATATCTATTCCGGCCATTACTCTTTTTACTTGAGTTTTACCATCATCAACATGGATACCACCGTCTGTATAAGGATTTGTTAATTTGTCGGTATCAAAAAATTCTTTATCTTTTTCAGAAAGACCATCATATTGTTTTTTTACTCTCTCCAAGTGTTTTGAAACGCCGATTTTTCCACGAGGATCAGCAGACACACCCAACTTTGTAGCAAATTCAAAAATATCTTTTACTTTCATCATAAACAGGAATTAGTTAGTAACAACGTTAATCATACAAAATAAATACCAGCATGTCAATCAAACACTTGCAGAATATATGGGTTGTGCGTATACTACTTTAACTTGAACTAATATACATACAACTAACACATGGAATACAGTCTTTCACGTTATTTTCCCAAAGGTACAGAATATTTTTACTACTTTCCAAATGATGAAGTGGCCAAATTTTTTAGTTATGATTCCCCTTCCATGGAAGAATTGTTCGCTACCCCACCATTAATTTGTGCCGGTAAAAACGTAAAACCAGTCATATTTGGATCTTTGGTTGGCACTGCTGCTTGGAACATTCTTTACAAAGACCTAAAGACTTGTTTACCTAACAATAAATCAATTGTTGTTTTACCAAAAAACATCAACGGTAAAGTGGTTAATAAAAAACGGACCACTTTAATTAAAAAAAGTTTAAAATCGATTATTACACCAGGCAAGCTGATAATGTCTCAACCATTTCTGGACGATGATTTAAAAACACTCTTTCAGATACCTCCAAATCTTTCTGCATGGCTCAACGACAAAAAGAATATATCGAAATACGTACCAACCAAAAATTGCCCCAAGCACTATGAAAAATTTTTAAATGGTAAAGATTTTGATGCTTCTTCTAATATTTATCCTTACCCGTTTGTGATAAAAGTTTCTGCTTCTGCCGCTGGGGAAGGAGTACTTATTTGCAAAAATTTTGATGATTTGAAATTCGCCAAAGAAAAATTTATTTTAGTTAAAACCGATATTTTTATTGAGGAATTTATTGATTATGTTTTTAATATCGGGATTCAATTTGGCATTCCACACAACCCTAAAAAAAGAATTGAAATTTTGGGTATTAACGAACAGATTACTTCTAACAATGGTGAATATCTAGGTTCAATTATTGATTCTAAAAGAAAAATCAAAGGGGCTTCAAAAGCATGCGATTTGTTTTTAACAAAAATATTGCCAAAAATTCGGAAGATGGGTTGGTACGGAGTTGGAAGCTTTGATGTACTTATCGATAAAAATGGAAATAGTTATTTTATTGATTGTAATTTTAGAATGACTGCAATGACCGCTTACTTTCACTTATTAAGAAGCTCTGTCATCAAGGGCCCAGTGGCTACTTTTACTGGGACATACCACGGTAGTGAAAATAATTTTCGTAAACATATATTGCCTATTGCAAAGAATAGCAGAAAACAAAGAATAAAAATTATTATTTTGACAAAAAATAATGGCACCTATCATTTTGGCGCCATTATTTTACTAAAAAATATTGTTGATTTGCCTTCTACCTCTAAACAACTTTTGGATATTGGAATAAAGTCTTCCGGCTTAGAACATTATATACAATTGTCTTGAAGATTATAACAAAGTTTTTTTGGACTGATATCTTTTTACTGCTAAGTTAATTATTTCTTCAAGTAAATCTCCAAAATTTAATCCAGTTAATTTTGCTGCACGAGAAATATCAGAATATTCATTCAAAGGTGGGTTGGTATCGATTTCTAAGACATACGGATTACCGTCCTTATCTACTCTGAACCCTACACGCCCATAGTCACGACATTTTGATATTTGATAAACATCAAGAGCGATCTCGGTGAGTAATGATTCAAGTTTTTGACTCAAATGTTTGGCTGGACTTTGTAAAATAATTTTTTTATAAGCAGGACTATTTTGTCGCTTTGCTTCTCTCGTATATATATGCCAATATCCTTTTGGCATTTTTTTAAATATGGAACATGATAACGGTAATACACGCAAATCATCACCACTGTTTCCAATGATCGAGACATCATACTCATCACCTTCAATATATTCTTCCACGATTACCGGCCTACCTAAATCTACAATAATTCTTTTTACTTGTTTGTCCAATTCCTTTTTATTTGTCACAACTGAACTGTTTGTAATTCCAAACGAACCGTCTGAATTTCCTGGTTTTACCAAAAGTGGATATACCAAATCTTTATTTATTACGTCATTTATACTAAACGCATAATCCCACGCCGGCATTGGTATGTTGTGAAAACTTAATAATTTTTTTGATTTAATTTTATCTTGACACAATGCAATAGTCAGCGAATTCGAACCAGTAAAAGGAACCTGTAACGACTCTAACATTGCTGCCGCCTGAGATTTGAATTGTTCATTGCTGTTAATTCCTTCTGCTACATTCAAAACTAAATTTACATCACTATCTTTTAAAAGCATGAACGCTCTTTCAAAATTGTTAAAATCAAACGTAGTCGTCAAATAACCCCTCTTTTCTAATTCTTCTTGAATCAATTTAACAGTAGCGACTGTGTTTTTTGAGTCAGAACTAAAGTGAGTTTTGTTTCCTACAATCCCAATGTGTAACTTTCGCTGATTAGTCAAAGAAATCCTGCGCACTTTTTCAATTTTTGCCGCCTGAATAATATAATCTTTTTTTACAGTCGCAGCCGACAGGTGACTTTCGCGCGAAGTTTTACCCAATACCGAATCTTGATCAAAGTGAACTACTTTATAATTTATATGACTCAAAACTTCTCTTAGATTGTCTTGAGCGTCAATACTATTATCACCAACCACCGTTACCCAACCTAAACTATCGTAACCTTCTGGTGGACGTAAAATAGCATCACCAATTTCTTTGGATATATAAATTTCTTCAAAATATTTTAATGATTTCAATTTTGGTGAAACTTCTAACTCTACCAAAACACCAGAAGAATCAGGCTGCATATCCCAACCTATAATATACTTAAACGGTCTATCAGGTTTTTCAATTTTAACAAAATTACCTAAAGCAATATTTACTGATTGCTCTACAAAATCTACATGCCAGGCAGTTTTTAAATATGAATATACATAATCACCACCCATGCGCATGTTTACCTCAATCGGACATGGTCCTTTTGGAGAGACCTTGGCCTCAAAGTGAATACAGGCATTTTGGATTCCCAATTTCTCCAAGGCTTCTTCCGCCATATTTATCAAATCATCTTGCTCTTTTACAGGCAAATTTGATGGGATTGCTTGTCCACTATCAACAAAGAATCGACTGTGATTTTTATTAAAATTATCAGAAATAGAATAAAATTTTATTTTGCCATTTTGTACTAAAATATCCATGTCCACTTCTTCACCATCAATATATTCCTCTATCAGTAAATCAAAATTTTCCCATTCAGAAGCTAACCAAAATGATTTAATATTATTTTTTACATAATCATACGTCTCCATTAGTTCGGCACGGTCATTCACTCGAACAACATACGCACTACATGCGCCATATACTGGTTTTACAACCAAAGGATATTTAAGTTCTTTTTCTAAAGCTGGGATCTCATGTTTGTTGCGTAACAATTTATGTTTTGGAGCTAAAATACCATTGGCCGAACAGAAATCTCGAAAACTATATTTATTTTTAACTATTTTTGCAATATTATATGGAATTCCAATGAGATTAAAAGATTCAGCTAAATGCGAAGTTAAAAGCACGGCTTCATCCCAAAAAGTTACAGCTCCTTGAACAGCCAACTCATTATGTTCACGATTATATTTTTTTACGGCTTCTATACATTCTTTGTGATTTTGTAAATCTGCCAATATCCATTTATCAACGTATGGCAACGCCCAATCAGTTTTTTCTTTACTCAAACACACAACATAAAGACCCATTTTTTTCATTTTCTGAAAAACAAATTTTTTGGACTCACTCATGGCATGTACCAATAAAATTGTTTGCTGACGATTGATTTTTTTTGACGACATATTTGACTGAAAAATAATTATAATAAAATTGATTAAAAAACTAGATGTTAGTTTCAATCAGTTTTTTCTACAATTAAACCACATTTTTGACCATCAATTTCGATTGTTAAATCAAGCCCCTCAACTTTTTCAATATTTTTTGCCAAAACCGCAGCCATTATTTCGGCTTTATAATCCGCAAATATACTTCCTACAGTTTCATCAGAAGAATTGTATTTTACAACTACCTGATCTTTAATGGTTAAACCACTTTCTTTTCTCATTTGATTTATGGTACGAACAATTTCACGTACTAAACCTTCTTTTTTGAGTTCATCGCTTACCAAAATATTTAACCAAACTTTGACTGAGCCTTCTTCTTTGTTGGCCCATTGTTTATCTTCAACTACAAATTCGGCAAAACTAATTTTTTTTACATTAAGTTCATCGGCCATAATTTCTAGGAGTTCTTTTGATAGATGTTCGTTGTTCATTTTAAATTCTGACAAAGGTTGACGAGTTTTCAATTTATTTTCGGAACGTAAAGCCAAACCATACTCAACCATTTTACGAACTAACAACATATGATCAAGCACAGCTTGTTGATGTGGCATCTCTTTAGTTTCTGGCCAAGATTCTAAATGCACGGATTCTTTTACACCCCCCAATTCTAAATAGATTTTTTCTGCAATAAATGGAGTAAATGGTGCCATCACTTTCGACAACGTTAATAATACTTCACGCAAAGTTGCGATTGCAAATTGTTTATCCTCTTCATCGTTCCCTTTAAATCTATCGCGAGAACGACGTACATACCATTGAGAAAGCTCAGTTATAAATTCTACAATCGGTCGACTTGCTTCAGTTAGTTTATAAGATTCCATTCCCGCTGTTGTCTCTTGGACTAATAAATTTAATTTTACTAAAATCCATTTGTCTAATGCGTGATTGCTTTCTCCAACTTCTTTGACAACTTCTGGAGCAAACATTTTGTAAAACTCCACCACGTTCCAAAGCGTATTAATTACTTTATTAAATATTTCACGTACGCCGTTTTCAGAAAAATTCAAAGACTCGGCACTCATCACTGGTGAAGTTACAAAATAATATCGCATCGCATCCGCACCATATTTTTCTATTAAAATATCTGGTTCAGGGTAATTTTTTAATCTCTTACTCATTTTTTTACCATCTTCAGCCAAGACGATTCCATTAACTACAACATTCCTAAACGCAGGAACACTTTGTTTCATTGGTATCGAAGGTTTATCTCCCATAGTCAAAGCTGTTGCCAAAACATGCAAAGTATAAAACCATCCTCGAGTTTGGTCCTGGCCTTCAGCGATAAATTCAGCAGGAAAACCAGCTTCGAATTTATCAGAATTTTCAAAAGGATAATGCATCTGACCGTATGGCATCGAACCTGATTCAAACCAGCAATCCAATACTTCTGGAATACGATGATAAACTTTACCATCTTTTATAATTTCGATTTTATCAATAATGTGTTTGTGTAAATCGGCCACTTTTTGTCCAGATAGTTCTTCGAGCTCTGCCACACTACCCACACATATAATATCACCATCTTCATTCTCCCAAACCGGTAATGGATCACCCCAAAAACGATTGCGTGATACGGCCCAATCACGTGCCCCTTCAAGCCATAGACCAAAACGCCCATCTTTTATATGACCTGGAACCCAATTGATCTCCTGATTATTTTTCAAAAGTTGATCTTTTATTTCAGTTACTTTTACATACCAACTATCAGTAGCATAATTTAAAAGTGGTGCATCACAACGCCAACAATGAGGATAACTGTGCTCCATTTTTTCTTTGGAAAATAAACGTCCATTAGCTGCCAACCATTTAATAATTTCGATGTCCGTCACAGTTGGTTCGTCAGCCGGCTTAACTTCATGCCCTGCAAAATCTTCTACTTCTTCAATAAAACGACCGTCCATACCAACGTGTTGTACCAATGGCACTCCCTCACGCATACCAAGCTGATAATCGTCATCGCCAAAAGCTGGTGCAATATGCACGATACCAGTACCACTTTCGGTCGTAACAAAATCAGCCGCCACTACACGAAAAGCATTTTCAGTATTTTTAAAATATGAAAACAAGGGTTCATAAATTAGACCAATCAAATCCGCCCCAATCAATTCTTTTACTACAATAAAACTTTTATCTTTCAAAACTTGTTCGCTACGATCTTTGGCCAAAATAAAATTCTCATTTTCAATTTCTACTACCAAATAAGACACCTCTTTATTTACAGCCAACAACACGTTCCCAGGCAAAGTCCAAGGAGTAGTTGTCCAAGCCAACACAAAAACATCCCCATCTAATCCAATTTTTTCTTTAGCATTAGTTAATTTAAACTTTGCGGTAACGGTAATATCTTTTACATCCTTGTATCCTTGATTAACTTCAAAATTTGCTAGTGGGGTCACACAACGTGGACAAATATGCATGGCTTTGTGACCTTTATAAATTAAATCTTTTTTATAAAGTTCTTTAAATACCCACCATACACTTTCCATATATGAAAGACCCATTGTCTTATAGTCATTTTCCATATCCACCCAACGCCCCATGCGACGTACAGTTTTTTTCCAATCATTGGCATATTTTAAAACTGTGGCGCGACAAGCTTCGTTAAATTTATCAATACCAAAATCCTCAATGTCTTTTTTGGAATTAAGATTTAACTCTTTTTCGATAATATTTTCAATTGGCAAACCATGACAATCCCAACCCCATCGACGATCAACACGAAACCCACGCATCGTCCAATAACGTGGAACAACATCCTTGATCAAGGAAGCCACAATATGACCGTAATGAGGTAGGCCAGTAGCAAATGGAGGGCCATCATAAAAATGATACGGTTTATTTTCCGGCCGTTGATCTACTGATTTTTCAAAACATTGATGCTCGTCCCAATATTTTAAAATATCATTTTCGTTTTGTGAGCTATTATACATATAAAAATTTTTAAATAAAAAAAACACGAAAATATCGTGCCAAGAGTCCCAGAATTTGAGACGGTACCATCTTGAGCTTTTGCTTAATTGGGCTATTACGGGCCACCCGGAAAGATCTACTTTTTGCTAACTTTAGCAAATTTCTACTTTCAGCTCCCCGTTGATAACGGGTTTTGACGCTTTTTACATGTTGATATTTTAGTTTAAGTTATATATTTTGTCAATCATATAATACTAAAAAAATACCACTGGTGTGATATTTTTTTAGAGTTGGGCGATTACCTCAGAATCACCCGTTCCCCCCTTGTGAGCCTTGATCGAACCCTACGGCTCAAACAATGCCACGATTCCAACTAACGCCTGCTTCCGAGCTTCGGGAGACAGGTTCTGCAGATCCAGGAACACGATCTCAAAACTCGACTTCGCCTGGCCGACGATCGAGTCGATCTGACGCTGAGCTGACAGCTCGTTGAGACGTGCTTCGATGTCTGCACGTCGTGCGGTCATCTTGTGAAAACGATCACGATCTGCCTCTCGACTGGCCTCAATTTCGGCGACGGCTGCCTGTTCAGCGGTAATCTCAGAAATGAGGACGTCCAATCGACGACGCAACCGAAGATCTTCTGCCTGCTTTCCAGACAGGCCACTCTGGCGCTTGGCCAGGTTGTGATCGGTTGTAGAGAGGCACTTTTCCAGCTTCGGACACTCTTCGTCGAGGTCGCACGCCTCAGCGATGAGATCAGTCTCTTCATCGCTTTCGACAGCCGAATCACCATCGTCTGGCTCGAATTTGATACCTTCTCCAGTTGTTTCTTCGATCACGTCCAGTGGCACAACACTAGAATCGCTGGTCGCCGATCCGTCCGAATCCGCCTTGGTACTCTTCTTGTTCTCCGCCTTGATAGCAGCTTCTGTAGCCTTCAAGCGCTGGTAGAACTCGTCGGGATTCATACCCGGTGGCACCAGCAAATTGTAGGAGCGCTTCGAATCTCCCTCGCACGATGCCTGCACATAGATCAGCACTGCCGACCGATTGCGCAGTTGTGCGATAGCGATCCCTGGTTTCGGACCGCCACGAACCATGGTGAAAATTGTCGCCTCGTAATCACCAGAATATCCGGCGCGTTCCAGAAAGGCCTCAATCATCTCCTCCGTCCCCTTCGGACGAGACATGGTGTGGTTCTTCGAAACTCCGACCTTCACTTTGACTGACATACTGCCTCCTAAATCGATGCACTTCGCAAACCTCAAACAGCAACCCTTGCTGTAAGAGACCTTACAACCTAGCATTAAATGAACTTTTTGTCAAGATTAGTATTTGCATACCTAAGCCAAAAAAGGTATAATAAATTCATTAAAAATATTTACGTATATGCTTACTATTGCTTCAGACCACGCTGGTTTTCAACTAAAAAAACATTTAATTACCTATATAAAGACCCAATTAAGAAAATCTATCCAAGATTTGGGACCAAAGAAATTTGATAAGGAAGATGACTTTCCAGATTTTGCAATTCCACTAGCTAAAAAAGTTGCTTCCAAAACCAAAGATCTGGGTATTTTAATTTGTGGGACCGGCCATGGTATGTGCATCACTGCCAACAAGATAAAAGGTGTGCGCGCAATTCTTGGCTATAGTATCGAAGCGGCTGAGATGGGGAAAAAACACAACGATGCCAACATCTTATGTTTGCCTGGAAAGATTTTGTCCAATGAACATGCAAATGCAATTGTAAAGAAATTCCTTGATACAAAATTTGAAAATGCCGAACGTCTTGTTCGAAGAAATAAAAAAATATCCGTTTTGGAAAAATAATATTATGATTATCCCAGCTATTCTTGAAAAAAACTTTGCTGATTTTGAAGATAAAGCGAAACAACTTTCATTTGCACCACTTATTCAAATTGACATAATGGATGGAGTGTTTGTATCTGGAAAATCTTTTGAAGAGATTGAAAAAATAAATTCACTAGATTTAAAAAACGAATGGGAGCTTCATTTGATGGTTAGTCACCCATTAAAAGAAATTGAGAAATGGAAAGTAGTTAGTAACATCAAGAGAATAATATTTCACATCGAATCCGAAGATAACCCTTTAGACGTAATAAAAACTATAAAACAATATGGCTACGAGGTAGGTGTCGCCATAAATCCAGAGACTAGAAAACATGAAATTTTACCATATTTAAATGATATTGATGAAATATTATTTCTGACAGTTCATCCAGGAAATCAGGGGGCAGCTTTTGTACCTGAAGTAAAAGATAATATAGTCGAAATAAAAAATATTTTAGAAATCAAACAAAAGGATTTATTAATTGCTGCTGATGGGGCAATTAATAAAAATAATATTCAGGAACTTAAACAATGGGGTGTAAATAATTTTTGTGTTGGTAGTGCTATCCTGGGAACTGCTGATTACCAAAAGGCTTACAAGGAATTAAATGAATTAATATAATTATGTTTGACCTTATTATTATTGGAGCGGCAGCGGCTGGCAGTAGTGCGGCCATTTACAGCGCTAGAAGAAAATTGAATTTTAAAATAGTCACTGATGACATTGGCGGTGAAGTGGCTTTGTCTGGCGTAGTAAACAACTGGCCGGGAATTTTGGAAATTCAAGGATATGAACTCGCCCAAAAATTTCACGAACATGTAAAATCTTACGGTGTCGAAATCGACCAAGGCTATAGAGTTGAAAAAATTGTTTCAGAAAATAAATACCATACCGTATTTGCAAAAAATGCCGGTGGCGAAGAAAAACAATATGAAACAAAAACAGTGATTATTGCCACGGGTATCCACCCACGTCACCTTGGTATTAAAGGAGAAGAAGAATTCAATCGCAAAGGTGTTACATATTGCACAGTTTGCGACGGTCCTTTGTTTAAAAACAAAATTACCACAACAATCGGCTCCGGCAATTCCGCTTTGGAATCCGCTTTGATGATGGCCGGGATTGCTAAAAAAGTATATTTAATTAGTAAATTTACAAACACTGTAGAAAATAATTTTGGCTTTCCAAAAGGTGAAAATATTTTAATTGATAAAATTAAAACTTTTCCAAATGTTGAAATTATTTATGGAGGGGTAACTACAGAAATTATTGGTGAAAAAAATGTAACGGGTGTAAAATATACCGATACGACTGGTACCGAATTAAGTCTTGAAACTCAAGGTATTATGGTCCACATTGGCCAAACTCCAAATTCCCAATTTACTGAAGTAGAAAAAAACGGAATGAAAGAAATTAAAGTTGACGCTAAATGTCGCACTAATATTGCTGGAATTTTTGCAGCAGGAGATGTGACGGACGTTGCTTATAAGCAAATTGGAATTTCAGCAGGTCAAGGCATCACTGCCGCATTGGCCGCCATTGAATATCTTAATCGCTGGAGCGAATAAAAAGTATGGCAATAGATAAAGCGGCCATGCCGAATGGCCAAGCAAGTGTAGAAAATATAAAATTTGCTTTGGTTGATGAAAAAATTGATACTAATTTTGTTAAAGTTAATTTGGATTCTCTAAATGATGAAATCACTAGAGTTGGTGGCGATATTTCTAGGCTTGGAATCAAATTGGATGATTTAAAACATATTCATCAAAAACTTGACGGCAAAAGAGGAAAATTTGGAGATAAATTTCCAGTCGCTCAGATAGAAGCCTTAACACAAATAATTGAACAGGCGGAGGCCTCTAAGGCCGAAAAGGAGGCCCAAAATGATAACGTAGAAACCGGGAGTGAATTTAGTCCAGAAACTGTTGCGAAAAGTGATCGTTCAAAAATTGATAGCACTATCGATGCTTATATTACTTGGAGAAATTTATATACCGATAGCGATTTATTAAGCACCGGCCCTCTGGGTGTTTCCATCAACAGACAAATTACAGACCACTTAAATAAATTAAAAGGATTAAAAGGGCTAGAAATCGTTCAAAAAGCAAAACTTCCAAACGATTCTGAGGATCAAATGATTGCTACTATTGATAACGCACAACAATTGAAAAATTGGCACGACAAGATAATGTCTCAAGGTCAACTAAATAGAGCAGCTTAATTAAAAAATAATTTTAAAACATAAATCTATGGATTTCTTTTTTAACTTATTTCTGGGTTTGCCATGGGATTTTATGGTAGTCGTCATAAACACAATTGCGGTAGTCGGCGTCATACTACATGTATATGGCGTATTTCTAGAAACTGAAAAACGTCGTGATTTAGTGTTTATTATCGGAGGGGTATGTCTGTTCATTTATGCCCTCTGGATTAGAAATAAAATATTTGCTTTAGCAATGGGCGGATTTACCGTAGCAAGTTTTATTGAGCTTATCGAAATATTAACTGGTCGCCATCAACATAGTAAAAAAATGGTGGAAGATTATAAAAACCCAAATCAATAAATTATGTACAAGATCATTGCCATCGGTGATGTTATTTTAGACACACATGTAAAAATAGATGATGCGTCGGTAGAATGTGATTTAGACGGTCACAAATGCAAACTTTGTTTAGATTACGCCACCAAAGTGCCGGTTACCGATAGTTTTCAAACGGTAGGTGGAAACCCTGCGAATCTCGCTTTTAGCACCACAAAACTTGGTTTGTCTACAACTATTTTAAGCACTGCTGGTGATGATTCAAATGGAAAAATTATTGTTGAAGCCTTAAAAGATTCAGGCATCAACACTGAATATATCTTTCTTGATAAAAAAGCAAAAACCCGATATTCGATTATCCTAAACTTTAAGGGTGAACGAACAATTCTTTCATATCACCAAAAAAGAAATTATATTTGGCCAAAAAATATTCCAGCCACTGATTGGATATATTTTACTAGTTTAAGTGAAGGGTATGAAACACTTCAAGAAAAATTGTTTAAATTTTTAGAAAAACACCCAACTGTTCGACTTGCTTTTAACCCAGGATCTTTCCAATTAAAAAATTGTTTAGAATTATCTAGAGTAGCTGTTGCCAAAAGCGACTTATTAATTGTTAATTTGGAAGAAGCCGAAAAACTAGCCGGTGTTGATTATAAAAAATACAAAACTGTTAATAATTTGATTAATAAACTATTAACACTCGGAACAAAAGAAGTTGTTGTTACCGATGCCGCCAAAGGAGCTTGGGCAGGAAACATAGAAGGAATATGGCATATGAATTCATTTCCTGTGCCAATAGTTTCAAAAACTGGAGCAGGCGATGCTTTTTCTGCCGGTTATTTATCAGCCAAAATCTTCGGACACGACATACCAACCTGCCTCACCTGGGGAATTGCTAATAGCTGTTCGGTAATCGGACACTTTGGAGTACAAAATGGACTGCTTAATAAAAATGGAATTAAAAAAATGATCGCGAACTTTCCAAAAATAAAACCAGAAGAAGTATAAATAAAAAATCCTCCGACAAACGGAGGATTTTTTATTACCAATTGAACAAACTGTTTATTCCTGAGATAGTATGTCTATCTCTAGAACTTTGTGAATCCCTCGTAAATGATTTAATTCTTTTTTACGTCCAACAAAAAACTCATGAGCCAATTCCACTTCTTCGTGTGAAAATTCTGGTGCCAACAAACACAGTCCTTGTTCAAACGATTCTACTCGAGCTCGAATTTCATTAGCCAAATTTTCGTGCTCCTCTTCTTTGTCTGCCAAATCTTTCAAACGATTTAAGTTGTGTTTAATTTCCTCTAAAATTAATTTAAATTCTTGAACTTTTTTTAAATAAAAATCTTTTTTTAAACCTACGGCTTCTCGTATTGTAAAATCTTTCACCTGTGATTTCATATCTATCAACGCTATAGTCAAAACTATGCGCTGTTCTTCATTGAAGTAACTTGCCATTTTCCCGGAATGAAAATCTTTTAAACTTAGTCCAAGCTGGCGATATTCTAAATATTTTTCCTGCAAATCTTGAGGTAAATTCGATAACAAAAACTGTTCACCCATTTTTTCTTCAGTAGAGTTGAGAATCTCTCTAAAAGATTGATTCCACGGCCATATTTCATAACCATACTGAACCATCTTTTGTTCTAATTCATCCATGCTAACAGCACCCTCTTTAATACCTTCTAAATCTTTTCGAATTTCATATTTTAAATCCTCCGGAAAAAGTGGTGGAATATTATCAACCAGTTGTTTGAACAACGATAGAGTATATTGCATAGTTAATATTAATTATGTTTCGAGGATATATAATACATCGTAATTCCTGCGGCTACACTGACATTTAAACTTTTCTTTTTCCCTTTCATATCTAACTCTATCTCAGCATCACAATATTTTAGTAAACTCTTTGTGACCCCAGTCTTTTCATTCCCAACCACGAGCACAAGTGGAAAATTTGGGGTCCATTCATATATATTAACACTTTTTGGAGTCTGTTCCAAGGCAACAATATTATATCCTTGTTCTTTTAGTTTTTTCAACAAACGGCCGGTCTGTTTCGCATATTCCCACGGAACCCACTTTTCTGCACCTAAAGATACCTTATCTAGTCGCGAGTGTGGAGGACAGGGGGTGTAGCCAGTTAAATAAATTTTATCTACTCCAGCCCCGTCAGCTGTCCGAAACATAGCACCTACATTGTGGGCACTACGAATATTTGGCAAAACAAGTATAAATTTTGGGATAGAATTCATAATTTGACCAATCTAGGCGATTTCTATTATAATGATTGGGTAGTAATTTACTAAATAGCAATATTTTTAGTATCATATCATATTTATGAAAATTACTATAGTAAATATTTAGTTTATTTTAAATTTATGATAGAAAAACCTGGGGATGGTGTTTTTTCTCAAGAAGAACAACGTAAACTTGCAGAACGAAAATTTTTTGGGGATGAAATGGATTTTGAATCAGAACCTGTAGGAAGTCATGCTTTTGATGCGGTTTTAGATAAAGTCGGCGAATATCTTGATAATAATGGCCGTGGTCCCATTGATAATCCACCGGTGCAAAACACTGACATTAAACAACCGTATACTTTTGAATTTTTTAAGAGAACTGAAGAAAGAAATGAGTTATATAAATACACTGCAAGCATCGCAGAATACTTAATAAAAACCACATACCTAATCTTGTTATTATAGACCGAAGCTCCAGACCGCTTTATGTCGGTGTTAAAGAGTATTTGAAAACGAAATACCCTGGAGAAGAAAAACCAAACATATACTTCATGAACCCAAAGGGGTTTAACACTAGAGAAAACACTACCCCAGACCAAGCCGCGGAAATCGCTACCACAAGCTATTTAAAAGCCGACCTGGATGAATCATGGATAAATGTTAGATATGAAGACGATGTTTTGGCTGAACTAAGAGAAACATACAAACAATTAATGAAAGATAAGGATGAGCCACTTCTAGTGTTTGACACATGTTTGCATACCGGTAATTCACTTTTACCCGTCAAACAAGCCCTCACTCAAGTTGGCTTCTCTGATGTGCGAATAGGATCGGTGAATCCGTCTGATCCCGATTCAAAAGTTAAAACTGATTTCTTTATAACTAAACAAGTTCCGACAAGACACTGTTATCCATTTGACAATGACCGTTTGATTGAAAAAACGTTTGACCATGTCTATTCGTACCCAACCAGTCATTCACAAAACCGAGCAAGATCGATCCGCCTTCGCAAAGAAATCAAAAAAATTATAGAGGATTTTTTGGCAGTCGATCAGGCCGCTAACAGCAATAACATTCCAAAATAAAAAATTACCGCTTTCCAAAAGATAAATTCGATTAAAAATATTTATGAAAATTTTAAAACACTCTCTGGAAATTGCAGTGTTTGTCTGTGGTGCTGTCGTAATGGTCTTTGAACTTATCGGTTCAAGAATTTTAGGTCCCTATTTTGGAAATTCTATTTTTGTGTGGACTGGACTTATTGGGATAATCCTTGGAAGTTTAAGTCTTGGTTATTATTTAGGTGGAAAATTGGCAGATAAAAAACCCGCCATCGACAACCTGTCGTTGCTTATATTTTTATCAGCGATTTTTATTAGTATTACCGCATTGATAAAAGATCCGCTATTAATCTTTTTACAATCAAATTTTTCTGATATTAAAATCAATTCGATCGTATCGTCAATTATATTATTTTTGCCGGTTAGCTTGTTGCTGGGTATGGTTTCCCCTTATGCCGCAAAACTTAAAATTGAAAATTTGGATAATTCCGGAGCAACGATCGGAAATCTATACGCCCTCTCTACAGCTGGAAGTATTGTCGGAACTTTCTTTTCCGGTTTTTATTTAATTCCCAAGTTCGGAACAAACAAACTATTAATTTTACTTTCGATAATTTTAGTTATCACTTCCATTTCATTATTGTCTAAAAAAAAATTAAAAAATAAATTTGTTGTATTGGTTTTATTAATTCTTGGCTGGAGCGCTGTTGAACAACTACAACAAACAGCCAAGAACAAAGGCTTTATCGATATTGATACAGCCTACAGTCGCATCTGGATATATGACAAAACCAATAATGAAACTAAAAAAACAACGCGCACTTTAGCTATAAACAGAGATTTAAATTCCGCGATGATTTTAAATAGCGATGAATTAGTTTTTGAATATACAAAATATTATAATTTAGCTAGATATTTCAATCCCAATTTTAAGACAACCTTAATGTTGGGTGGTGGTGGTTACTCTTTTCCAAAAAAATTTTTATCAACATATCCAAGCAGCACAATAGATGTTGTCGAGATTGATCCAACAATTACTGAGTTGGCAGTTAAATACTTTGATTTAAAAGAAAATCCTAGACTAAAGATTTTTCATGAGGACGGTCGAGTGTATTTAAATCAAAATAAAAAGAAGTATGACGTTGTTTTTGGGGATGCTTTCAGCTCGCACTTTTCTATACCCTATCAACTTACCACTAGAGAGGCAGTACAAAAAACTTACGACTCATTAAATGAAAATGGGGTTGTAATTTTAAATACCATCTCTTCTGTTGAAGGAAAAAAGGGAGAATTTTTAAGGGCTGAGTTGGCTACATATAAAAAAATATTTCCACAGGTATATATATTTCCAGTAACAAACCCTAAAGACGGCTTAAGTGCACAAAATATAGTATTGTTAGCCTTGAAAAATAACATCGTACCAAATTTCATTAGCGAAGATAGCGAAATAAAAAAATATCTATCTCACTTATGGAAAAATGATATATCAACCGACATGCCAATATTAACCGATGATTTCGCACCGGTAGAATATTATATAAACAAAACAAGTTAAGACTATTTTCCAATATAATCTATTTCATTCTCATTTAAACGACGCAATCCAGTGTCGTTTTTTATTTCTTCATAAATGTGTGCTACCAATCCTGGTACACGAGCGGTGATAAATACACCTTTCATAATATCCGGATCAAAACCCATGTCGGTTAAAATAGCTCCCATGGCACCATCGATATTTAAAGGTAAATGTTTTGATGAAAGTTTATTTAATTCTTTTTCTATTAATATGGCTGTTTTGCAGGTGTCCTTATAAAAACCAAGCTTTTTAGCAATCTTGATCAAATTTTCACTACGTTCATCTCTCTCTAATACTGCATGACCAAAACCAGCCACTCGAATTTTTTTATCCTTTAGCTCTTTGATTTTTTGCACCAAATTTCTATTATTTTTGTTTTCAACAAAGAACTTCGCAGCATTTTCAATCGCACTCCCATGACGCTCTCCCATTGCCAAAATACCAGCGGTTAGAGCAGTGTGTAGACTATTTTTGGCTGAAGCTACGATTCGCGCTGTCATTGCTGAGGCTGTACCAATACCATGATCAATCGCGGCTGTTAGCAAAGCGTCGAGCATCTTTGTCTCAGCTTTTCTAGGTATTCGTCCACGCCAGATTAAAAATATAGTTTCAGTAAAAGTATTTTTTTGAATCAATCCAGAAAGTTTTTTTCCACGAATAGTTTCTTGACCATTATTTATATTGGTGATTTTAGTTTCCCATTTCATATTTATATATTATTAAGCAAAAGGTTTTATTTTAACAACCAAATCTTCGTAAGTATCTGCGATTAAAACACCAACGGATTTGAGTGCAGATTCTTTTTCGTCTGCACTCTGCCCCTTACCAACTATAGCGCCCGCATGTCCGATATTCATTCCTTCTGGAAATAAATTCGCAAATTTTCCGCCAATATATACCGCCAATGGTTTTGTAAATTCTTTATTTTTAATCATCTCTACCACCTCAAATTCATATCCCCCACCATGTTCACCAAAAATTACAACTGTTTTGGTTTGAACATCTTTTTCGAATAAACGTAATAAGTCCGCATAAGCAGTTCCCATCAAAAGATCCCCACCCACATGTACGGCCGTGCTCTGTCCCAAACCACCTTTACGAATCTGCCAAGATAATTCATTGGTCATACCACCAGAGCGTGAAATCACACCAACAGAACCTGGACTAAAAATTTGATTTGCCAATTCTAGCGGCCCACCAACTACCCCGATTCTTCCCTCTCCTGGACTAATATATCCCAATGAGCTCGGACCGATCAAACGAATATTTTTTTCTCTTGCAGCCGCCAAACAATATGCAGTATCTTGAATTGGAATTCTCTCAACAATAGTATTAATCGTCGAAATATTATTTTCAACCGCTTCTAGAATAGCTTGTTTAGCTGCAAATGGTGGAACATAAATAGTAGTTGTAGAAATCTCTGGAAAAGTATCTAGCGCTTCTGCTACAGAATTAAAAACTGGTATTCCCTCTATGATTTCGCCGCCTTTTCCAGGGCGAACTCCTGCTACAACTTGAGTTCCATATTCGCGCATCGATGCCGCAGCTTTTTGTCCTTCTTTGCCCGTAATTCCTTGCACCAAAACTTTGGTATTTTTATTTATCAAAATTGACATATATTATTTGACGTTAATCATATCAAACAAAACAGTGGCAGTCGCACCCATAGCAATTTCTTTTCCAAATATTTTTAAATTAAGATTATTTCTCTTAGCACACTCTTCCATTAAACGCTTCCCTTCAATTTCATTTGGGCCAGCACGACGAATTACTATTGGGTAAGTTGGTTTTACTTCGTCGAGAGCATCGATAATTCCACTGAAAGTTGCGGCTATATCCGTAAAATTAGCCACGCCACCAGCAATCCACAATCCACGCAAACCTGGCTTTGATAAAACAATTTTAGCCAGTTGAGCCACCTTTTCACGAGGTGGATTGCCAGAGTACTCCGTATAATTTGCCGGTTTTAATCCGACCTGAATTAATGCATCCATATTTGCAATACTCGCGCCACCACCAGAAAATAAAACGGCAATATCGCCATCCATTTCAATATATTTTCCAGCCGTTCCGCGATAATAATTTTCCCCCTCATCAATTTTGACGACGGCATTTTCTCTGTCGGTTGGTAAACGACCTAGCATGGTGCGAGGTTCAAAATTCCATTCTTTATGGCGAAAAAATGCATCATCGTCAATTGCGATTTTAGAATCGGCAGCAAAAAATTTACCATCAACTGTTTTTACTAATGGATTTATTTCTACTACGCGTGCATCATTTTTTATAAAGCAATTCCACAATTCATTTGCAAAAGGAATATTCAAATCAATATTTTCATTTCGAATATCCAAATAGTATTTTTCAATTTTTTCTTCGGACACATCTTCGATGTCCATTCCTCCGCTTTGTGAATATATCAGAACCGGCTGTTTTCTGTTTGTATCATACGTAATAGATAAATAGTGCTCTTCTGCTATATTCAATTTTTCTTCCATCAAAACTCCACAAATATACTGTCCACGAATATTTGAAACAAACATTTTATCTACAGCTGATTTTACATCGCCTACGTTTGAACCAAATAAAACACCGTTATTTTTACCTCGTTTTCCAGATAAAACTTGGACTTTTAATACAACGTCTTTTGTATTAAATAATTTGTAAATTTCTTCAGCTTTATCTCCTCGTCGTAACAAAACAGACTTTGGTATGGCAATACCAAATTTTTCAAAAATCTCTTTTCCTTCAAATTCGTAAAGATTCACATTGTTAAATTACGAATTACTGCTCCATCTAGCAAAGATACCACACGGCAACAAACGTTCGCTGTTACTTTCTTGAATAGCCAATTCCCCTTTTTCCAGTTTACCACCGTGTTTTGCAACTAGTGATAATAAATTGTTTTCGTAAGCAATGGCAGAATATCCAGAGGCATAGCCATTAACCAAGAAAAATAATGGGTCATCAGATAAAATTTCAGAACATAAATCAACAAGACCAACAAAATCTTTTTCTACTTTCCACATTTCTCCTTTTGGTCCATGACCAAAAGCTGGTGGATCCATCAAAATACCGTCGTATTTTTTTCCGCGTTTAACTTCTCGTCTCACGAACTCCACTGCATCATCTAAAATCCAACGAATAGGTTTTTCGCGAAGACCGGATAATTCGGCATTATCTCTTGCCCAACCGATCGCTACTTTAGACCCATCTACATGACAAACCTGCGCGCCTGCTTGTGCACAAGCTAAACTTGCGCCACCAGTATACCCAAATAAATTTAACACACTAATTTCCGGTTGAGTTGTAATGCGCTTGGTAATTAATTTTCTCATCCAATGCCAATTACCTTCTTGTTCAGGAAATAGTCCTGTGTGTTTAAAAGCCGTTGGTCGAATATGAAATTTTAGCGCTCCAAAATTTATTGTCCATTTTTCCGGTGTTCCAATTCTTATTTCCCAATCTGCCTTTCGACCATCTCTCAAAAAAATAGCATCGGCTTTCTCCCATTCTTGTTTAGACAAATTCTTTTTCCAAAGCGATTGCGGATCAGGACGTCGAAAGATAACTTTCCCATAGCGTTCAAGTTTTTCACCATCACCGCTATCTAACAATTCATAATCAGCACTTGGAGGAGTTGATAAAATTGATAAATTAGACATATATTTTTTAAATTATTTAATATCCATTCTAAATTCTAGACCGTACTCTTTAAACCCAAGTCGTTTATACCATTCGTGCACCATGTCTCGACTCATTCTGCTAGTTCCAATTATTTTATAACATTTACGATTTTTAGCTTCAAATAATATTTTTTCTAATAATTTTCTACCAATACCCTGACCACGCTTTCCGGTTTGAACATAAACATCCTCCAACAAACCATACGGCTCGGCATGTAAATCATTATAAATTAAATACAACCAAGCTCGCCCCATTTCGACACCCTCTTCGTCTATCGAAACTCTTATGGCCACTGTTGTTTTTTCTGTCAGTTTTAAATTCATAACAAATGCTATTTTTAAAATATTTTATTTTATAATCTCTTTTAATTTTTGTCCCAACTTGATCGAACACAACCCACCATCTGTTCTGGAAAAATCAAACGACACATTGTTGTGATCAGTTAGTTTATTTAAATCACCTTTAATTACCCCCCAAGTCTTTTCTTTATAATGTAACTGCTCTTTTTTATTAAGTTTATGATTATTATACAAAACATAGTCAACTTTTCTTGGCAAATACCATTCTAATTCAGTAACTATTTCACTAAGACAAGTTGGTCCAGTTTCACCAAAAATATGATAGGCATTGCCCGCTACAAAAATAATTTTTGCTTTGCTTTTAGCAATTGCTTCTTTTATGCCAACCGGTAATAGAGTTGCAATTACACTAGTGTATAAACTGCCTGGTGAAAGTACTATATATTCAGCTGATAAAATTTCTTTTATTACTTCTGGATTGGCTTTTACTTTTGGTTCTAAATATACGCTTTTAATTCTCAAACTGTGATCATAGTCAGGTTGATCAATTCTGGCTTCAGTCTTTATTATTTTCCCGTTAGTTAATTTAGCCACCAAATCGTTAATTTTTAAAGTTACCGGGTAAACTTTTCCAACCACTTCAACGCTTTCCTCAAGCGCTCGAATCGATTTAACAAAATTACCACAATAACGACTACTCAAAGCTAAAAATAAATTACCCAGATTATGTTTGTTCATCTTACCATTCTGAGTAAAACGATTTCTAAAAAAAATATTTTTTAATATTGGGTAATCATAACTAGATAAAGCGAGTACCGCCCTCATTATATCGCCAGGCGGTAAAATATTTAATTCTTTACGCAAACGCCCGGTCGATCCACCAGAATCGCTCATTGAAACAATGGCGCTAATTTTATAACGTTCTACATTTTGTTTTAATGCAACCAGTGCGATAGCACTTCCATTACCACCCCCCAATACTACAATATTTTTTTTCATATTATTCGACAGTTACACTCTTGGCTAAGTTCCTTGGACGATCTACATCCTTTCCCAAAATTACCGCCATATGGTAGGCGTATAATTGCAGAGCAATTGTATTTAATAATGGTTCAAGCAGTTCCATTGTTGGTGGTATATATATCACGTCCTCGGATAACTCTTTAACTTCATCATCACCCTGTGTGGCAATTATTATGACCGGCGCTTTGCGTGCTAATATTTCTTCGACATTACTTCGCATTTTTTCATACAATTGATTTTTGGTCATGATTGCTAAAACTGGGAAATCTGGAGCTAGTAATGCGATTGGTCCATGCTTCATTTCACCACCAGCAAAAGCTTCACAATGAACGTAAGAAATTTCTTTTAACTTTAAAGCCCCTTCTAAAGCTACAGGAAAATTTATTCCTCTACCAAGATATATACAATTTTTATATGATTTGTATTTTTCAGCCAAAGATTTTATTTTATCATTTTGAGCTAAAACTAATTTCATTTTTTCTGGAATTTCCAAAAGCGCATTTAAAAGTCTTTCGCCGGTTGCAACACTAACTCGATTTAAACGTCCAAACTGCAAAGCATACAATATTAAAGTCGCTACCATGTTTGTATAAGCTTTGGAGGAAGCAACGGCTAGTTCTGGTCCGGCATGAATATAAGTTCCTCCATCAGTTTCACGTGCAATCGTAGAACCAACTACATTCACAACTCCACGTACAAAAGCTCCTTTACGTTTAGCTTCACGTAAAGCCGCCAGAGTATCGGCAGTTTCACCTGATTGCGATATAGCAAACACCAAAGTATGTTTATCGATAATGGGATCACGATATCTAAATTCACTGGCTACATCTGCCTCAGTAGGAAGACCAGCTAGACGTTCAAAGGCATATTTACCTACTAAACCTGCATAATATGCTGTGCCACACGCCAACATCACCACTCTTTTTACTTGGTGCATCTGCTCATCAGTCATATTTAAACCACCTAAGTGCGCCGTGCCTTCGTCCAAACTATAACGACCGCGAATTGCATCTTTTATAACTGTTGGCTGATCAAAAATTTCTTTTAACATAAAATGGTCGAAACCCTGTTTTTCTGCCTGAGCTTCGTCCCATTCAATTTTTTCAATATTTTTATCGACTGCTTTTTGCTCGACATTGTAAATTTTCAAAGATTCTAAAGTAATTTCAGCCACTTCTCCATCATCTAAAAATACCACATTTTTGGTGTGAGCCAACATCGGTGAGGTGTCGGAAGCAACATAGTATTCATTTTCACCTACTCCTATGACCAGCGGACTTCCCAAACGAGCAGCAATTATTTTGTTTGGTTCAGCGGCATGCATTGCGACCAAACCATAAGTTCCACGAACTTCTGCTAATGCTTTTTGAACAGCTTTAAGCAAGTCACCTTCATAAAATATTTCAATCAAATGTGCGAGCACCTCAGTATCGGTTTGAGAACGCAAAGTATGACCTTTTAAAAAATTTTCTTTTAACTCACGATAATTTTCAATAATTCCATTGTGACAAATAACCAAATCATCTTGACAGCCAATGTGTGGATGAGCGTTTTCCTCAGTAACGCCACCATGAGTAGCCCAGCGAGTGTGCGCAATTCCAACACTACCAACTAAATCCACACTTTTAACCTTTTCAGCCAGAACATCAATTTTTCCAACCGATTTAATTTTTTTTACTTTTCCTGCATGAGAAATCGCCACTCCAGCACTATCGTATCCACGATATTCCAAACGTCTCAAACCGCTAATTAAGATTGGCAGAACTTCTTTTTTTCCAATATACCCAACAATTCCACACATATTATTTTTTAATTAATCTTAAAGTTGTATGACTGCTGTTTGGTTTTCGATATTGCTCTACCTCACATAATTCTTCCAACCGCTCGAGAATTCCGTAAACTTCACTAGCTTGATAGTTTGATTCGCCAATTTTTTGACCATCATGTACACCATAATTTCCAAAGGGATATATTGTGGCCATGCCACCAGACTTTAATTTCATTACTATTGTCTTTAAATATTTTTCTAACCAATCGTTATTTCCTTTTAAACCATAATATTGCTCCCCATAAGTGTCCGATATTAGGTCAAACTCAGCTTTCGGTTCACCTGCTTCTTCCGTCTTATTCATTTGAAAAATTGAGTGCATTTTGCTGTCATCTGGGTGTAGCTCTTTTTTAATTGATCCGGCATGTGGAATTTGGGATTTCATTTTTTCTAATATACCCCGAGCTGATTCAGACACATCACGTGACAAGCCAGTTGAAATCACTCTTACTTTTGATCCATATTTAGCTCGCAACTGATCGCTAAAAAGATGCATGCCACCACCAACATCCAAAACCATAGTGGGATTTTTTCTCGTAGAATTATTATCTTTAATTTTTTCTTCAACAAATTTTAATAAATCAATTCCATGTAATTTGCTCAAATCCATATCCTCTCGCGCCCCCACATATCGTCCCATGGTATAAACTAATTTATTTTCCTCACTCATTTTGGTATCTTCTCTTTTTTTGTCTTTTTTCCAACCACCAACCATTTGTGAATATTCAGGTGGTGTTAGAAATGGTGATTCCGACATATTTATTTGATTAATAAATCTTTAATTTCGTCCCAATTAGATTTTTTTGATAATTTTTCTTGGGCGACTGAAAAAATTTCTGAAACAGATAAAATACCTTTGCCTTCTAATACTTTCGACAAAATTACTAAAAAATAAATATTAATATTTTTAAGCGAAATTTTTTTTTCTACTAATTCATTTTGAAAATCTACAACATCCAGCACTTTCACGTCATTACTTAAATATTTTTTAACCCTTTCACGTGCTTGATCAGAAATTACAACTAATATGTCCGGTTGTAAAAACTTTGGATATCCAATTTTATTATTATCAATTTTAATATACGAAAGAGATACTCCACCGCGTTGTTCTAGTCCGTAGTTCGGTATATGACTTACTTGCAGACCTTTGATAAAGGCGGCTCGACAAATAATATCGGCAATTGTTTGCACACCTTGCCCGCCATCACCAGCTAATAAAATTTTAGTAATCATAAAATTCCAACTTTAAATACAGATCTCATTTCTTCTAAATATTTCAATGTCTCCGCTCCTTTGGTGTGCCAATTGGTAGGACACAAAGACAAGACTTCGATCATTGAAAAATGGCCGGCCTGCTGAGTCTCGATAGCCTGTCGAATACAATCTTGAATTTGCTTGGGGTTATTTACCGCTGTACGGGCTAAAAATGCTTTTTCATTTACGACTGGTTTGATATATTCTAAGCCTAGAAACGGCTTTTCTACACTACCTTCTGGGGTAGTTGGGGTAGTTTGTCCTACCATAGAAGTTGGCGCCACCTGACCGCCAGTCATGCCATATACAGTGTTATTTACCACAATCACTGTGATCGGTTCGTCACGTCTAGCCATATGAAACAAACTCTGCCAACCGATTGCATAGGCGCCACCATCGCCAACGTATGCAAAACAAACAGAGTCTTTTCTGGCACGTTTAAAACCCATCATAGTTGGTACGACCCTTCCATGATGTGTTTGAAAAGTATTGATTGGTAAAAAATTCCAAGCCAACAGCGAACAACCAATATCCAAACCAAGCACCGCTTTTTTTTCTAAATTTTTTTCTTTCAAAATTTTATGCATCATCATCAAAACAATTGGATGCCCACAGCCGGCACAAAATTTTGCTGGAATAATATCAGCCATATTAAATTAATTTTTGAATTTGTAAAACCAACTCATCCGTCTCAATACCCAATCCAGGATATTGTAAATAAGAAAATGATTTATCGATTTCTGGAGCCAATTCATCTCGTATAATTCTAGCAAATTGTCCCAAACTTGATTCCGCTACTACTATTTTTTTAATTTTTTTACTCCAGCAACTTTATCTAAATTATGTTTTGGAAAGGGTCTTAAGGTGATAGGCCTAAATAAACCAACTTTAACTCCTTTATGTCTCAACTCATCAACTGCTTCTTTGGCGCTCAAAGCCACAATGCCGTGTGCGACTAACAGTATTTCCGCATCCTCGGTTTTATACTCTTCTGCTCCTACTATTTCTGGAGTAATATTATCAAAATCTGTTTTAGCGTTTTGCAATTCCTGATATAAATCTTCTTCAAAAGTATAAATATTTTGCCAATGAACTATTTTATCTTCTGGTACCAAAGCGTGCGACTCAACATTTTCAATTTTTTCCATTTTAGAAAAATCAACTACCCCTCTAGTTTTTAGAGTAAAACCATCAGTAAGAACAATTGCTGGAAAACGATATTTCCAAGCCTCATTAAAAGCACGACGTGTCAAAAAATAAAGTTCTTCGATGGTACTAGGAGAATAAACCAGACGTAGGCCTTCGCCGTTACCACCATAACAAGCTAGCGTTACTTCTTGTTGAGAATAAATCACTGTGCCAGAACTAGGGCCACCACGCTGCCCAGCGATCAAGACAAATGGTAA
>CAINUM010000052.1 GCA_903853785.1 Candidatus Magasanikiibacteriota bacterium
CGCGAGCTGGGTTCAGAACGTCGTGAGACAGTTCGGTCTCCTATCTGTTACGGGCGTTGAACATTGAGAAGACCCACTCCTAGTACGAGAGGACCGGAGCGGACGAACCTCTAGTGCACCAGTTGTCGATCAACGGCATCGCTGGGTAGCTATGTTCGGAGCGGATAAATGCTGAAAGCATATAAGCGTGAAGCCGTCTTCAAGATTAATGTTCGTCAAGACCACTTATAGATTATGAGTTTGATAGGCTCTACGTGTAAGTATAGTAATATATTGAGCGGAGGAGTACTAATCGGTCGAGCATACGGCATAAGCATTAAGCAGTGCTTATAGCCATATCCTATATTGTTGAATTATTGTAAATTAAAAAAAGAACCAGTGTCTTGGTGACACAAGCGACGAGGCCACACCTGTTCCCATACCGAACACAGAAGTTAAGCTCGTCTGCGCTGATGATAGCCGCAAGGCAAAAGTAGGCCGTCGCCAGGACAATGGTTCTTTTTTATTTGTACGAATAGTAGTTACTATTTGTGTGAGGCCAAGTGCTCTTCTGTGAAGTTTGAAGACTTTAGAGAAGAGCGCTTGGACACAGACAAAACCGTCCAGTGCGCCCTAAGGGTTTCGGTGGGCGGACACGTCTGTCCTCCGAAATATTTGCCGCTAGCATGATAAGAGTAAAGGAGGTGATCCCGAATTGACCTCTGGGGGCATCGTGGCCCACCCTTGCTAGATTTGCAAACTCGCCGGTTGCGTTTCGACAACGCCGGCACCCTTTTTGTGCATCTGTTTCAGGTGATTAAAAATGTTTAAACAGCAACCTTTAGATGGGTTGTTTTTTAATTTCATCTAGTATTTGAAATTAATAAATGATAAAATATACATATTAAAAATATATAATTATTTATGTCTGAATTATCTCTCGCTGTTATTGCTAAACTATTGGTTACACCCGGAAAAGGAATATTAGCTGCCGATGAAAGTACGACTTCCATTGGTAAAAAACTAATTAAAGCTGGCGTGCAAGATTCCGTCGAAAACCATCGACTATATCGCGAGCTTTTTTTTACTGCACCAGGGATGGAAGATTATATTAGTGGTGTAATAATGTATGATGAAACAATTCGTCAGATAGCGGATGATGGCACGCCATTCCCAAAATTATTATCTGGTTTAGGCGTAATACCAGGTATTAAAGTTGATTTGGGTGTGAAAGAACTAGATGGCTCACCGCAAGAGAAAATAACAATTGGGCTGGAAGGGTTAGATGAACGACTAAAAGAATACTATACCTTAGGCTCACGGTTTGCTAAGTGGCGCGCGGTAATTACAATCGGCGAAGGTATTCCGACAGATAATTGTATTCGTTTGAATATGCAAACCTTGGCTAAATATGCCAAACTTTGTCAATTAAATCAAATTGTACCAATTGTTGAACCAGAGGTTTTAATGGACGGTAATCACACAATACAACAATGTTATGAAGTTACTAAAAAAACTTTAGCAGTATTGTTTGAGGAGTTAAAATTGGCTGAAGTTGATCTTTCCGGGTTGCTTTTGAAGCCAAATATGGTTATTTATAGTTTAGAAGGTGATAAAGTTTCGTCATTAGCAGTAGCTGAACAAACTATAAAATGTTTTGAGGAAGTGGTGCCCAAGGAAGTTGCGGGAATCGTATTTTTGTCTGGTGGACAGAGCGAAGTTGAAGCTTGTCAGAATCTTAATGAGATTGTAAAACAAGGTAAGCATGCACCTTGGAGATTTACATATTCTTTTGGTCGCGGTTTGCAGAATTCAGCTTTGGCAGTTTGGGCAGGCAAAGCAGAAAATGTGGAGAAAGCCCAAGAGGCATTTTTGAATCGCGCATCTTTGGACAGCGCCGCATCTCTTGGAGAATACGATTCTAGTCTAGAAATAGCTTAAATATCACATTTTTTTAGATATCCACAGAAAGACTGTCGAAAATATTTTGACAGTCTTTTTATTTATGGTATAATCAAGATAAGGCTAATTTAAGAGAAATATGGATTTAACTATCTTTAAAAAATTAGGTTTCTCCGAGAAGGCTGCACGGATATATTTGACACTAATAAGCTTAGGGCCATCTTCAGTGCGCAATTTAGCTAAAAAGACCGAATTCAACCGTGGTACGGTTTATGATAGTTTAAAATGGCTGAAGGATGTTGGGGTTGTAAATTATTATGAAAAAGAAGCCAAGCAATTTTTTGTAGCGGAAGATCCCGACAAGCTTTATGATTTGGTAAACAAACAAGCCGAACAGTTGCAAGAAATTAATAAAAAAATGAAAGATGTCGTGCTGGAGCTAAAGTCGGTATATGATACTGGTGGACAAAGACCAGTTGCACGATATTATGAAAAAGGGGAGATTCGTAAAATTTTGGAACAGGTATTGGAGCGTTGTGAAGAAACTCAGGATTTAGAATATCGAGTATATTCAGATTTATCAATTCGTGATTACCTTTATGAAGGTTTTGAATCATTTAGTGATGCTAGAATTTCAAAGGGTATAAAAGTAAAAGCGATTGCAATTGGTGGTGGTGGGGAATTGCGTGGGCTTGACGAACGCAAGTGGTTGGAAATAAAAAAGGATTCACCAACTTATATTATTATATATCCAGGTAGTACCGCCTACATTTCTTTGAACCCGCACGGTGATTTGGTTGGTGTGGTAATAGAAAATGACGGCGTTTATCAAACTCAAAAAGGTATTTTTGATGCGCTTTGGAAAACTTTAAAATAATTCTTTATATGTTTGAATTTAGTTTTGTAGATTTGGATGACACACTTTATAACACCTATCTTTTGAAGGAAGATATATTTAATTGTTTTTCCAACTGTGGTGTTACTCGAGAAGATTATAGATTATCATACAACAAAGCAGTTCATGGACCAGTAGTCGGTTATTTCGATTACACTTTTAAAAAACATGCTGATATTTTACGTGAGATGGATTATCAAATTCCAGATACTATTTTTGAGGACCTGAATAATTTAATGACCAAAAATTATAATGACGACGAAGCCGAAAATTTTATTTTAGACCTCAAAAAAATTAGCAATAAAGTAATATTGTTAACTGCTGGAAAAAAAGATTTCCAACAACAAAAAATTAATTCTACCGGATTAGACAAATATTTTGATCGAATAGTCATTATTGATGGAGGCAAAAGTCAAGCTATAATTGATGTGGCTGGTCAATCCAATAAAATACTGTTCGTTAATGATAATTTGAAAGAAAACGTGAAGATCAAACAGGATTTTCCGTATGTCTTGGTTGCGGCGAAAAAACATAAAATAGCGTGGGAAGATGATGATTATCAGATAAATAAAGACCTGCCTTTTTTTGATTCGTTAATTGAAATAAAAGATTATGCCATTCGATCTATCTAAAATTGGTGTAGTGATTCTCTCGGCCGGTAAAGGCACTCGATTAAATTGCACTGATAAGCCAAAAGTAATGTTGGAAATTGGTGGAAAGCCGATTGTTTCTTATACCGTAAATACTTTGAAACAAATGGGTTTTGGTCCGAAACAAATTTGTTTAGTGGTTGGCTTTAAAAAAGAAATGATTGAAAATTATTTTAATGATCAGGTGAGCTACGTAGTGCAAGATGAATTGCTCGGTACTGCACACGCCGCCTTTTTAGGAATTAAAGGTTTACCAACTAATATCGAACAAGTATTGGTGTTAGGTGGAGATGATAGTGCGTTTTATAAATCAGAAACACTACTAGATTTTATTGAACAACATATAAATAATCACTGTGTGCTTTCGTTATTGAGTGCTGAAGTCGAAAATCCTTTCCAATTGGGCAGAGTTATTAGACAAAATAACAAAGTAGAAATAATCGAAAAAGAGTATTTAACAGAAGAACAAAAATTGATTAAAGAAATTAGTACAGGAACATTTGTGTTTGATCGAAAATGGTATGAAGAAATATTTACTCGAATGCCTAAATTGAGAAAACTTGGAGAATATGGTTTGCCAACAGCGCTGGCGATGGCTCGAGATGAAAAACAAAATTTTCAAGTGATAAAAATGTCTGATCCAAATCAATGGCACGGTGTAAATACATTAGAAGAATTAGATATGGCTGATAAAATAAAAGCAAATATATAAATATGTCTGATAGTAATAAAAAATTCATCAATGGACATGAAGTGGTAGTTCAAGCAGCGCTCGATGCGGGTGCTGTTTCTATGTATGGATATCCCATTACTCCAACCTGTGAGATTTTATCGGGTTGGGCAAAAAGGGGTGAAATTTGTTTGCAAACCGAAGATGAAATCGCGGCTGGTTTTGCGGTATGTGGCGCTGTTTTAGCTGGACAAAAATCATTTACCGCTTCGGCTGGTCCAGGCCATGTTTTATTACAGGATAGTATGAGTATGGCTGAAGGAATGCGTTTACCATTTGTCTTGATCGCTGGGCAGCGTGGTGGCCCTAGTTCTGGCACAGTGATTTATTCTCAACAAGAAGTAACGCTAGCTTGTTATGGTGGTAACGGCGAAGGCCTACGTCTGGTCTATTCTCCTAGTACCATTGAAGAACTTTATGTTTTGACACGTCGTGCTTTTAATGAGGCTTGGAAATATCGTTTTCCAGCTATTGTTCTTACTGATGGTTTTACTCTAAAAACTAGAGGGGTAGTTGATTTTTCTAAAATGGAAAAAATTGAAAATGTTGAGTCGCACGCTTTGGTACCAGAAGATA
>CAINUM010000053.1 GCA_903853785.1 Candidatus Magasanikiibacteriota bacterium
ATAAATCGGGATTTCTAAAACAATACATCACATCTATTTCCAGTATACCCTCTCTCCAAACCTCAGGTCGATATACTCAGTTGGCTTATTATCGGTCAGGATAATTTTGAGGTTTTTGAGCTGTATTTGTTGTTCTATCTCAGTATTTACCAGTATATACCAGGGTTGCTTGGAAAATATTTTTAAATTAAAATCCGTGTCACCTATTTGAAAATATTGCACCTCGGCTATTCCTTGTTCTTTTAGTAGTCTTACCCAATCAACAGCATTTTTAATAGCTTTGGTTGGTAAGATCTTAGCCTCATTAGTCGCCATTACTTTATCATTGAAAATAACTGGGAAATCACCATATTCTGTCTGTATTTTTTGATAAGTTGATAGATGGATATTTTTTGATAATGTACTACTGGTTGAGGTAGAAATATTTGAATTAGCAACGTTTAAATATTCATTGAGAATTTTTATATTTTTACCATCTGCATCAACCAAATAATAGTTTGTATTGTCATCATAAATTACACTTGCTGGTTTTTCAGACACGTTAACTTGAATAGTATCAGGAAACACCTTTTTAACCTCTACGCTGTCGTATAAGAAGGTCTGCTGAACTTTACCCGCAATAGACTTGCTGGGAATTAAAAAATAGTTAGTTTGTGTAAAAGTAAATTGACGAATAAAATTTTCAACATCCACTGCTTTAGTGATTTTATTTCCTGTTATTACAATTTTGCTAATTTTAAAATAAGGTAAAGTTAAAATCAAAACCATCCAACTCACAATTAATATAATAAAAAATGCCCAAATAAATTTAGTCTTATTTTTGGCCACAGGAATTTCCTTCTTAAAGGGATTTTTTAGACTAGATTGTTGTAGATCCACCGCTATTTCTTTTTTTTGACGTTTGGCTTTCAACTTTTGCCAAAAAGATTGGTGGGGTTTGTATTGATTAAAACTTTTATTGGAATGAAAATGTTGCATAATTAATCAATAATTCTTGGAAGAAGTGGATTAATACGAGTTACCACCTCATAATTTATAGTGCCTATTTGTTTGGCTAAATCATCGGCGCCGATAGCCACATTTCCTTTATTTCCAATTATAACTACTTCATCACCTACTTTAACATTCTTTATTTTAGAGACATCAATCATCATTAAATTCATGCAAATACGACCACGAATTGGACATTTAATTCCGCTCACTATCACCTGTCCCGCATTCGATAATTTTCTGTCAATTCCATCCCAATACCCTACCGGCAATACGGCAATAATCGACTTGTGTTTAGTGGTATAGGTTCCACCATATCCTACTTTTGTTTTAGCTTCCACCGATTTAACTTGAATAATTTTTGTATTCAAACTTAGGGCTGGTAATAGCTCAATATTCTTTTGACTTTTTTGATTTGGATATAATCCATACAAACTTAAGCCTAGTCGCACGGCATTTAATCGGGCTGTTTTATGTAAAATAGTGGCGGCAGAGCAAGCAAAATGTTTGATTGGGATATGGACACCATTCTTCTCTAGTACGCCAATGGTTTTTTCAAAGATTAATTGCTGTTTTTTTGTATATTCAAATTCGTCTTCGCTTGAAGCGAAATGACTCCATGCGCCTTCAAGATATAAGTTTCGTAGTTTGCAAATATTTTGTGCAAACGCTAAAGCGTCTATCGGCGCCACTCCTATTCTTGTTGTCCCAGTATCAATTTTTAAATGTACACTGACATCGCAACCTAAGTTTTTGGCGGCGTTGTTTAAAAAGGTTATTTGTTCTAATAAATATACTGGAAAAATCACCCCATGTTTTATTGCAATTTTTATTTTTTTGATATCTAACTCATAAAAACTCAATATCATTATTGGTTTTTTGATACCACTATTTATTAAAATAATTGCCTCATCTAAGTTTACCACACAAATTCTATCAACAAAAGAATTGAGGTCGCAAATTTTTGCAACCTCAATCATTCCGTGTCCATAAGCATTAGATTTTACTACTGGCATCAGCAGTATATCTTTGCCTACTAGATTTTTGAATTGTTTAATATTATGCTCAATCGCTTTCCTTTTGATCACGACTTGTGTCAACATATTATTTGATTCCTAGCATTTTTTTACGAGCTTCACTTTCACTCAATACTTGTTTGCGGATGCGGATATTTTTTGGAGTAATCTCTACCAATTCATCGTCACCGATATATTCCAACGCATCTTCGAGATCCATAGTTTTAGGAGCGTTAAAGTGTTCGGATACACCATCACCTTTTGAACGCATGTTGGACAAAGCTTTTGTCTTGCAAACGTTTACGCGTAAATCACCAGTGCGAGCGTGTTGTCCAACAACTTGGCCAGAATATACATTCACTGCAGGTCCAAGGAACAATTGGCCCCTGTCTTGAGAGTTTAATAGTCCATACAAATTTGTAATACCAGTTTCGTGGGCAACTAGAGATCCTTGATCGCGTTCTTTCCAATCTCCTGGATCGGCAAAGTAACCATTAAACATGGTATTGATAATACCCATACCTTTAGTATCGGTCAAAAATTCAGTACGATAACCAAATAAACCACGAGTTGGGATTGAGAATTCTCCAAAGAAAATTCCATTTTCAATATTCATGTGTTGCATCAAGCCGTGGCGAGATCCCAATTTTTGGATAACTGATCCAGAAGCAAATTCTGGAGCTTCGATGTAAACAGTTTCGAAAGGTACCATTTTCTTTCCATCAACTTCTTTTACGATAACTTGTGGGCGAGAAACTTGGATTTCATAACCTTCACGACGTAGACGTTCGATCAAAATAGCCAAATGTAATTCACCACGTCCTGAAACGATCCAATCATTATTTTGTCCATTTTCAACATGTAATGCCATGTCAGTTTCTAATTCCTTGAACAATCTTTCGTTGATTTGACGAGAAGTAGTAAATTGACCTTCCTTACCAGCAAAAGGAGAATCGTTAACCAAGAAAGTCATTTTTACAGTTGGTTGTTCGATTTCCAAGATTGGTAAAGCGATCGGATTAATTGGGTCAGCAATAGTTTCGCCAATCATTGGATCAGGAATACCAGCGACCGCTACGATGTCTCCAGCCTCTACATTTTCAGCAACACATCGATCTAGTCCTTCAAAACTCATTAATGCCACCAAACGATGCTTGGAAATAGTGCCATCACGACGAATGCGGGCAATTTCTTGTCCGGCTTTCATGCGTCCGTTCAACAATTTACCTGTTGCAATGCGACCCTTATAACTATCAGCAGTTAGTGTAGTGATAAGCATCTGTAAAGGCTGATCGGCATCACCACTTGGTTCCGGAATAAAATTTAAAATAGTATCAAATAATGGACTAATATCAGTCATTTTTGCAAGATCTGGTTCAAGACCAGCCAATCCTTGTTTGGCACTTGCGTAAATTACTGGGAAGTTGGCAGTTTCGTCGTCGGCTCCAAGTTCCAAGAAAAGATCAAATGTTTTGTCCAAAGCAAAAGCAGGACGAGCATCTGGTTTGTCGATTTTGTTTACGACAACGATGATTTTTAATTTCATCGCCAAAGCTTTTTTGAGCACAAAACGAGTTTGAGGCATTGGACCTTCTTTGGCATCAACCAAAAGCAAACAACCATCGGCCATAGTTAAAACGCGTTCCACTTCCCCACCGAAATCGGCATGTCCTGGAGTATCAATAATATTAAGTTTAAAGTCTCCCCAACGTACCGCAGCATTTTTGGAGAAAATAGTAATACCACGTTCTTTTTCAAGATCGTTACTATCCATAACACAGATCTGATCAACAGTATCTTTGCTAAATTTAGTTTTTGCTTGATGCAAAAGCGCATCCACGAGAGTAGTCTTTCCATGATCAACGTGAGCGATGATGGCAATATTTCGAATCTTCTGCATATTTCTTTATAGTTTTTCTAGACCGCAATAAGGCTGCAGTACTTTTGGAATTAAAATCGATCCGTCCGCTTGCTGATATTGTTCCACAATCGCGATCGGAAAGCGACTGAGCACTACGGCAGTACCATTGAGCGTGTGCAACAGCTCGGTCTCACCATTTTCTTTGCGGTATTTAATGTTTAATCGTCTTGATTGATAATCAGTGCAATTGCTACAGCTGGTGATCTCACCAAAGCCGTCATTCATGGTCATCCAAGCTTCTAGATCATACTTGCGATAGGCTGGACCTCCCAAGTCCCCAGATGGGATATCAATTACTCTGTAGTTCAATTCTAGGCCGTCTATTATTTCTTTTTCGATGGCTAAAATTTCTTGATGCATTTTTTCACTATCTTCCGGTTTACAATAAACGAACATTTCAAGTTTTGTAAACTGGTGTACTCGGTACAAACCTTTGTTGGTTCGGCCGTAGGCACCCGCTTCAGTGCGGAAACAGTGAGATATAGCTATATATTTTTTTGGGCCATTAGTCAAGTCCAAGACCTCTCCAGAATGATAGCCACCCATCGTTATTTCAGCCGTTCCAATCAAACTTAAGTCGGTATTTTCAATGGAGTAAGTTTGGGTTTCGTTTCCTCTTGGATTAAAGCCAATACCGGTTAAAATTTCATTCTTGGCTAGATCAGGCGTTTCCATCAAGGTATAGCCGTGTTTAGTTACGACATCGATGCCGTAATTTATCAAGGCCTGATTCAATCTTACTAGGTTATTTTTTGTAAAATAGAATTTTGCTCCAGCCACTTTAGTACCACGCTCAAAGTCAATTAAGTCATTTTGAACCATTAACTCTTCGTGATCTTTTGGTGTGAAATCTAGTTTGAATGTTTCTGGACTTTGGAATACAACTTTGTAATCCTCTTCTCCCCCAATTGGACTTTCTGGGTGAGTAAGGTTAGGGACTTGCATCAGATAATTTTTGTATTCAACCTCTACAAGCTCAAGATCAACGTCGTTTTGTTTGATCTGTTCTCCCACCTCACGCATTTTGGTGATTTCTTCTTCCGTTGGTTTGCCTTTGGATTTTTGATTACGGGCAGCACGTAGATCTTCTACTTGTTTTAGTAGAACACGGCGCTGTTCATCCAATTGTAGTAATTTATCCAAATCTATTTTGACGTGACGGTTAATACAATTTTGTTTGATTAACTCAATGTTTTCACGAATGAATTTAATATCGATCATATATTTAATCTATATATTTTTTCAAAGCGTTTTTACCTTGTTGAATAATTTCTTTGTTCAGTGGTAAAAAATCTAATTTTAAAGCTTCTTTCATTGTGAACCATCCGTAACCAGCAGTTTCATTATCAGCGATTTTTATTTTGCCAGATTTAATTTTACAAATGTAGATAATTAGAAAGACCTGGTATCCGTATTTATCTTCCGATTTAGTCCAAATTTGTTGTAAGAGTTCTAATGGCTCAACCGTATATCCAGTTTCTTCTCGTACTTCACGAACCAAGCTACCGAGAACCTCTTCGCCGTTCTCCACTCCCCCGCCAGGAAATTCCCATTTATTATTATGTTCCGGTTTGGTGTCACGACGTAAAGTGAAAAACATTTTTCTATCCTTTACGATAATTGCAGCCGGCACGACAATTTGTTTGAAAGCAAATTGTTTTGATAAATAAAAACCTACTTTTACTATCGCCTGACCACGATGGCTAATATTATTTTTTTCAGCAATACTTAATTCAGAAAAATTCATTTTTAGTGGTGGGTAGTAAAAAATACAATCATAATTCATACCAGGACGAAAATCAGAAATACTTTCATCTGAAATTATTCCGTCTGCTCGGCCCGGGAATATAGCAAACACGTCGGTGTCAGGATGATAAACACAAGCGTGAGTTTCAAAATAAGCTTGGCGTTTTGATTTCGGTACGCCTTTTAATAGTTTTAATATTTTTAAATTACGTTCTTCTGGAGTTGCAGCTAAGCGCTTGGCTTTTACTCCCGGCATTCCTTTTAAATGTTTTACATAAAAAGCGGTATCTTCTGCAACGGTCAATATTCCACTTTTTTTGGCGTAGAACTTTGCTTTATTTAAAGCATTCTCCCAGGTTGTATCAAACGGTTCATCGGCTTCTACCTTGTCTAGTCCGACATCTTTTAGGTTTAGAAATTTAAAATTTAAATCGCCAAAAAAGCTCACTATTTCTTTGAACTTTCCTGGATTGGTGGTGGCGATTAAAATCTTTTGCATATAATTTAGTCAGTACGTAATTTTGAACTTTTATAAATATCTTCTTTAAATGGTAAAAGTCTAACGATTTTAGTTTTTTGATCAATGATTGTATTCAAGCTATCGACAAAAGCGCGTTGGTCATAACCCAGCGCGATAATATCTGGTTTCTCATCTCTAATCACCTGATACTTGTCGGCGACGTTGCCTAAAATTACTTTATCGGCAATTTGTAAATTTTCAATATTTTTTAATCTAGTAGTTTCGTTGTTTTGAACCGTTCTGCCTTTTACTTCCAATACTGTTTGATCTCTAGCTACTACTACCGTTAGTGTATCACCTAGTTTTTTTGCTTCAGTAAAAAGGTAGATGTGACCAGGATGAATAATGTCGAATGTGCCAAATAGCATCACTTTAGTCATATCTATTTTTCAGGTCTCATGGTTGGAAACAAAATTACCTCTTTTAAATTATCAGCATCAACCAATAATTTAATCAGACGATCGATTCCCATGCCTAAGCCGCCAGTTGGAGGCATACCGTGTCGTAAAGCTGTAATGAAGTCTTCGTCGTATGGCATACTTTCTTCATCGCCAGCTTCCTCAAGACGAGTCTGTTCTTTAAAACGTTCTTCTTGATCGATCGGATCATTCAATTCGGAGAAAGCATTACAGAGTTCATTTCCACCAACACACAAAAGTTGGAAACGTTCGACATAACGTGGATCGTCGCTTTTTTTCTTGGCCAATGGAGAAAGCTCAACTGGGTGGTCAATCATGAAGATTGGGTTGATTATATGTGGTCGAGCATATACTTTGTATATTTCATCGATCAGTTTACCGCGACCAGTTCCTGGTTTTAGATCTTCTACTTTTAATTCAATCGCTTTTTTAAACATGGCTTCGTCAGTTGGAAAATCTTCAATATCAAATTTAGCGTATTGGATAATCAAGTCACGCATCGAAACGCGTGGGTATGGTCCAGTAAAATCTACCTCTTTACCACCGATACTCAATTTTAATTCTTTTCCAGCCGCTTTAATCAATTTAGGTAATAAATCTTCCATCAAGTCCATTAATTTTGTATAATCTGCATAAGCCCAATAAAATTCAATCTGAGTGAATTCTGGATTATGATTGTGGTCAATCCCCTCGTTACGAAAACACTTGGCAACTTCATATACTTTTTCAAAACCACCAACGATTAAACGTTTTAAATATAACTCAGGAGCAATACGTAAATACAAAGGAATATCCAAAGCGTTATGATGTGTAATAAATGGTTTGGCTAAAGCACCACCGTATAAAGTTTGTAAAACTGGAGTTTCAACTTCGTAAAAACCAAGCCCATCAAAATAGTTGCGGATTTGTTTCACTACATTACTGCGAATTTTGGCAATCGCCATGGAATCATCGTTGGACAATAAATCCAAATAACGTTTGCGGTAGCGTTGTTCTGTATCGCTAAGCCCATGAAATTTTTCTGGTAATGGTAAAAGCGCTTTGGAGAGCAAAGTGTAGTCTTTCACCAAGATAGAGGTTTCACCAGCATGAGTCACAAAAATTGTGCCTTCGACCGAAATAAAATCACCTAAATCAAAATTTTTAACAAAAAATTTATATTTATCTTTGCCGAGTTCCTTTTCAGAGACGGCTAATTGCATTTTTCCAGAGGCATCTTTAAGGTGAGAAAAGCAAAGTCGGCCCATATCGCGCATGGCAACCAGGCGTCCACTAGATTGTACTGGAGTCTCCACTGCCAAGGTTTTTGCCTCTTCCAAAGGGGTCCCCTTCTCGCTTTTGGCTGGATATGGTTCAACACCGGCTTCTCTGATCGTTTTTAGACGACCAATACGTGTTTCAAATTCGTTTATTTCTTCAGTCATAAAAATAATTTTAACCTTTAGAGCATACCATTTTTAGCCCAAAAAGTCAACGCGTTAGACCTTTTAAAAAGACCTGGTTTAAAACCAAGTCTTTTTAATTTATTATTTGATAGAGATAATCTCGTAAACGTTTTTACCAGCCGGAGTAATTACTTCAACTTTGTCTTTAACCTGGTGCTTCAGAAAAGCCTGACCAAGTGGTGATTCGTTGGAAATGTAACCCTTGGTAGGGTCGATTTCCTGAGGCCCAACAATTGTGAAATCTTTCGTTTTACCGTTGATATTTACTGTAACTGTACAACCAATTGTTACGACATCGTTATCGGAACTTTTCTTAATGATTTCACAATTTTGAATTAAATATTCTAGCTCCTTTACTCTGCCCTGTGTCCAAGACATATCTTCGCGAGCTTGATGATATTCAGCGTTTTCTGAAAGATCCCCTTGTTGTTTGGCTTCGTCGATGCGTCGAGCAATATCTGGAATAGTTTTGTTGGTGATTGTTTCTAGTTCAGCTTTTAAATTCTTCAAGCTAGCTTCGGTGACGTATTGTACATTAGGCATATAAAAAAATAAATAAACTCGGAAGGAGTTTGTATAACAATGATAACAGACTAGTATTAGTGTGTCAAATACTTTTTTCCCCACCATTTTAAAAACTCGTTGGCAATCGGCATACTGACAGTCGATCCTTGTCCACCTTCTTCGATTAAAACTGTTATGGCGATCTGAGGGCTTTCGTAAGGGGCGAATGCAGTGAACCAAGCGTGTTCTGGTTTTGTACTATTCCATTGAGCTGTACCGGTTTTCCCCGCTGCAGTGAATGGTAGTGATTTTAACAATTGGCAACTACCAGTTAAAACACAATCACGCATGCCTTGTCGCACAATCTCAGTTGTTTTGGCGGATACGACATTCGTATTAATAGGTGGAAACAAAAATTTATTAGTCACATCGTCTTTGTCTAAAAGTTGCATGGCAAGGTGAGGTTTAACAATTGTTCCACCATTAGCAAACGCTGCGGTCCAAACTGAAGCTTGTAGAGGTGTTACCAATAAATCTCCCTGACCGATTGATAAATTGTAGGTATCCCCTACATACCATGATTCACCCTTGGTTGTTTTTTTCCATTCTTTGCTTGGTAAAAATCCAGCCGATTCTCCAGGAATATCAATACCGGTTTTTTGGGCTAGATTAAATTTACGCATGTATTCAATTATTTTATCAACTCCCAAACCTGTAAAATTTCCATAGCCGCCACCAATATAATAAAAGAAAGTATTTACTGACCACGCTAAAGCTTTAGTAACATTGGTCATACCGTGTCCGCCAGCCTTCCAATCTTTGAAATACCATTTTCCAACTTGAATTCCACCGTTGCTTAAAAAACCTTTATTGGCATCAATAATTTTTTCTTCCAAAGCGGCTGCAGCTACGATCGGTTTTACAATTGAACCGGATGGAATATTTCCACCGATAGCACGATTGAATAATGGGTTATCTGGATTTTCAAGATATTTATTATAATCTACCTGCGTAATTCCGTTAGAAAATAGATTATTATCAAAACTTGGCCAACTTACCAGTGCAATAATTTCACCATTTCTAGGATCAAGGGCAACAGCTGAAACACGATGTTCGCCGTGGGTGGCGACATAGTTTTTTATTAGTTGTTCCAATTTATTCTGTGCTTCCAAATCAATAGTTAGCCAAAGATTTTTTCCTGGCGTTGGTGGTTCTTCTGCGACAACATTTTGTTCTCGACCGGTTGAATTTACTTCGATTTTTTTTCTTCCGTATATTCCACGTAAGTCTTTTTCATAATTTTTTTCAATTCCAGTTTTACCAATGCCGTCAGAAACCTGATATCCATTGGCGTGATTTTCTTCAAGTTCCTTATCATTTAATTTTCCCAAATATCCAAGCACATGAGAAAGTGACATAGTGCTGCTGGCATTGGTATTACTTGAATATATATAATTACGTTTTGTTCCACCTTCAACCAAAATACCCGGCATTTGAACACTTTCAATATAAATTTTTAGCGAAGTATCGTAATCTAAATTATCTTTTAAAACCAATGATTCGTAACTATAGTTTTTATATTTCAACAATAAATTCTGAATATAATCTTCAGTTAATCCTGACAGTGAGGCAAGTTTTACTATTACTTCTTGCCTCTTGGTTTTGTTAGTGGGTAAATCTTGTGGCACGATAGACAAGGAAAAGTTTGGTACATTTTGCACAAGCTGCTTTCCAAATCTATCAAAAATAGTTCCACGTTCGGCTGCGATTGGTCGAATGCGAATGCGGTTGTTTTCAGCTAAATTGCGGTAATAGTCTCCCTTTATAATTTGTGTATAAAAACTTCTAAAAAAGATAGTTGAAATACCAAGTCCTAATATAATTATAAAAGCTAACAAGCGTTTCTTTAATATACTTTTACCCAAATATTTTCTAGTGCCAGTTGAGGTAGTATGTTTGAAAGACTGATTTTCTAAATGAAGATTTTCTTCAACCCAATTATGCCTAAACTTTCCTTCAAGTTTTTGCCAATCATTGTTTTCAGATTCAATTTCAAACAGTTTTCCGTTCATAAAATATTTGATGTTTCCAAAATATATTCTGGGCGTAAACGTTTTACAAATATGGAAGTTGCCACATAGATCACCGATAATGAAATCGCTGTAATCAATGCTTCACTTAAAAACATTTTAATTAAAAGTGTAGAAAATACGTTTGAATAATTTTGAATTAGAGAGTTCCAATAAATAAATATTATAAAAATTATTCGATAAATTACCATCGATACAAAACCTGTAAAAAAAACTATAATTAATGAACGATTTGTAAAAACATTTAACAATAACCAATTGGCGATTAAAAGCGCAAAAATTTGCGAAAAACTTTCTAGACCAAATGGGGTGGTGTAAAACAACTCACAAACTAACAAGGTGTATGTAGCCACTAAAATATATTTTTGGCGTGGATTTAAAATAATTAACCACAAAAAAACAGTCATAATTATATTAAGGAAATTGACTGGTTGATGAAAAATAATACGCCAAGATAGGTGCAATAATATTAATAAATTTGCCATTAAAAGAATCAATAATTTTTGTATTATTTTACTAAACCCCATATTATTTTGTTGATAATATCCCGACAAAATTTATTTTTTCATAGTCGACCGCCGGTGTAATCACTGCTTGTTGGAAAGGTTGGTATGATTCGTTTTCAATCGCCGCTACTTTTCCAATAATCAAACCGCGTGGAATTCCAAGTTCGAGTCCTGATGTAATAATTTGATCGCCAGTAATAATATTTTCATTTCTAGGAATAAAATTCATCTTGATACTCAAACCAAAACCACCTTCAATTATTCCCAGACTATGATCTGAATTTAAAATAGTTGCCGCGATTTTACTTTGGTTGTCGCTGAGTACTCGAACAAAAGAAATACTCTCTTCTACTTTGATAATTTTTCCAATTAAAATTCCGTCGCCATATGTTACTGGTGAATCTATCTTTATACCATCGTTTGATCCGCGATTTAAAACAATCACTTGGTCGACAGTATCCAAATTTTTTGCCACAATTTCAGCGGTAATCAGGACGGTGGTATTGCTTTTTTTAAAATCTAGTTGGTTTTTTAATTCAAAATTTTCTTGTTCAAGTATCTTATTTTTTATCACAGTCTCTTCGCTTACGGTTGAGGTGTTTGTATCCAAGCAAACTCCCCCGATGTTATTTTTCTGAATTTTGGAAGTGATTGGTTTTAAAACTACAACAATCGTGTTTCTTATTTTATTTTCAAT
>CAINUM010000054.1 GCA_903853785.1 Candidatus Magasanikiibacteriota bacterium
AAATTATATGAAAAATAGTATAATATGATTTGTAAATTGTAATCTAAAATAATGATTATTTACGTAGGGAAGTGTATAAGAAACAGACAGACTGAGAGTCTGTCGTAAGAATATATAACGTCGTATAACATAGATTAAGCGACGTATTGCAACCTTTATTATGCTTAAACATGACAATACAATCATAAAATCAATTCCGGACTTCCTAGCCTACTGTGAGGTTGAAAAAGGTTTAAGCCCTGTTTCAACTCGTAATTATCACAACTTCCTCAAGGTCTTTATCTCATGGCTTACCGAATCCAATTTAATCTCACTAAAACCCATAGAATTGACTCCTGAGCACGTTTGGAACTACCGCCTATACTTATCTCGGAAAAAGGATTCAAAGGGCTCCTACGTCAAAAAAACGACCCAAAATTATTACCTCATTGCGTTGAGAAATCTTTTGGCATATTATTCAGAAAAAGATATCAAATGTTTGCCAGCTGACAAAATAAAATTACCAAAATTAACTGACAAGGATAAAGCAATAAAATTTTTAAACTTTGATCAAATCGAACATCTAATGGATATGCCGGACTTATCCAAGACCGACGGATTACGTGATCGAGCCATTTTAGAAATTCTCTTCTCCACCGGTATGCGTGTTTCGGAATTAACGTCGCTTAATATTAGGTCGTTTGATATTCAAAATATTATAGAAAAAAAAATTAACGAGCTTGAGCTTGGAATATCTGGGAAGGGCGGATCTCTACGAACTGTATATTTTGCACCAAGAGCTATGGAGTGGTTTGGGAAATACCTAAATACCAGAAAAGACATGTGCTCTCCCCTGTTTATCAACTATAAGAAAGGTGACGATGATAACGACCATAGATTAACACCCCGCTCAGTGGAACGTATGGTAAGAAAATATACTTCCATGGCTGGACTACCAGTTGATGCCACCCCTCACACACTACGCCATAGCTTTGCTACTGATTTATTAAAACAAGGTGCCGACATGCGTTCAGTCCAAGAATTATTGGGTCATAAAAATATTGTAACAACTCAGATATATACTCACGTTACAAACCCTCAACTAAGAGACATTCACAAAAAATTTCACAGCGGAGATAAATAAATAAAAAAACCACCGCATTGGTGGTTTTTAAAATATTATTTATTTTGTAGCTTCGATGATATAATCCAACATTTTTACAAATGGTATCCCCGCTTTAGCAGCCGCCTCTGGAAACAAACTTGTCGAGGTCATACCTGGAATAGTATTGGTTTCAATTACATAAACTTTTCCATCATCTCCTAAGAAAAAATCCGTTCGACTCATTCCACGACAACTCAATGCCAAATGAGCTTTTACCGCGTAATCTTGCATTTGTTTATTTACTTCGTCAGAAAAATCTGCCGGACAAATATGTTTAGAACCACCTATAGCATATTTTGATTTATAGTCATAAAATTTACCAAGTTGAGGTAAGATGTGAGTTGGAGGCAAAGCCATAGGTTCACCTTTTTTCTCCAAGATTCCACAAGTTGCCTCCTGTCCCTTAATGAATCTTTGAGCCATCAGCCATGGAAATTTTTTAATTGTTTTATTAATTGTGCTAATCAAATCATTTTCAGTTTTTACCACTGAAACTCCCACTGCCGAACCCTGATCAACTGGCTTGATTACGCACGGATAACCGACCTGTTCATTCACTGCTTTTAAAATTTCTTTTTTGTATTTTTTCCAATACTTGGCAGTAACATCAATAAATTCTGGATGCGGTATTTTCCATGAATGATACATCAATCCGGCGTAAACTTTGTTCATACACAAAGCACTGCTTAAAGTATTTGGTCCAGTGTATTTGATTCCCAACGTTTCAAACATTCCTTGTACTGAACCGTCTTCACCTGGTGCACCGTGCAAAGCGATAAAAACAATGTCAAATAATTTACGGTCTTTTCCAACGAAATCTACTGCTCTCTTTTTATTTTTATTTACTAAAAGAAATTTATTGTCTTTGGTCATTTCTATCAAAGATGGCAAATATTTTGAACGATCTAAATTATCAAAAACTGCTTTACCAGTCAGTAATGAAATTTCACTTTCTGATGAAGGTCCGCCATATAAAACTCCAATTTTTATTTTTTTCATATTGATTAATTTAAGGTAAATAATTCATTCCATCTACTGGAATACCATTTAAACGAACTTCAAAATGTAAATGTGCGCCAGTTACGAACGGACCGGAACCAACCATGCCAGGTGTACCTCCAGAATAACCTATAATATCACCTTTATTCACAAACTGCTCTTCAGTGACCAAAATTTTACTCATATGTCCATACAAAGTAGACAAATTACCATTGTGAATAATCAAAACATAACTATAACAACTAGCAAGAGAACAGCGCTTAGCACGTCCAATATAACCGGAATTTGCTGCTCTAATAGGTGAGCCTTGAGGCGCTCTAATATCAGTACCACTATGCTCAAATACACGTCTAAAAGGATAATCTGGATCATGAAAACGTGCAGTAACATAGCGACCGCTAACTGGCCATTCAAATTCTCCCAACTTGGCAGGAATATTTTTAAACCTTTCTTGGTCAGCAAGTTTTTTACGGACCTGGTCTTCATATGAACTCACCTCATTCTCTACAACCTTGTACTGTTGACGCAAACTATCAAGCAAAGTTCTGAACTTCATTTCCGACGATTTGGTCTGGACTAATAAATTTGTCTTGCCGTTCATCTGCTCATTCAAATCTTTCTTTTTATTTTCTAATTGTGCCAATAAAATATCGTATGCTTTACGACGTTCTTCTGCTTGAGCTTTTTTCTTATCCAATTCTTCTCTAGCCAATCTCATCTGTTTTACCGAACGCCCAAGATCAGTATAAACATTTTCCAAATATTTGGCTTGATTATAAAAATCTGCAAAATTATCATTGGTCAACATTATTTCTAAGAAATTTTTTTGATCATTCGCATGAAGACTTTGAATGATTTTTGACACCATTTTTTTTTCTTTATCAATCGAAGCTTGTTTTTCCTTTATGATGATACTTAAAGATTCAATTTCCAGCTTTGTTTTACCCAACTTTTCGGATGTGAGACTAACGTCGGCTTCTGCCTGGGCGATACGGTTATCAATAATACTTATCTGGTTTTTTAAAGAAATTGCTTCAGTGGTCTTTTTATCTATATTTTCTTTATATTTAACTATTGTTCCTTCCAACTCCTTAATTTTATCCTTGCTCATTTCAATCTGTTTGTTTAACTGATCGATCTCAGCAGTCGTATTGTCTGCTAACACCAAAAATGGAGTTGCAAAAACAAATCCTAATATAATAAATATTGTTAATATCTTTGAAAATTTTAGCATGATCAAATTATATCATATAAACAAAAAAAATTGAACATCCTGTGTTCAATTTTTTTAAAATT
>CAINUM010000055.1 GCA_903853785.1 Candidatus Magasanikiibacteriota bacterium
TAAACAAAAAAAATAGCTTTGTTAAGCTATTTTTCCTATAAATGTAATTTATATATATAATAATAATTAAAAATACTACCGATCAATAACGCTCATTGGTAGTTCGAACCAAAAAGTACTACCTTCTCCTTCTTTACTTTTAAAACCAATTTTACCACCTAATTTATCAATAAAATTTTTGGCTACAAAAAGCCCTAGACCAAATGAATCAGGCTGCATGACCGACGCATTTGACGCACGAAAAAATCTTGTAAATATTCGATTTTGCTCTGGCTCAGGAATACCAATACCAGTATCCTTTACTTCGAAATAAAATATGCCATCATGATCTTCGATATTCACAATTATTTTCCCTTCTTCTTTAGTATAGACAACCGCATTTTCAACCATATTATAAATGACCGTTCTTATTTTCTCGCCATCTCCACGAATAGGTGGAATGTCTTTACCGAGGGCATCATAACGACATTGTATACCTTTTAATTCACACCTTGGCAGCATTTCTTTTACAACAGCCGCAACCAAACTATCCAAAGCAATATCCTCTTTTTCTATTCTCATTCTACCTTCTTCAATATCCATAGCAGTAAGCAAAGTTCGAAGACGGCGGGTAATTTCGATACTGGCTGAATGGGTTACCTGCAAAAATTTATGTTGGACATCGTCCAATTTACCAAAACTACCATTGAGCAACGATTCTAAATTCCAATTTACCGCCGTAAGCGGAGTTCGTAATTGATGGGAAATAATAGTGATAAATTTATTTCTTATTTCTGACAATTCTTCTACGCGAGCTTCGGCTCTTTTACGTCGTGAAATATCACGCTCTACTACAGAAATCATAAATACGGTGCCATCATCCTTTGTAATAGGTGATAAAGACAGAGACACATCCACCATAGACCCATTTTTAGCAACTCTCACAGAATCATAATCGAGAATAATTTCTTTACTCGCGATTTTTTTTATCAATATTGAAAACTCATGTTTAATTTCAGGGGGATATAATAATATGGCTGATTTCCCAACAATCTCTTGGCGTGAATAACCAAACATTTTTTCTGCGCCAAGATTCCAACTCGTAATGATACCTTCTATTGTTTCGCCAATAATAGCATCATACGAATTTTCTACAAGCAACAGGGACTGCTTTAAAGCTTCGGCGTCTTTCTTTCGCTTTGTAACATCACGACCGACGAGAGTTGCACCTAATATGTCGCCATTATCATGTATAGGTGCCATTGAAAATTCGACATCAACGCGAACGCCATCCTTGCGCAACCAAATGGATTCAAAATTATCCACAAATCCCCCAAGCTTTATCTTCTCATATAAACTAGGAAGAATATATTGACATTCAGTTGAACATAAATTTATCATTTTTTTTCCAACCACTTCATGTCGCAAATATCCAAACATTTTTTCCGCACCACCATTCCAACTAACGATGGTATCGTCCAATCTTTTACCGATAATCGCGTCTTGAGACGCCTCAACTATAACTGAAAGCTGAAGTTGTGAATCCCCCCCCATTTTGCTTGCCTTTAAAAGATTTTTCATATTACTGTAATTTTTACATCTAATAATCAAATATATATTACCATAGTCTAAATAATTATTAAATATCGAAACAAAAAAAGAGGGTTTGCAAGTGCAAACCCTCTAGCTGTAGCCCCAACGGGGATCGAACCCGTATTTTCGCCGTGAAAGGGCAATGTCCTAACCATTAGACGATGAGGCCAAATGAGGAGCCAAATAAAAAAGCTTGGTTATTTATTTGGTCCGAATACCGGTCTCAATCCGCTTTTACGGATGAGGCCAAATAACTGCGCTTATTATATATTATTTATCCAAAAAGTCAAGATCTACAAATTAATTTGATTAAAGCACCCCTATCTGATAAAATATTGCATTAAGCGTTCTGTTTAGGTCGCGGGGGGACAAAATGAAAGCTTTCATCGCTTCAGTGATTGTGCATGCGTATGCACAAAACCACGAACTGTTCACATCCGAACACCTACTTCCGGTTCTCTACTGGGCCAAGTCCCAAATTTCAGGGCCAGAATATGTTCGGATCGTTCAACGGTCAAAGGGAATCTACTAGCGGTAGGGTTTTGGGCGTCCCGATAAAACGCCCTACCAAATACTATGATAATACTCGGCATTGAATCATCATGTGACGATACATCTGTATGTTTATTAGATTGTTCTGATAAAGGGTTTTTTGTGTTGTCTGAAAAAACCGCTTCACAAATCGAGGTTCATAAAAAATACGGCGGTGTTGTACCAGAAATTGCCGGACGATTACATGCAGAAAAAATAGTTCCTCTAATTGAAGAAATTTTAATAGACCAACCAAGACCAGATGTAATAGCTGTAACTGCCGGACCTGGACTAATTACTGGATTGATTGTTGGCACGGAAGCGGCACGAGCTTTGTCATACGCCTGGAATATTCCTCTGGTGGCGGTGAACCATCTGGAAGGACATATGTATTCAGTTGAATTGTCCGTCAATCAAAAAATTGAATATCCAGCGATTGCGTTGGTAGCTAGTGGAGGCCATACCGAAATCACCCTTATTAAAAAACCAGGAGAATACGAATTACTAGGCCACACAAAAGATGATGCCGCTGGTGAATGTTTTGATAAAGTGGCCAAACTTTTGAATTTGCCATACCCCGGTGGTCCACAAATTTCTAAGCTAGCTGAAACTGGAAAAATTGATGCGATCGATTTTCCACGTCCGATGATGAAGGACACTAATTACGATTTTTCATTTTCTGGTTTAAAAACTTCAGCACTTTATTGGTTACAAAAAAATAAAGGCACAGTTTCTGAAAATGATTTTTGCGCAAGTTTTGAACAAGCGATAGTGGATGTACTAGTCCACAAAACTATAAAAGCGGTAAAAGAAATAAATCCAAAAACTTTAATTTTAGCCGGGGGTGTTAGTGCCAACAAAAAATTGCGCGAAACATTTACTAAAATAATTTCTCAAGAATATCCTGAAACAAAATTTTTATTTCCAGAACTAAAGAACTGTATGGACAATGCTGCTATGATTGCAGTGGCTGGATATTATCAAGCACAAAAAGGAAATTTTACCGACTGGGATAAAATCAAAGCCGACCCAAACTGGCATCTCACAAATTAATTTTAGCACAACAAAAAAACAGACATTTACTTTTGAGCGGGTTATGAGCCGAGGCTCATCCTTTCAACCTCGCGGTTGAAAAAAGCGAAAAAGTGAATGTCTGTTTTTGTTATTCAGAAATTATTCATTTAAGAGTTTTTTGACCAATCTCTTCAAATCATCCTGCGAATAATAATCAATTGAAATTGTACCACGATCACCTTTTTGGGAAATATTTACTTTAGTACCAAGTTCAGCCCGTAATTTATCTTCCAAAAATAAAATGTTTGGATCTTTGCGAAGCGGCCGGTTGTTTAAAACTTTTTGCTTGTTAGCTTCACGCTCAAGATCACGAACAGTCATTTTTTCTCCCATCATTGAAGCCAACATATTTAGCTGTTCTTGGGGAGTAACTAATGACAACAAAGCTCGTGCCTGGCCAGAATTAATTTTACCTTCTACCAAGGCTGCTTGTACAGGATCTGGTAAATCTAGTAAACGAACTGCGTTAGCAATTGCTGAACGACTCTTGTTTACTCGATCCGCAACTTGTTGTTGGGTAAGATTAAATTCTTCAATCAATCTTTTATATGCAAACGCTTCTTCCAAAGGATTGAGATTTTCACGTTGGATATTTTCAATCAATGATACTTCTAACTTTTGTTGATTAGCCCACTGCTTAATCAAAACTGGCACAGTAGTTAAACCGGCCAACTGCGAAGCACGCCAACGACGTTCACCAGCTACCAATTCATAACCACCATCAATTTTTTCTACAACCAGCAAAGGTTGTAATACTCCGTGTTCTTTTATTGAAGCGGCTAATTGATCCAGTTCTTCTTGTTTAAAATGTTTGCGAGGCTGTTTTGGATCAGGTGAAATTTTAGTAACTGGAATAAACCAAATTTTTCCCTCCACTTCTGAAGTATGTGATACTTGGTTACTAACTTTATTTGTCGGCGTAATCAAAGCGCCTAAACCACGACCTAAAGACATATTTTATTATTAAACTTTATCAAAAAAATCTAAAATTTCACGTGATAATCTTTCGTAAGCCTTTGCCCCTTTACCTTTTGGTTCATAGTGAAAAATACTTTTACCAAAACTAGGTGCCTCGGCCAGACGCACAGTACGCGGAATAACTGAACGAAAAATATTATTTGGAAAAAATTTATAAAGATCATTCATTACTTCTTCTGATAGTTTATTTCGGCCGTCGAACATAGTCACAACCGCCCCAAGCACACTCAATTCAGGTTTTATGTTTTCTTTTACTAACTCAACAGTTTTCAAAAGCTGGCCCAAACCTTCCAAAGCATAATATTCAGCTTGCACTGGTATTAAAATATGATCGGCTGCCACTAATCCGTTGAGAGTCAACATACCTAATGATGGAGGGCAATCAATCAGCACATAATCATAGGCACTAGAAACCTCGGCTAAAAGATCAGATAATTTTCTCTCTCTGCCTTCAACGCTTACTAGTTCTACATTCGCACCTGCCAAATCTGGCGTAGCTGGAATCACACGCAATCCCGCATGTGAAGTATTAGCTATAACATCGTGAACACGAGATTGCCCCATTAGAGCATGATATAAGCCGCTTTGCAGTTCTCGGTATTTTATCCCTAAACCTGAAGTGGCGTTTCCTTGTGGGTCCAAATCGACTAATAATACAAATTTACCCGCCTCAGACAGGCCAGCGGCTAGATTTACCGCAGTGGTAGTTTTACCAACTCCACCCTTTTGGTTAACGACAGAAATGATTACAGACATAGTATATTTTTACATCGGATAGTATATCATAAAGTTGACAAAAAATAAAAGATTGGCTATAATTATGGAGAAATTAGTAGCCGCGGTGGCGGAATTGGTAGACGCACTGGACTCAAAATCCAGCGATGGCAACATCATGAGAGTTCGATTCTCTCCCGCGGCACAAATTAATCCTGATATTATCGGGATTTTTTTATAGACGAAACTTCATAAAATTGATAAGATACAAATTCTATATGAATTATATATCAGTCATAATTTTATCTATTATTATTCTCAGTGGGTTACTGTTATGTTTTGTGATTCGCGACACTTTTAAAAAAGGATTTTTTTTGAATAAAAACAAAAATACTGCTTATTCAATAATTACAATTTTATTATTAATATTTCTTTGTTCTTTTGACACTTACTTTATCGAACCAAATATTATAGTAAAAAAACAATTTGATTTTCCAACTGCAAATGTTCAAACACCAATAAAAGTGGCTTTCATCGCTGATATCCAAATTGGCAATCACAAAAAAACAGACTGGACTAAAAAGATGGTAAATGAAATTATAGAAATTAATCCAGAGTTGGTTTTACTTGGAGGTGATTTAATTGATAATGAAGGTACATTTGAAGATGAGAGTCAGTATCTAGAACCACTAACAGCAATTAGTGCTAAATATCCTATTTATTATATCTTAGGAAATCATGAATATGGAATTGGTGGACAAACCAAAGGAGATAAAAATAAGCAAACCGGAGATCGTTCACAATTGCTGATTACTAAAATGAAAGATTTAAATATTACTTTATTGAGAAATAATCTTAGCTGCCCAATAATAAAAAATCAGCAAATCTGTCTTTTTGGCATTGATGATATATGGAGCAATAAAATAAGTTTTGTCGAATTAAATAAATGGAAAAACAATATACCTTTAATATTTTTAACTCATAATCCTGACGGTATCAAGCTCTATCCGATCGATAAAAATATACCAAACATAACTCTGGCCGGGCATACTCATGGTGGTCAAATACGCTTGCCATTTATTGGACCACTTGGCAACCCAGGAGTCACATTACCAAAAAAATATTTTAAGGGGCTTAATGATTATTATGGAATGAAAATATTTACCACGGTTGGTATCGGTGAATCCGGTGGACCAATTCGTTTTTGGAACCCACCTGAAATTGCAGTTATAAACTTAAAACCACAGAATTAATCTGTGGTTTTTTGTTGCTTTAAATATTTTATTTTCTTAGTGTTGAAATAAACACCTTTTCATTAAGAATCAGATCGAGCGCGTCATTGATATTGTTCATTACGATATCAGCTGCCAAAATTGCTTTGGTGTGCACGCCCTCGGCTTGCATTACCGCGATGCCCAACTTTGCCGCTTTCAAAAACGAAGCGTCAATCAAACCATTACCAATCGCTACGCATTTGTTTGGATTTAACTTTTTTATTTCTTTTAATTTTTCACTTGCAGAATTTGTTTTGATAAATACCACACCCAAATCTTTGGCAATTTTATCGGCAGTTCCTTGAGTATCTCCAGAAAATAAAATTGTTTTTATGCCTAAAGAATTGATTTGATTTATTCTTTCTTTAACACCTACCACAACTTTACCATTTACACTTATTGTTCCATTTAAATCTAACACTACGGTTTCTATATTATAGAGACCGGCACCAGGTACTTTAATTTTCATAGACTATGGTTTCAAACGGGAGATCGTGCGAGGGAAAGGAATACATTCACGGATGTGTTCAACTCCAGTGATCCAGCGTACAGCACGCTCAAGTCCAATACCGAATCCA
>CAINUM010000056.1 GCA_903853785.1 Candidatus Magasanikiibacteriota bacterium
AATTATTGAGTGGTTGAGAATACTACCGGGGATGAACAAATTTTTTATCGAACAAGAAGCGAAAATAAAAACTGATTTAATCCTTGAATTACACAAAAAACAAACTGAAAAAGATATAAATAAAATTTTATAAATTATAAAATGGACTTTGCCAACCTTTTCAACTATCTTGCACAAATGATCGCCACTGCTATTGCCCAACCAATATTTTTGGCGATTTTTCTTTTTGTTTTTGGCTGGGTAATATTAATCGCACTATTATTCATCATTCGTGCAGTTCTTCATGCCAAAAGCCATGAAAACAAAGCTTTTCATAAATCAGTCTTGTTGGTTCGTGTTCCAAAAGATAAAAAAAGCGAAGGTAGTCAGGGTCAATCACAAGAACAAACAATCAACCAAACTCGCGAATGTATTGCCACAGCCGAGACGATGTTTTCATCAATAGCTGGGTTGAAATCTGACAAAGGACTATACAAATGGTTCTATGGTCGAAATGACCACATTGCTTTTGAAATAGTTGTACGTGCCGGTACAATATCATTTTATGTTACGGTTCCAAATCGCTGGAAGGAATTTGTAGAACAACAAATTCACGCTCAATATCCTCACGCTGAAATCACTCCGGAAACTGATTACAATATATTTAAACCTACCAGTCATATAGTTGGTGCTTATTTATTTTTAAAAAACCGATCAGCTTTTCCTTTGAAAACTTATAAAAAAATGGATAGCGATCCCTTAGTGGCAATTTTAAATCCACTTAGTAAAATGTCGGAAAACGATGGGGCGCTAATTCAATTTGTAGTTCGCCCTGCATCCAGTCATTGGCGTAAACAAGGTGTACATATGATCCGCGATATTCGCGAAGGTCAAAAATTTGAATATGTTGCCAATCGCAGCGCCTTTGTTCGCTCATTTGTAAAATTATCGAAAGTTTTATTTCCTAAAAGTAAAGACCCGGCCAAACAAAGTCATACTACAGAATACCATTTAACTCAGATGGAAGAAGAGATGGTAAAAAGCATGGAAGAAAAAATTTCTCATGGTGGATTAGAAATTACCATTCGCATGGTTAGTTCGGCAGATAGCAAAACTACTGCTCAGTTGAATTTGGAAAACATGGTCAATTCATTTAGTCAGTACAATATCTATCGATACGGTAATTCTTTTGGGGCAGCAGTACCTCGCAAACAAGACCAACTTATCCGCGATTCTATTTTCCGTTCCATGGACACAAAACGTTACATGGTAGTAAATACTGAAGAAGTGGCTGGTCTCTGGCACTTACCTGTTCCAAATACCGAAACACCACATATCAATTGGTTGGGAGCCCGTAAAGCCCCACCTCCTGTCAACATGCCGACCGAAGGTATCATTTTGGGTCGCACATTATATCGCGGCGAAGAAACAGTGGTACGCATGACTCGCGACGATCGCCGCCGCCATCTATATACAATCGGAAAATCTGGTAGTGGTAAATCTGTTTTCATTCAAAATTTGGCTATTCAAGATGTTCAAAACGGTGAAGGTATTTGTGTGATCGATCCCCACGGAGATTTTGCTGAATATGTTTTACAACATGTACCAAAGGAACGTGCTGATGATGTGATTTATTTCAATCCATCGGACACTGATCGTCCAATAGGATTAAACATGCTTGAGGTCAAAACCGAAGGACAAAAAGATTTTGCTACTCAGGAAATGATTGCTATTTTTTATAAAATGGTTACTGATCCATCAATGATCGGCCCGATGTTTGAACATCAAATGCGCAACGTAATGTTGACTCTGATGTCAAACTTAGAAAATCCAGGTACGATCGCTGAGGTTCCGCGTATGTTTACCGACGACTCTTATGTAGCCAAATGGAAAAAGACTTTGAAAGATCCAGTGGTATTAGCTTTCTGGGAAAAAGAAATGGCCAAAACTTCAGACTTTCACAAATCTGAAATGCTTGGTTATTTAATTTCTAAAGTGGGTCGTTTTACTGAAAATGCCATGGTTAGAAATATTATCGGTCAAAGTCATTCTGGCTTCAACTTCCGCGAAGTGATGGATCAAAAGAAAATTTTAATTGTAAATTTGGCCAAAGGTTTAACCGGTGAAATCAACTCCAATTTATTGGGTATGATCATTGTGTCCAAACTTCAGATGGCTGCTCTTGAACGCGCTTCCCTATCTGAAGAAAAACGTAACGATTTCTATTTATATATTGATGAGTTCCAAAACTTTATTACCGATTCAATCGCTACGATTTTATCTGAGGCGCGTAAATATCGTTTAGAATTGGTGATTGCGCATCAGTATATGAAACAACTCGAAGATAACAAAGGTAAGTCTACCGTTCGTGATGCCGTGCTTGGTAACGCAGGCACATTGGTATCTTTCCGTATCGGTGTGGAAGATGCTGATATTTTACAAAAAGAATTTGCACCAGTATTTTCTGCTTATGATTTGGTAAACGTTGAACAATATACTGCATATATTAAATTACTGATAAACAATACTGCAGCTAAACCGTTTAGCATGATGACTTATCCTCCAAAATCTGGAAACAAAGAATTAGCCGAAGCTATAAAAGAATTGTCTCGTCTAAAATACGGTCGACCTCGTGAAATTGTTGAAGCAGAGATTATGGAACGTTCCGCACTTGGAGTTCCGATGGCCGCAAATATAGATTTAAGTGAAGCAACATTATAAAAAATTATGTCAACACTATACCGAAAATACCGACCGCAAGTTTTCGCTGACATACATGATCAGGAATATATCGTCAAAACTATTACTAATGAAATTGCTGGCAACAAGATAGCTCACGCTTATCTTTTTACTGGGCCTCGCGGAGTAGGCAAAACTACTATTGCTCGTCTTTTGGCAAAATCATTAAATTGTAAAAATCACAAAGATGGTGAATTCGAGCCATGCAACGAATGCCATTCGTGTCAGGAAATCACTCTAGGACGCAATATTGACGTCATAGAGATCGATGCCGCCTCTCACACCGGTGTTGATAACGTCCGTGAAAACATCATCGAAAACGCTCAATTTAAACCAACTCAATCTAAATACAAAATCTTTATTATCGACGAGGTACACATGCTTTCGACGAGTGCCTTTAATGCTCTTTTAAAAACGATTGAAGAACCTCCAGCTCACGTCGTATTTATCTTAGCGACTACCGAATTACAAAAACTTCCCGCAACAATCATTTCACGTTGCCAGCGTTTTGCCTTTAAAAAAATTACACGTGAAGGCATGTTACAAAAACTTGAAAGTATTTGTAAACAAGAAAAAATTAAAGTTGAAAAATCTGTAATAGAAAAAATTATTAATAAAAGTGAAGGAGGCATGAGAGACGCCGAGAGTTTGCTTGGTCAAATTTTAACTTTAAACTTAAAAGAAATTTCGGACGCAGACATTGCCGCCATCCTCCCCTCTTCAGATCTAAATTCAGTTATTGCGTTTGTTGAATTTATTGCTGAGCTTGATACTAAGGAAGCGATCGCACACATAAACCAAATTGCAAATCAAGGTATCAATCTCGAACAATTTATTTTAGATTTGATCGACATATTACGTCAAACTATGATCGCTCAAACAGGGTTTGACATTACTTCCACAATCAATGCCGATAAAGAAACCATTGCTAAAATTAAAAAATTATCTGAAAAATTCAATTCTTCAAAAATCGTTGCAATGATCGAGTCGGCCGTAAACCGTAAACGAGAAATCAAACAATCACCTATTCCTCAATTACCTCTTGAACTATTTGCTGTACAATTTAGTTCTGGTGAAAATATTATCAATATTTTACCAAATACGGAAAATAAAAAAACCATATCAGAGGTAAGACCGATGGAAAAAAAAACTGATACCACTGTCGTAAATAATATTGAAATAACAACAATTGTCGAGGAATCAAAACCCAAAAACATTGTTGAAACAATAAAAACTGCCATCGGAAATCTGACTCACAACACTCCACCAAAAACATCGCTAGAAGAAATAAAAACAAAATGGGAGCAGATCGTATCTGGATTATCTCAAAAAATCCCTTCGCTTACTTTTGTTCTCCGAAATTGTAACTTAACTAGTTTAGACGAAACTGGGTTAAATATTACTTTTCAATTTTCTATTCACAAAGATAAGATCGACGAAGCCAAAACTAAAAAAAGTTTAGAAGACGAAATTGAGAAAATTCTTGGCGAACGAATCCGAGTTATCTGCAATGTAAAAACTGCAGAAATTGCCAATACCAATGACGTTGAATTAAATAATCTAGCGGCAGAATTTGGCGGTGAACTTATTTAACTTTTATGTTTAAAAAAACATTATTTTTATTTGTATTTATTTGTTTACTGTTTTCTTACACTTCTGTATTAGCCGCCGAACAAAGTATGCTTTTAAAAGTTCCGTTTACCTCTGAAATTCCAAATGGTAGTTGGGCCAAACCATGGAATAACGCCTGCGAAGAAGCCAGCATCGTCATGGTAAAGGGTTATTATTTTGGATATGAAGCAACTACGAAACAAATCGCTATGGCAGACATGTCTCCATTGTTTAAAATTGAAGATAAAATTTTTGGTAGTAACGCTGACACTGACGCAACCCGTACAGCTAAATTAATAAATGAATATACTGATTTTTCCGCTGTCATAGTGACCAATCCAAATCTAGACGATATAAAAAATGAAATCGCTCAAGGACGTCCAGTGATTGCAATGCTTTATGCAAAAAATTTGGTAAACCCAAACCACCGTTGGAGAGTTGGTGGATCATATTATCATGTATTAGTGCTTGTGGGTTTTGATGATAAAACTAATGAATTTATTACCAATGATAGTGGCGATCCTGCAACTGGAGGTGGATATAAATATTCTTATGATGTAATTATGTCAGGACTCCATGATTTTAACCACAAAACCAAACGCGCTGACGGACCACCTAGAGTTTTGTTTACCGATTCAAAAGTCTTGTTTAAAGCCAAAAATAGTCCAATGGTTTATTTGATAAAACACGACGTCAAATACCACATAACCTCTTCTGCTGTATTCAAACAAAAAGGATGGCAGTGGAATAAAATTCATATTGTGGAACAAAAAAGATTGGATAATTTAAAGACTGGCGATCCAATATCTGCTTGACAATAGGCTAAAAATGTAGTTAAATTGCAGGTGTTATTACCATATTCCGAGATCGTCTAATGGTAGGACAGTAGCCTCTGAAGCTGCCTATCATGGTTCGAATCCATGTCTCGGAACAAACCAAAACCCCTAATTATATAGGGGTTTTATTATATAGAAATTTTAGGTAACATGATGTATAATAATTGGGTTAGTAAAATCTTTTTCAAATATGAAATCTTTAGAACCAGTCGAACAAAAACACAAACTAGGTCAATTTTTTGCAACAGCAATTTGTGGAAATGACATCCTAAGTTCCGCTTTGTATGTTTCCGGTATTGCTGCTCTATTTGCTGGCATTTACGCGCCTTTAATTTTATTTTTAGTTGGAATGGTATTGATGCTTTATCGCTCGGTATATCGTGAAGTGGTTGAGGCTCTTCCTATAAATGGAGGTGCATACAATGCCTTATTAAATTCAACGACAAAAGTGGCCGCCTCTATTGCAGGTACCATGACAGTACTTTCATATGTTGCTACCGCAGTGATTTCTGCAAAAACTGCTGTTGAATATTTTTTAAAGTTTTGGGAAGAATTCTTTTTAAAAAGCGGCAATACTACCTCAATTACGTTTATCCACCAATTGATAATACCGGCAACTATTGGAATTTTAGCTTTGTTTGCTTTGTTGGTAATTTTTGGTGTAAAAGATTCAGCTAAAGTGGCTGCAACAATCTTTTCAATTCACATAATAGTTCTAATTACTTTCATTTCAGCCGGAATATTTTTTATTATTACGCACGGATTTCAAATAGGAATCGACAACTACTTGGCTACTGCAAATATAGTTAGTAAAAACGGCGGACTATTTCCAACCTTATTTTTCGCTTTTTCAGTTTCACTTTTAGGTGTTTCTGGTTTTGAGAGTTCGGCTAATTTTGTAGAAGAACAAAAAAAGGGTGTTTTCAAAAAAACCTTAAGAAACATGGCGGTTGGAGTTACTTTTTTTAACCCCCTAATTGCTGGAGTGTCCTTGTGTGTTTTACCATTAATGAAAATCTTTGAAACTAAGGATTTTTTACTCGCGAGTGTTTCCTTCCACATGGGTGGAATGATTTTATTGGCCATAATTGCTTTTGATGCTTTGCTTGTTTTAAGTGGTGCTGTTTTGACTAGTTATGTTGGGGTTACCGGTTTGGTATATCGTATGTCTATGGATAATGCACTTCCAGCATTTTTGGCGAAAACAAACAAAAATGGATCGAATTCACGGATTACAATCGCATTTTTAATTCTCTGTCTATCTATACTAGCTCTTACAAAAGGCAACCTATTATCTCTGGCGGGTGTTTATACTATTAGTTTTTTAAGTGTAATGACTTTGTTCGCCTTGAGTAATATAATATTGCGTACAACGCGCAAGGAACTTAAGCGACCGTTTAAAGCATCACTTATAGTAGTTATTTTAGCTTTCTTATCTACAGCGGTTGGGCTTTTGGGAAATATCATGATCGACAAAAACAATGTTTTATATTTTTTAATATATTTTATACCGTCAATAATTTTAGTTCTATCAATTATATTTAGAAAAGATATATTCAATAAATTAACCTGGGCTTTCCAAAAATTTCCTATGCTCAAGCGATATTTTTTAAATGAATCAAGTAAAATTGCTGATCGCCATTATTATATATTTTTACACCATACTAGTAATTTATATCAGGCTTTAAGATATATAGACCAAAATGAAGGT
>CAINUM010000057.1 GCA_903853785.1 Candidatus Magasanikiibacteriota bacterium
ATAATACGATACCGATCATCCGTGATTTGCTCAGACAACATTTTTTCTCGCCACAACATTGTCCAAAAATCCAAAATTGGATCTAGTTTTTCTTTGGTCTTTATCAAACCACCTTTTTCACCCAATATATCTTCCATTTCCTTCCAACGCTCATAAATCGGTGAAGAAATTATTTTTTCCCATCGATTTTTTTCTTTTAAACAATCCGCATATAGTTCAAAATCTTTAGACAATTCTATGGCTCGCCCTGGTCTACCCCAAGACAATTCAACAATTTCTTTGGTATCTTTAATATCACTTGAGTCTAAAATAAGTTTTTCTATTTCTTTATCTGATACTGGTGAAAACTGAAACACCTGACAGCGTGATCGAATCGTTGGTAATAATAAAGAGTCGTTTTCAGTTAATAGAAAAATAATGCTTTTGGATGGTGGTTCTTCGATAATTTTTAAAAGGGCATTGCCAGATTCTTCGTTAAGCAATTCAGCTTCATCAATAATTGCAATTTTATAACCATTCAGCCAAGATCGGTTATAAAATTTTTCCCGAAGTTCTCTAGACTGCTCTACGGAAATTTCCTTTTTCTTTTTTTCAGTCTTTTCATCAACCAGCCGTTCTACATAATAGTAGTCTGGATTGAATTTCAATTTTTCTACTTCAGTATTTAATAGCTGAGCAGCCAAAATATTAGCAAAGGTGCGTTTACCGATTTGTGACGCACCGACAAAACAGTAAGCTTGACCAAGCTTGGCATGTTTAACGGCTAAATCAAAAAATGAAGTTATGTGCGGTTGGCCTATAAACTGCATATATTTATGCAGATATAATAACAAAAAACTCTTGGTTTGGCAACTTGTCTTAAATATTTTTTAATAAAAAAACACCTGCTAAAAACAGGTGTTTTTAAATATTTAAATTATTCTATTTTTATAGCACTTCCGCTAGCTTCGCGCCAAGCTTCGTATAAAGGATTCTTTTCGTCTTTATTCCAACCCTTACCGCCAGCACCTACAAATGATAGGTCGGCACTAAAACCACCTGGTACAAATTCTTTAAATAAAGCACTTTCTCCTGCATCTAGTTGCTTGATTAAGTCAGCATTAAGCGCGCCTTTTTTCTCAGAACGTGCTAATTTTGCGATTAGATCAAATAATTTCCCAGCTCTGTCTGGATTTACTTGTGCTTCAGCATATTTAATAATTTCTTTTTTCTGTCCAACCAACTCATCCAATTGAGCTTTTTTGAATTCAGTCAATTGATCCAACAGACCTGTTAAAGCTTCGATTTTGCCGGAAACTTCTTGGTAAAGTTCACGTGTGGTCAACGACTTTTGTCCCTCTGGACTAGATACACCCTCTGGAACAATTGGTTTATTTACACCACTTGTTTCTGTTGTATTAACTGCACCAAAATGTTCAGTTGTTCTTAAGTTGCCTGCTTCAAGACGAGATTTAGGACCCTTTGGAACAGCCATACCGATATCGGCTTGAGCTCTGAAGGCATCCATACGAACTTTGTCTGCTCTCTCTTCCTCGGCGTCTGCAAAACCTTGTGTTCCCAACAATTCAATTTCTTTTAATACACCCTCTGCCAATTCTCTACTAAATGGAGTGTCTTCGTTCATCAATTTATTGTATTCATCATATTTTTGGTCGATAACTTCTTCGGTGGATTTTAATTTCATTTCACCGGCTACTCCCTTTGGCACAAACGGTTTATCTACACCACTTGATTCAGTATTATTTACAGCACCAAAATGTTCTGTGGTTCTTAAGTTGCCGGCTTCAGTACGAGATTTAGGACCAGTAGGAACAGCCATACCAATGTCGGCTTGAGCTCTGAAGGCATCCATACGAACTTTGTCTGCAGCCGCTTCGGCTTGTTGTTGTTCAAAATTAGCCATTTGTTGTGCTTTCTCTTGAAACAAAGCAGTTCGAAGTGCATTAACTTCTTCAAGTACTTGTTTAGCGGATTGTTTACCAAATTCTGTACCACTGTTTATTAGATTGTTGTATTCAACTTGTTTTAGGTTGAAGGCTTCTTCGGTACCCAAAGATCTTTGTCCTTCTGGACTAGAAACGCCTTTTGGAACTGACGGTGTGTCTACTCCAGTTTCTCCAGAATAAGAAACCAAACCTTCTGAACCCATCTGTTGTTTTTCACCAATTGATCCACGAAGAGCGGGTGCTCCGGGTAGAGCCATTGAGGCTTCATCGGCCGACACATCTTTCAAAATATCTGAATCAGACAATTGCACTTGTTCAGTTGTCGCCAACAAAGCATTGTATTCAGTACTGCGTTGAGCGATCTCTTTATTTAATTGAAATTTCTTTATTAGATTCCAAGTATCATTTCTTCTAGCTACCAAATCGTCAATTTCGGCTTGGATAGTGTTCATCTGTTCTACATTGGAAGTCTCTCTCAAATTTCCCGCTACACCTTTTACCTCTGGCACTCCAAAAGTAGAAGCTTCTCCAGCGCGATCAAGCCTTGTTGAAGGACGGATTACTCCTGGAACAGCCTTAGCAGAACCAGGCTCTGGCGTTGCATCTGGTGAGGATGCAAAAAATGCATCTTCTGTTTTAGAAAACTTATTATCAGCAATTTTTTTTCTAATCTTATCAATTTTCTTTGGTGTATGTTTACTTTCTCTTGCGCGCGACTCATTCACCCTGTGCGTAACCTGTCTAGCAATAGCATCAACAACACTAGAGTCTGGTTTTGCCTTGGCAGCCTCTTTTGGTTTTGCACCAGTTTCCTTGGCACGACCAGCACTCCCTTGAACTAGCTCTCTTTGATAAGCACTACTATGTATACGGTCTGATCTAGACATATGATTTAAATTACAAAAATTTATTTTAAATAATATTTGATATTCGTATCCTACCACAAAAATGAAAAAAAAACAATATCCACATACGTCAGTTGACAAAAAGACGAAAATGTGATTAAATAGTATGTTTTCTTTCTGTGCACGAGTGTGCACATTTCGCGAGGATAACATGAGTGGTCCAGCTCGTATCAATTTCGCAGCCCAGATGGCTGCTTCCCTGTTGACACACGGTCAACTAGAAAACGCCAAGACGGTCTTGGCGCAAGTAGAGTTCGACCCAAACGCCGACGGTGTCGACAAGGAGAGTCTGCAGGGCAAGATCGCCCTGGCCAACGCGTTAAGCGTTGACTATCTGTTGGACAACAAGCAGGTAGCGAAGCTGCGCCAAGCAGCAGAGCTCGCGGTTACGATCATGGCCGAGAGCTTCGAGGCAGTGGCAATCGTAATCCTCTACCTGTGCGAAATGCACGGGGGGCGCGACTGCGATCTGGCCAACATGACCATGATCATGGGGGGAATTCAGTTCCATCACGAGAACACCAAGGCCCATCAGCGCTTGCTGGAGGTGGCTCACGAGCTACAACTCCTGGCAGCGTAGGCAGTCGCAAGGCTGTCCGGGTGGCTGGTAGGACATTAAACTGCCCGCTAACTCGTCATCTCTTTAATTAAGTTAAAGGTATGACGCGTGGGCAGTTTTTTTATTTTATAATTTCCTGCCAAGTATATTCGGCTGTGTTCCTCCAAGAATATTTTTTTACTTCTTCCAAACCTAATTTTATTTTTTTATCACGAAGATTACTGTCGCTCAATAAATCAAAAATTTTATTTGCAATTTCTTCAACACTTAAAGGATCGACACTTATCACCACATCTTTCCCAACCTCTTCCAAAGCATTGCCTTTACTCACTATTACTGGTAAACCCACCGCCATCGCCTCTAGCACTGGTATTCCGAAACCTTCATACAACGAAGGAAAAACGAATACTTGGGCATTTTTTAAAATATTTAATAAATCTTTAGATACAACAAAGCCTGGTAAAATAATATCTTTTTTATAAATACTATTATTTATTGTTATTTCAATTTCTTCAAAACCGGCGCCTGGCTTCCCAATTAATATTAATTTTAAATTTGGAAACTGTTTTTTAACTAATTCAAATGCTAAGATGATTCTCTTGGTGTTCTTTTTTTCTTCCAACCGACCGACAGATAATATATATTGACCATATACATTTTTTTCAACCGGATTATTTAAATTATATTTTTCCGAATCATAAGCTAGTGGAATTATTTTAATTTTATCCACCACTGCTTGTCCGTAAAACTTAGCCATTTCTTTTTTATTGAATTCAGTTGAAGTTAAAATAGTTTTTGATTTTTTAACAATCAAGCGATTCATTAATTTTAAATATTGCCTACCAAAAAATCTATAGACATTTGGAAAAGCTTCGAAAGCACTGTCATGCACCATCACTACCGAATTTTTTGGGGAAAAAAAAGGCAGTAATTGTCCAGGGGAAAAATAAATATCCGGAGGATTTTTCCAAAGTTCATAAGCCAATCGAAACTGACTCCACATTTTTTTCAAGGGCCACTTCAAAATTTTTATTTCCCAATTTTCTGGTAATTCAGCCAGCTCAGGTAGTAATTCTTTGTTAGAATACAAAACCACCTTCGTGTCCGAAGGTATTATATTTTTAAATTCCTGAATTATCTGCCAACAATATTCCTCAACTCCTGTTCGTTGAATCTTGTTGGCGTGAGAGGCGTCTATGCCGATTAGCATAAAATTATTTAGTTGCCAAAATACTACGTTTGTAGCTATCTAAATTTTCTAAAGCAATTCCTGTCCCCTTAGCCACACATAGTAATGGCTCTTCCGCCAAATAAGTTGGGACGCCAGTTGCTTGAGCAACTAACTCGTCTAGATTGCGCAACATCGATGAACCACCAGACATAATAATCCCCTTGTCCATCACATCGGCAGATAATTCTGGAGGAGTGTCATAAAGAACGGTTTTGATTGCGTCAATCAATCGACCAAGTTCATGTTGAAGAGCTTCGGTAGTATCATCTGATGTTACAGTAATAATACGTGGTAAACCGTGGACCATATCTCGTCCTTTTACTTCCATGCTAAGAGGCTTATCCATAAACATTGCTGAACCAACAGTGATCTTTATATCTTCAGATGTTCGTTCCCCAATTGCCAAATTATATTTTTGACGAATATGTTCCATGATTGCTTTATCAAATTTTGTACCGCCAACACGAGCAGATCCACTAGAAACAATTCCACCTAGAGAAATAACGGCGATCTCTGCTGTACCACCACCAATATCAATAATCATATGACCGGATGCCGCCCCAATTGGAATGTCAGCGCCAATTGCCGCTACGATTGGTTCCTTGATAATATAAGCTGCTCGAGCACCAGCCGCAATAGTTGCATCTATCACCGCTCTTCTTTCGGTAGATGTGATTCCAGCAGGTACAGCGACCATTACTTCCGGTCTAAACAAGCGCGCACCTCCCAATGCTTTATTTATAAAATATCGCAACATCGCTTCAGTGATTTGGTAATTAGCAATCACTCCGTCTTTGAGAGGACGTTCTGCAATAATAGTATCGGGTGTACGACCCAACATATCTTTTGCTTCCAACCCCACTGCCAAGACTTTTCCATCGGCTTTAGAAATTGCCACCACACTTGGTTCGTTCAAAACAATCCCTTTCTTAGGAACATAAACCAAAACATTCGTTGTTCCCAAATCAATTCCGATTTTTTTAATAAACATATTATTTACCGATTATTACTTTAAACTCCCTGTCTTCCCTTAGATCGGACAATAAATCGTAACGATTATCTCCATGTTTAATCTCATCTTCTCCAGGAGTAGCAGATAATAACTTTTTACCAAAATCTAATCCCAAAGTCAATTTAACGTCATTCGTACCAACTTGCTTTTGAGTTAATAAATTGTATTCTCCATCATTAATAGCGGTGTTGATATTCTCTGGTAAATAATATTGAAAACTTAATTCAGATGTATGACCTGGTTCAACCGCAATAAAACCACCAAACCACTGCCGTCCATTTTCAATTCCCTGATCAACAACCCCAGGTTTTAAAGATTTTTCCGACTCCATTGTACCCACGGCTTTGATAAATTTACTTCCCTCGGCCACAAAGACCCGAACATAATCACGATACCTTGACGTTCGCCAATCAAATTTACCACGGTGAATAAATTTCATTTTTGCAGTCGCAACAAATTTGTTTGTATTGGTCGGAGCTATAGAATAACTTAACTCGCGTGTAATCGCAGCGTCTGTTTTTAATGAACCCAAATTTGCATCAGCCCACAACAAATAATCACCCGAGCTAGATTTCATTTTTCCAGCCCAATCTTTACTAACCAAAGCAGCTTGTTCTTCATTGTTTTGAGCATAAAATATTACCTGTTTTTCTTTTAACAGTCGCAGAGACAAATCATAATATTTTTGCCAGTTTTTAAATACATCATAACGTAAATTTGCCAACAATGAATACGCTAAATCGCGCAACATATTTTTACGCTCAGCAAATTCAAGCCCTTTAGCTTTATAACCATATTCCACTTCATATTCAAGTTTTTCAGTAAAGTTCGCAGCTGTAAATTCCTCATTATTAATTGTAATCGGTCCATGAATTTTTAAGACTTCTTCTATCACTGCTGGAGTAAATCCAATAACTGCATCAATGTTAGAAACATCTCCCAAACCACCTTGTTTCAAAAATAATTCAATTGATTTTTGAGATGAACTGGAAAAATCTGGCGACCAATTACTATCTCTAAAATACCATCTTGAAACTTTTAAGAATTTGGTAATTGGTTCTGGGGCAATTGATTCAAAATCTTTTTTACCAGTATTGTCCAAAATTTCCGTACCCTCTACTTTTAATAAATGCGGTGTTCCTTTGTCCATTTGCAACAAAGCATAGGCACCAATAAACCCACCGCCTGGACGCATCTCTGTGTTATTCAAAAATAAAATTAAATAAGTGCGTGGTTTTTCAAAACCCAAAACTGTTTGCAGTAAGTTTTTTTCACCTGGATTATTTGCCATTTTATTGGTCACTTCATTCACAACAGCCTTTTGTAAATTCCCAGATTTTATTGACCAATATCCAAAACCAACCGCACCGGCGATTAAAATTAAAACTGAAATTAAAATAATTTTTAAAATACGCATAATTATAATGCTCTTTTTTTTGCTGAAACATTAAAACCTAAATATTTTCCAAACATTAAATGAGTAATAGCGTCAATACATGGCAATGATGAAAACAAGATCAAAGAAACCGGCACCAAGATCCACTGCAACAACATAAATAAATATTTATATTTCGGGTGACTCTCAGGACGCGGCGGCAATATCAACATACTTATTCCCGCGGAGAAAATCAGACCAAGTGTTGCCATGATCATTAAATTCTCTAATACATGGGGCGTATTGAAAAAGAGAGCGCTCTGTCTAACTTCATTACTAGCAACCCACAATGGTAAGCGTCCTAAAACAATCAAAAGTATTGCTACTACTGCCCAACTCCATTTGCCTTCCCATTCATGGAATAAGATAACTGCTTTTTTCCACCAACTTATTTCCGGATGTTTTTTAAATTGCCATAATAAATATGGAATATTTTCGGTACCCCAAGCCCAACGACGTTGTTGTAAATATAAATTTTTTAAACTTTTCCACCAACTATCATCACGTACAGTATCCATAGAGACTGGGATGTATAACGGCGTTACATCGTAGTCACCACTGTAATGCAACCAACATTGGAAAAATATCCTTGAATCCTCACTAACGATATCTTTTGAATGACCGCCACTTTCTAGTGCTGCCTTGAAACTCATGCTGTGCGAAGAAAATGTTACCAACCCATCCAAACGCGCCAAAGAAAATAGCATCCAAAAACTTGTACCAAAGGCCATCACACGCAACACCGAAGGTGATTCCCACATATTGTTATTATACAATGTAATTGGTTGAAAAGAACTTCGCTCTGGATGTGGATGTAAACAATACATGTAGTTTAGATGAGCGAAGTATTGTGGGTGTACTACAGTATCAATATCAAAAACTGAAATTATAACTGCGGCATAATCCCACTTGCGAACATCTGCATATTTTTTAAATTCTAATTCAGCGTTATGAATATTGGAACCTTTGCCAGGAATTTCATCTAACAAATTATCAGGATGAGTATAATATAGAACATCAGCAAACTTACCAGTAAAATTTTCTTTAACTTTTGTTTGCACTTGATCCCAATTAGCTTGGCGACGAGCCTCCCCAGAGATTACTACATATAGTAAATTCGCAGGATAACTAGAATTTAAAAGCGCTTGAAGTGTACCTGCCACAACCTCATAACTTTCGTTGGCCAAAGGAAGAAAAACAATATTTTTTTTATCTTTCCATTTTGGAAACTCATTTTCTAATTTAGACATCCAACCCGTTTTGACTGCCTTACGGAAACGGTTCCAAGACAAAATAAGATAAAAAGAAAAATAAACAACCCTCAACACCCAATAAACATCAAATATGATAATCGCATAAATCATTACTAGCGGATAAAAAAATGATAACAAAACACCTACGATCAATGTGAGCCAGATCGAAATCCCTGGAAGCATTTCATAAAAACGATAACGCTGATAATCTGACAACATATCGCTAATGTTTACCACCACCAATGTTGGCTGGAGCACTATATTGTGCGCTCACATATTGCCCTATTGGTGACGCTTGAATATCATTAATTAAATTTTCAGACCATTCATTTACAGCTAACACCGGAATTCGCAATGCAAACGACAAAGTATTTACCAATGTAACCGCAATCCGAGTCGCGGTAAATTTACCCCTACCAACTACAACAGCCAAACCACGTAAATCAGTAAGTTTTTTTGACTCACTCAACAACAACTTGTCAACCAAAACGATCAAATCCTGAGCATCTCTTTCAAATTCACGCTGAACCCAATTTGTGTCCAAGCAATAATGAAAAATTATTTTATCATTCGATGAATTATCTATAAGTAGATACATAAAAACATTAACCCATTTTTAATTCATCGATCGCAAAAATATGCTTGGCTTCGAAAATTGAATATAGAAAACGATCACCTATTTCACGTCTTTCAGAAAATTCCTTTTCATCTAATATGGTGTACCGAATTGAACGATTTAAAAACTTTTCAAAATCCCTCATTACTTTGGCAACTGCCATTGTTTTAACATCACCAACAAATAATATATCTGTACCGACATCAGTTGAATTGGTAAAATAACCAGTTAAGATCATCACTTTGATATCCCCTCCGCGTTTTTTTAATAAATCTATAAAATTACGTTCCTCAAGTAACTGAGTTTTTTCTAACAACGCACCCAATTCCTCATGAAGAAAAAATCCAGTATTTATTTTATAATATTTTGACCTCTCAGTGCCCGCCTCTTCTTCTTTTGATTTACCAAATTCCGTCTGTTTAACAATTCCGATTTCTTCTAAATTAGCCAGCTCACGGCGAACTGCATTTAGTTGAATTTCGATAGTTCTGGAAAGTTCGCGTACAAAAAAGGCTCTTTCTGGATTACCATAAAACAAACGCAAAAGTTTAATTCGTGTTAATGAACCAAAAAGGTGTTCAAGCATAATGACATTTTTTTTCTAGATTAAATAAGTCGAAAATCACCCACTTTTAACCTAATAATTTATTGGACTTACGACAATAAAAGTAGTATACTACAAGCGTTTATGGAATACAAGCTTCAATTACACGAGTTTTTTGTTGAAGGTGGTAACCGGGAAAAGTCCCACGTACTACTTCATATCACTGAACCCTCTAATGAAAAAGAGAGACAAAAGGGTTATTTTTTTGCTGTTTGCGAACTAAACAATGCCACCACCAAAGACATTGTTAAATTGCAAAATATCGTCGACGAAATCGAGTCTCGATACTACGAGGCTCCACAAAATATCAAAGAAAATTCTTTAGAAACTGTCTTAAAAAATATCAACCGAGAAAACCCCCTAACCCTGGATGAGGAGGTCCAAAAACACTGTGTTGTGGGAGTGGTTAAAGACCAAGAAATTGTATTCTCCTTTTGTGGCCATCCAAAAATGCTTCTTTTTTACAAATCCAAGGATGACTCATACAAACAAATGGATCTGATATCAGCCAACCAAGACGAAACAAACGATCAGTTTTTTTCACAAATTGTAGAAGGTAAAATTACTCCAAATGATTTTCTGTTTATTGGCACCCCAAAATTAAATGAGTTTTTTAACGACGATCGTTTGTTAAAAATTATTACCACTAGACCTTCTCACCAAAGTGCTCAACATATCGAAAGGGTTTTATCCGACATTCGAAATCAATTTTCTTTTGGTGGTATGGTTGTGCATCTTAACGAAGAACGACCATCAGTAATAACTACTATCAAAAGACGGCCATTACCAAAAGGTGGTTCAGAAAAATCTCTTCACAATTTGTTTGCAACAGAAAAGAACACAGCCAGCACAATGTCTCCCTCACTATTTCCGAATATAAACGATCGCATAAAGACTGCTTTTCAAAAAGATTCCAGCGAAAATTTACCTGAAAAACCTGCTGATCAAACACCCACCATGTCGGCAGAAATAAATTCAGCTCACCTTAGACAGTATCATGCCAAACCGCCCGCACCACAAAAAATTGATGTATACAAACAATTCTTAAATATATTTTTTAAAACCGCCTGGATTTGGCTTAAATACGTTGGTCACTTCGTTTGGTTATTCATTCTTATAATATTCAATTTGATACTTGGCCTTGGCCATTCTATTTCATTGTTATTTTTTATTGCCACAAACTACCAAAATCGTCGTCGCAATATTTTAGAAAACTGGTCTGGTCAGTGGCGTAGTTTTAAAATTGGAATAAAGAACTTACCAAAAACAACTAAAATTTTATTTTCATTAACTATATTAATTTTAATTATTTTTGTTTCGAGTATTTTTTATATTCGCACCAACCAAATACGTCTGGCACAAGAAAAACAATCACAAGAAATTATTAGAGAAATTATTGCCCACAAAGATGCAGCAGAAAGTTCCGCTATATATAAGGATGATGCGGTAACTTTGAATGAATCTCAGTCTGTAAAAGATTTGATTACTCAATTAGATTGTAAAAAATACAAAAAAGAATGCGATGAATTCAATCGCCAGATTAACACTGTCCTTTCACAGATTCGCAAAGAGACAGTCGTGACACCTGATTTGATAATTGACTGGAGCAACCAATCCATGAAGTTGACCCATCTCGCTAGAATTAACAACCAAATCATTGCTCTACCCACCAATTCTTCGACTATTATCATCTATGATTTATTGACCAAGCAGTCAAAAAATATCAATACTGATTTGAAAAATTTTAACGATATTGCAATACCAAAGGAAAATGATTACGCCGCTATTTTGTCAGACAATAAGACTATTACTTTGTATGACCCTAAAAATTCATCATTCAAATCCGCCGATGTCTCCTATCCAAGGCCTGATATCAAAATTAGCAGTTTGATTATTTATAACCGTCGCCTTTACAGTTTAGATACAAATAACAATCAAATTTACAAGCATGAAAATATAAAAACTGGATTTGGTCCTGGCAAAGAATGGATTAAGGATATTTCAGTAAATATTAAAAATGGTTTATCTCTTACCACCGACGGCGACATGTTCGTTAGCAAGATTGATGGTTCGGTTGAAAAACTTACTGCTGGCAATAAACAACCTTTTGAAATTTCCGGCTTAGACCCTGCTCTTAAGAATGGCAGTGAAATATGGACATACACCGACAAACAATACATCTATATGTTGGATAGTATCGGAAAACGCTTGATTGTATTACAGAAAGACGGGCATTTAAAAAATCAAATTATTGCAAAAGAATGGAAATCACCAAATAGCATGATTATTGATGAACAAAACAAAACGGCCTTTATATTAGACAGCAACAAACTTTATCAAATAAATCTATAAAAAATTATATTAAAAAAAATCTCCCGATAAACGAGAGATTTTTTTATTGAAATTATTATTTCAAAGTTACTTTACCGCCAGCTGCTTCAATAGCCTTTTTCATTGCTTCAGCTTCTTCTTTCTTTAGACCTTCTTTGATCATCTTAGGAGCTGCGTCTACTAAAGCTTTGGCATCAGCAAGACCTAAACCAGTCAAATCTTTAACTGCTTTGATCACGTTGATCTTGTTTGCTCCGAAATCAGTCAATTCAACATTGAATTCTGTTTTTTCTTCAGCAGCAGCAGCGCCAGCTGGAGCAGCAGCAGCCATCATCATAGCTGGAGCAGATGCAGAAACGCCAAATTTTTCTTCCAATACTTTGACCAATTCAGCCAAATCCAATACAGACATTTTTTCAACTTGTTCCACGAAAGCTTTGAACTTCTCAGGAACAGTTACGATTTTTTCTTCTGACATAAATTTATGAAAATTAATTAAACTTTTGCTTCTTTAATATTATTTAGAACGTTTACTAGGTTGCTCAAGTTGCCACCAAGTACTTTGACGAAGCCGGAGATTGGAGCATTAAGCGTACCAACCAATTGACCAAGTAATTGATGTTTGCTTGGCAAGCTGGCCAAATGTTTTACAGCTGTTGCGTCAATAAATTTACCTTCAAGCACGCCGCCGTAAATAGTTACGGATTCATGAGTTTTAGCAAAGATACTAACAATTTTAGCAGCGGATATTTCATCTGGACCAGACAATGTAACGATACCACCTGCGAAAGCTTTTGGATCGGCAACTACACCTAAATCCTCGAACACTCTTTTTACCAATGTTTTCTTGGCTACCTGTACCTGAACTTTTTCTGCTCTAGCATCTTTGCGTAGAGTTTCAAAATCAGCTACTTTTAAACCTTGGAAATTGGCAAAAACAGCGCCTTTACTTTCCTTTAAACCGCCGGTCAATGACTCGATGGTTAGAGCTTTCTGTTTTTTTGTTTTTGGCATATTTACAATAAAAAAATCTGTGTTTCCACAGACAAACTTTACAGTACAAATCGACTCCTGCTAAATAATTAGCACTTTGTACCTCGGCAGGTAATTAAGGCTCGCGCCTCCTGCTGTCTATGGTGCGGATATAATACCGAAACTCTGGTGATTTGTCAATAGTGTTAACAGATTACTTAAAATATCGAACAAACCGCTATAATAAAACAAAAACACCCGATTAATTTCGGGTGTTTTTTTATTATTCAATAATAGTGCCTTTCACTTCTCTTCCGGCTAAGAAATTTGATACTTGCTCCAAATTCTGCCCTTTGATTATCGCCACCTTTATTTTGGCCTTTTCGGCCGCCTTACTAGCAATTGGATCAAATGGCAGATTTGCTCCAGGCACCCATTTATTTCCAACTATTTTTCTAAAATCTTTCCAATTAATTTTTTCAATTCTCTTGGCTTCTTTAAAAATATTGGGGTCTTTATCATAAACGTATTCCACATTGGAAAGATTTACAACCTGTTTAGCACCATAAAGCTCGGCCAATTTTACAGCATCATAATCTGTTGACCAACCCGGTTTCCAACCACCAGCTATCAAAATCGATTTATCCCATTTCAATTTAATAGTGGGATTTTTTACCACAATTGGATGTGCCCATTTGCGAAAAATCGTACGCATAAAGTGAGCGTTGAGACGTGTCGAGTGAATACCAATCCAATCAATATCTTCGTTGTTCAATTCACTCACTGCTTTTACTCCCTCTTGGTAAACACGTGCAGTATTTCCACCACCACAAACAATAATAAATCGCTGACCTTTATGAATACCGTGTAAAATAAATTCTTTGAACTTCTTCAAAAAAACAATATCAAAACCAGTCTTAGGAACAATCATCGAACCGCCTAGCGACAATACTATAATTTTACTACTTTTCATAATTAAATCATTCAAATTTTAGGATTTTTTTTAAATACAGTTTGTTCTTTCTGTAGTATTAACAAAACCATGAAACCGATTATTGTTAAAAGACCGACCATCGCAAATGCAGCCTTAAAGCCAAACCACTGCGCAATCGCCGCCCCCGCACCTGCTGTAATTGCCGTTCCAATTCCGGTCACTGTGGAATATAAACTCCATTCAAAACTTTCTCTATTTTTATCTAAATGAATACTCCACAAACCCAACCAAGTTGGATAGGCCAAAGCTGAACCAATCCCCAAAAATATTTGGGCTAAATAAATATATACAACACTATTGCAGAATATATAAAGAAACGGAACTAACGTCATCAGGGCAGTACCAACTACTAACCATTTTAATTTATCATTATGTTTATCAACATAATGTGCAAATGGAAGTTGTAAAACAGATTTAGTAATTAGGTAGCAGGCACTAGCTACACCAGCAGTGAAAATTGTTCCCCCAACTAAATTATCTTTAATGTAAATGGACAGAATTGGTTCGACAAAACCAAAACCAGTATCAACAAATATCGATGAAAACAAAAGAAGTTTTATCGTTCTGTTCATAATATATATTATTTACTAAACAGTCCGCTCAATATCCAACTTACTACAGACATCGCCAAAGCTCCAAAAAAGGCTGGCCAAAAACCAGCTACCCCAAAACCTTTTACGATCGTCGCTGCCAACCAAAATAACAACGCATTAATTACTAGAGTAAACAAACCTAATGTCAAAATATTTACCGGCAGAGTTAA
>CAINUM010000058.1 GCA_903853785.1 Candidatus Magasanikiibacteriota bacterium
CCTTTTTGTTTATATTCTGACAATTTAACATGCTTCAATAAATCTCTTTCGGTATTCGACAAGTGATTTCGACTAAAAAGAACCCTTGTATCAGCAAAAGATGTGGTTGATAAAACTGAAATTTTTTGCGATTCTCCATCTAGATTTAGACTATAAGCTCCCTTGCCTTTTTCTGCAACATATAATCTTTTGGTAGTAGGTTGAAACATAACGCCAATAGTTGGGATATTTTTTTTAACCAATGCAATTAAAATAACGAATTCACCATTTTTTTTAAAAAACTCAATTGTTCCATCAAGAGGATCGACTATCCAAATATTCTTCCTAGACAGCAATTTAAATGAAGCCGAGTCCTCTTCAGAAAGAATTGGGTAACGGGAACTTTTTAAGATTGATCGAATCATATCATTGCTTAATATGTCGGCAACTGTCACCAATTCACCATCACCTTTTTTTCCCGCCACTATTGTATTTTGATAAATATTAAGAATTACATCTCCCGCCGCAACGACTGCCTTAATTGCCAACTGACAATCTGCGGAAAACAATTTTATCGAATTATCAAAATCTTTATTCATAAATAATAAACTATTTTTTATTTACCAAGAAACTATTCTTATTCAAAAAATCCATTAATTTTTGAACGCACTCATAAATAGTCAACTTATCAGTTCTTAGCTCTAAATCCGGATGAACAGGGGCTTCATACTTAACTCCATTTTCATACCCAATAAGATTGTCAATTTCCCCAATAATAGCTTTATTATATAGACCTTTTGTATCTCGCGCAATACACTCATCCAGAGGGCAATTAACATAAACTTCCACAAATTCTTTTCCTATAATTTGACGGTTTTTAGCTCGATCAGAACTACACGGAGCTATCACTGGAATTAACACCACATCTACGCTGCTTTTTTTTTCTCGTGCCAAATTTGCTATACGTAGATTGTTTTCACTAATACTATTTTTATCAAATCCGAAATGTTGATGCTCTTTCGTGGCACGTAAAGCATCTCCATCCAACACCAAAGCAGTACCACCGATTAATTCGATTTTTTCTTTAAGTGCAGAGGCGATAGTCGTTTTACCAGAGCCACTCAAACCAGTTAACCAAATAACTATAGACATAATAACTTTTTAATCTTTAAAAAAAACTTCTTCACCACTTTTGAGTGACGCAATTATTAATTGCGAAATTTCTGGCCGCATAAACCATTCCGGTAATTCCTCTCCTTTTTCAAACATTTTGCGCGCCTGTGTTCCACTTATATACATTTTATCACTTTCAGGAAAATGAACATCATTTTTTTCGTGAATATACTCTTTCGTTTTTAGCGAATAAAAAATTTGATTAAAAAGTATCGGTACTATACCAAGATCAGGAAATTCATCAAAAATTTCATGAGATGCCGTAGGCGAATAAAATTCACCAACGCCAGTATGATCACGACCAACAATAAAATGGCTACAACCAAAATTTTTACGACAAATTGCTGTAAAAATTGCTTCCCGTGGACCAGCATACCTTGAATAAGTATTAAACGTACCGAACAATACTCGATTTTTAGGATAAAACTTTTGCATCATTAGCTCATAAGAACGTATGATATGTTTCGCATTGTAATCTCCCTGCTTTTTCTTGCCAACCACAGGATGAACCAACATACCATCACAACCAGATTCTTCCAGAGCTTTTAATTGAATATATTCATGACTACGATGAATAACATTGCGAGTGTGAAAACCCACCACTCTGCTCCAACCTCGTTCTACAAACAGTCTTCTCATTTGTCTTGGTGTTAAAGCATATTCGCTGAATTCACTTTTACGTCTATTTAAAAGTTCAATTTTTCCTGCCAAAAATACCGGCTTTAATCCGCGTACATAACATACACCAGGATGATTTTCGGAGGTTGTACCATACAATTTATTCGCAATAATTATTGGGTCAAATTTAAACTTCTCTTCAAGATGAAGAAGGGCTAAAGGAATTCCGTTGTTTTCGCTCAATACCACTGTTTGACCAATTTCCATTTTGTTTGCTTCACCATCACTAACATCCAAGATGATCGGCAATGTCCATGCTACACCATTTGGTAATCTCATGGTATCCAAAACTGATGAAAGAGTTTTTTTATCCATAAAGCCTTCCAGCGGACTAAAGGCTCCGGTAGCAATTTGTTCAACATCCATTGCTATATTTTCGCCAACAACGACCGAAGGAAGGTTAGAAAAATCAATTAATTCTGCATTTTTAAAATAACGCTCAATCAATTTACCACCATGAGGTGCTATTAGCGCCGTCGATAATTTATAATCATAGAGATAATGATTTTTTTCTAAATTTTGAACAAATTCACTATTATTAACAACTTCATTGCATTCTTTTACTCGATCCATATGACCGATTAATCGCAATAACATTGTAGTGGCTGCGTGAGGATGTTTACCAATAGCCGTTTCAGCAGAAAGAGCTAAACCAGTAGCACCATCAATTATTGTATTAATCACATCTTGAATTTCAGCCCTTGTCGGATTAGTTTTTTCTACCATTGTTTCAAGTAAATTCGTAGCAACAAAAACGCCTACCTTTTTTTGTCTGGCACGATTAATTATAATCTTTTGAGTAAGTGGAATACGTTCAAGTGGTATCTCCTTACTTAAATCTCCACGATCAATCAACAAAAAATCAGATGCATCAATAATTTCATCAAGATTTTCAAGCGCATCAACACATTCTATTTTAGAAATAATTTTCATCTTTCCCTGACTGGCAGCACGAACTTTATCTACAAATTCTTTAGATCTCATAAAAGAGGCTGCCACATATTCTACACCTTCAGAAATTCCAACATCTATAGCTTCGTAATCCTTTGGTGTGAGACAAGGTAAGGTAAAATCTCTAGGGAATGAAGGGTCAATTACAACTCCTTTATTGCTCCCAAGCAAGCCGCTCGTTATCGCTTCTACAGTAACATATCCCTGAGTGCTGTGCGATACATCAATTACCCGTAAAGCCAAAGCGTGAAAATCAACATGAAGAATATCCCCTATCGATAATTCAGATACAACATTGGACGGTTTTAATGAAATAGCGTGTTTTGTACCTTCTATCAAATCCGAAGTTAAATTAAATTTTGACCCTTCAGTTAAAAACAAACTTTCACCACTTATTGGTCCGGTACGAACTTGAGAACCTTCAGTATCAACAACAAACGGTAATCCAACTTCCTTTGCAAGCTTCAAAAAATAGCGTAAATCTTCGATAGTTGAATGTGACATATTAATGCGCACAAAATCTACCCCTTTAGCTTTGAGAATTAATAAATCTTCTCTATTTTTTGTAGCAGGACCAAGTGTGACAATTATTTTCGTACCTCTGCCCTTTGGTGATGATTTTTCTTCTAATTTCGTCATAAAAAGATATTTAATCTTGTATTAATCTTCGTATTTTTTCCAGCCCTTCAATTACCATATTAGCATTGATAGGTATTTTATAGCTAGCTGGAGGCGATTCAAAACTACCAACAAATGCTTCTTTTGGTATGCCAGTAGTCAAACCAACTATAGCTTTATAAAATTCTTTAGAAAAATTTTTATACATTTCAAACAAATAATACGATTGAACACCCATATCTATACTACTGCGAACTGAAGTTGAGGCAACGCCAAAACAATACGCTAACTCACCAAATTTCTCGAGAGCAAAAAATTCCGCCGTAGTTTTGTTATTATAAATTGTAAACAACCCCAAATCAATCAATTTGCATTCACCTTGGTCATTTGGGTGCTGTTTATATAAATAAACATGATTAGGAAAAAATTTTTCTATATACCGTAAACAGTGATTCACAAAATCAATATATTCATCTGAAGGATTAAGGGATTCACCAAAAAATACAATGGTTTTTTTTATATGATTCGGATAAATAATTTCCAATTTTTTCTTTACAAATAAAGAAAAATCATATATTTCATCACTCGCAATGTTAGCAGAAAAAATATTTTTAATTGATAAAGATTTAATAAAAATATTTTTATTTCCTCTTTTGTATATTAAAGAATAGAGCGAAGAGTCGACTGTATTTTTTGAATATAAAATTGGCTCCATTTTTAAAAATGGAAAAATCAACACATTCCAAATTTTACTAATAAATTTCTCCTTATAATTTACGCTTAATAACTCTAAAGTATC
>CAINUM010000059.1 GCA_903853785.1 Candidatus Magasanikiibacteriota bacterium
TGGAGATTTTATTTTTATATTTATTTATAATTTCTAAAGTACCGTCTTTCGATCCGCCATCTATTATTATATATTCCAAATTAGAATAATTTTGCGCCAAAACACTAACAATAGTATCTTCAATCGTTTTTTCGCTATTGTAAGAAATGGTGATAATTGAAAATTTCATTTTACTTAGAAAAAAAAGTTTTAATCATTTTGATTATATAATCCTGCTCTTTTGATTTCAAAAATGGATAACACGGCAAAGATAAAATTTCATTTTGAAACTTATCCGTGTTATCTAGATTAATTTTTTTATATTCTTCAACATAGCATTGTTGATGGTGAATTGTAGTTGGGTAATGTAACAAGACGTCGATTCCTTTTTCTTCCAAAAACTTCTTCAAATAATCTCTTTGACCACTCAAAACTCTAACAACAAAAAGATGGTATGCGGAATTTTGATTATAATCATTAATCAACAAATTATTTAATCCTTTTAATTTATCTATATATTTTTTAGCAATTCTTTGACGAATATTAATAAATTCAGACAGCTTTTCGAGTTTTACACCCATCAACACACATTGTAACGGATCAATTCTTCCATTTGTACCTTTAATCATATGATTGTAACGTCCTTGTTGGCCGTAATTTCTATATGAAGAAACAAATTCTTTTATCTTTAAATCATTAGTCACTATCATTCCCCCTTCACCTAAAGCTCCTAAATTTTTTGTAGGATAAAAACTAAATGCTTTTGTATGTATCGCTGAAGCACCATTAAAGTTTGCCCCATGTGCTTGACATGCATCCTCAATAATAAATAATTTATTTTTTTTGGCAATAATATTAATTTTTTCTATGTTACAAATTTTACCAAATAAATGAACTGGCAGTATGGCTTTTGTTTTTTTTGTTATCAATTTTTCAATTTTATCCACATCAATTAAAAAATCGTCTCCAACATCACAAAAAACAGGTTTGGCCCCGACATTAGAAATAGCTAAACTTGTCGCAACCGCACTGTTAGCAACAGTAATCACTTCATCACCGCACTTAATATCGTATGAACGCAAAATCATTTCTAAGGCCGATAAACCTGTCGAAACACCTACTGCATATTTATATCCACAAAATTTAGCAAAATTATTTTCAAATTTTTCAACCTCTGGGCCTAAAACATAAACCCCGCTTTGTCCAAATTTTTTGAACGCTAATACAAATTTCTTATTAAACATTTTCCATTCTCTTTTAAAATCTACAAAAGAAACCTTCATAATATTATTTTACAAACTTTAAAAAATCATCGTAACTCCTAATATAGTCTTTCTCATCATATTCTGAATCTGCTAATACCAAAAGAATTGTGTTTGGCTCATATTCTTTCATTACATGCCAAACATATGGCTCTAGAATTACTCCTTTATTAAATTCACCCAACTTAATTTCGGCTTTTTGCTTACCGTCAAATAACTCAACAGTACAACCACCTGAAATAGCTAACAAAAATTGTCTGGTCTTGTGGTGTGTGTGACCACCCCTAACATCTCCAACGCTCATACCTTTCATCACCAAAACTCTTTTTATTTTAAATGGTAATTTTTTAGACGATTCTACATCATTGCCCTGAAACATAGCCAACGCACCATTAGTCGACTCAAATGAGGGAAAATCTAAAATCTGATAAAAATTATTTTCCATATTTTTCTTGATATTTTTCAATTAATTCCGGCAAGTATTTATCCAAATTCATTTTTGGTTGCCACCCTAAATCTCTAATTTTACTAGCATCTACCGCATAACGAACATCCTGCCCTATTCTATTTTCCACAAACTCATAGTGATCTTCTGATTTTCCCATCAATCGAAGTATTTTTTGTATTATTTCAAGATTTGTATTCATCTCTGAAGTCGAGATATTATAAACCTCTCCGATTTTTCCCTTTTCTATGGCCAACAGCACTCCTTCACAGTTATCACCTGCATATGTCCACTCTCGACAGTACGAACCATTACCATGAACGGTCATTTTTTTATTTTGCATTGTCAATTCGATTGTTCTTGGTATTAACTTTTCCTCATGTTGACCATAACCAAAATTATTACTACTACGACAAATTATATATTCAATTCCATATGTCCTGCCCCAAGCATAAACTAACTGCTCGGCCGCAGATTTAGTAGCAGAATATGGATTAGACGGCATTAAACGAGAGCTTTCCTTCATAGCACCTTCAAGAATATCACCATAAACCTCATCTGTTGAAATTTGTAAAAACTTAGGACGATCCCCAGGATTTTTTGTTCTTATTAATTCCAAAAGATTATAAACACCCTTAACATTAGCTTGAAAAAATACATCATTAGCTAAAATTGAATTATCCACGTGAGTCTCAGCGGCAAAATTTACGATCCATTCAACGTTGGTTGGTAGGTGTTGGAGGGTGCATATATCATCTTTAATCCATTCATAATTTTCAAATGAACTAAAATCGAGATCTTTTCTGGAAGCGTAAGTTTGCTTATCTATGTTAATTACATAATAACCACGTTTCAATGCAAGTTCAACAAAATAACTACCAATAAA
>CAINUM010000060.1 GCA_903853785.1 Candidatus Magasanikiibacteriota bacterium
TTATAATTATTTTTTCCACATACGTCGACGCTGTCGCATCTGATCCATACCATCAACAGTTTCTTCGCGTATAGTTCTTCCGGTTAAACTCAAAAATGCATCCTCCAAAGAACTTGTTTTAGTTTGAATTTTTAATTCTGTAGGAGTACCTTGCCCGACAATTTTTCCATGGTCAACAATGATTATGCGATTGGCTACTTTCTCAGCCTCCTCCATATAATGCGTACTAAAAAATACCGTCATATTTTCTTCACGCGCCATTTTTTCAATATATTCCCAAATATGATTTCTAGTTTGTGGGTCGAGACCGAGAGTCGGTTCGTCCAGAAATAATATTTTAGGATGGTGGGTCAAGCCTCGTGCAATTTCTAATCGTCGTTTCATCCCACCTGAAAAATTTTTTACCATTTCATGACGTCTATCCCACAATTCAACAAACTTTAATAACTGTTCTATTCTTTCAGAACGTAATTTCTTTGGTACACCGTACAGAACCGCATGGAGTTCCATATTTTCAAATGCCGACAACTCATCGTCTAAACTTTGGTCCTGAAAAATAATCCCGAAAGATCGTCTCGCAGCATCAGAATCTTTTACAGGATCTATTCCATTGAGTAAAACCTCACCAGAAGTTGGCGCAATAAGAGTTGTGAATATTTTTATAGTAGTCGTCTTCCCCGCTCCGTTTGGACCTAGAAAAGCCAAAATTTCACCTGGTTTAACCGAAAAACTAATATTATCTACCGCCAAAAAGTCTCCGTATTTTTTGGTCAAGTTAATTGCTTCAATCATAATTATTTTTTAAATAGCCCAACTACCATTGTCTGGTCCAAAATATGACCTCCCATCGCTTGTTCTAAATGAATTTGTCTAGAACTTGCAGGTAAAAACAATTCGCTGTCCAACGCAAATAATTTAAAACGATAATGGTGAATACCGCTAGGTGGACAAGGTGATACATATTTATTTTCTCCATTTGACCCTACCCCAATTTCTGAATTAATTGGTACAGAATTTTCTTTCAACTCGCTGATGTGGGCGGGAATGTTCCACAATACCCAGTGACTAAAAACACCACTTGGCGCATCTGGATCGTCTACAATCAAAACTAAACTTTTGGTATTTACTGGCACTTGTGACCATTGAAGTGGAGGGTTTATACCCTCTCCACTACATGTATATTTTGCTGGGATATTACCACCGTCTTTAAAAACCGAACTAATTATTTTCATATTGTAATATTTTTAAACATGGCCGAGTTTTAATCTTTTATATTCAAGATATGTTAAAACAATAATAAACACGTCTAAAATACTAATGAGAAGCAGGTCGAGAGAATATATATAAAACAAACGATAAAATTGATAAGTTACAAAAGTTGAAAACAAAGTTATAGCTACCGGAAAAGCCCACAGATGCCGTCTCCAAAGAGTAACTACTAGGAACAAATTTACTAAACCATGAAAAATTAGATAGGCAGAAATAAAATGGCGGGTAGAAAGAGTTAAGTTTGAAAAAAAATTTAAGATAAATTTCGACATAAAATCAGCGGGCTGTTCGGCTACCTCATACTGAATTAATTTCATTAGCAAACGCTCAATCGGACGACCATACAACAACATTAACCCACCGGTCACTTCTAAAATACCATTAACTGCTTTTAGTACAATGGTTAAATTAAATGTGTGATAAACAAAAAACCAAAACCTTTTCATATAAAATTACTTTTGTAAATTTATTAAATCTAAAA
>CAINUM010000061.1 GCA_903853785.1 Candidatus Magasanikiibacteriota bacterium
ATTATATATTTCACCTTTAACACCAAGAGACGGTAATTGGTTTAAAGCAAATTCACTACGACCGCCAGACAAACAATAAAGATATATTTTATTGTAAGCAAATAGTCGACTCGATAATAGAGCCAATTTATCAACTGGAATATTAATTGCTCCTGATATTGCACCCTTTTTAAATTCCTCTTCAGTGCGTACATCTACGACAATAGTTTCGGACATTCCTTTGCTTATAAGGTCATGCAATTCTTTAGCGGTGATGTGATTATCGGTCATATCTATATTTGATTTAAGAAAAGATAAATACAATATACAAGAGCTGAATTTTGAATAATTAACAAAGGAATCCCGATTAAAAAATACCACTTCTGGGTTTTGTGTCTAAAAGAAAACATTCCTAAATATACTCCGACAGCACCAAAGGCAGTTGCTAAAAAAAATAATGTACCTTCGGATATTCTTTCTGCACCGCGATGGGTTGATTTTGTTTTATCTATCAACATTATTAAAAACGCAATAATATTAATAAAAATATATAATGCCAATATAATCAATGTTTGGTTAGTAATTAACATTTTTTATAATTTAAAAAGTAAAATCGTAACCTTTTAAATTTAATTGGTCGTGCATTAGTCTTATCTCTTTTTGTGTCTCTGAGTTAATTGGAACACCTTTAACCGTTCGCTCTTTTGTCGCATTATATTCCTTCTCCCCCGCTGTATATATATATTCATGACCTGGCATTTTTTGAGAAGCTCTTAAATCACGCAAAATATTTCCAGCTGTTTTTTTAAATTCTTCTGGATGAATAAAAGCATTTACATCAATTGCAATAAAAAAATGTCCTAAATGATATGGTACTTTCTTCCCATCTTGAAAACCTAGGAGTGCCTTCATATATGCTCCGGACTGTAAGGCCGAAGAAAGAATTTCAACTACCGTCGAGTATCCGTAACCTTTGTATCCGGCGGTTTCTTCGCCGATACCACCTAGCGGTGTGAGCGCAGCTGTTCCTTTTACTAGATCAGAAAGTACTTGGATTGAATCAGTGGTAGATTCACCGTTTCTATCTATTACCCAACCTTCTGGCATGGGTTTATTTTGACGTGCGTAGACTTCTATTTTTCCACGTTGTGTCAGTGAAGTGGCACAATCAATAACGAATGGGAAATCTTCGTCAGTTGGTAATCCAATGGTGAGCGGATTAGTGCCGAGCATATTTTCAACACCAAAAGTTGGTGCTACACTTGGTCGTGCGTTGGTACCTGTAATACCGATCATATTTTCTTTAGTGGCCATTGTGGCGTAGTATCCAGCGATACCGTAGTGTGTTGAGTTTCGCACTGCCACCATACCCATGCCAAATTTCTTAGCCTTTGCGATGGCCATATCCATCGCACGTTTGGCAATTACATGACCCATCCCGTCATGTCCGTCTACTACAGCTGTTGTCGGACCTTCACGAGTAATTTCAAAATTTGTTACAGGAAATTGTATACCTTCTTTTATGCGATCATAATAAATTGTTTTGAGTCTAGCGATACCGTGGGAGTCAATTCCACGACGATCGGATTCGGTGAGTATTTCGGCACAAATTGCGGCATCCTCAAGGGGTACACCAATACCTACAAATACATCTGAAATAAAGCGACTTATGGTCTCCAGCGAAAGCAATACAGGTGCGTCAGACATAATACAAGGGTTTGTTAGTTATATTTAAATCGCGTTCTCTTATTGCCAAACAACTTTTGATATTCCTGGTATTCGTAGTAGATTTATTTCTACTTGAGGTTTACAGCTGCACAAAGCGATGGAAATTCCAGCCCATCCATCAAGAGGCGGGATTTGCACAGTTCCATCGATGATTAAAATATCAAGTTGATTTAGTGCGGTTTGGCACATACCGGTTGTAGCCGCATTTATAACAAATTTAACCAGTCCGATTTCACTTAGGTTGGCTGGCAAAGTGGTTGTTGTTAGGGTGATGATTGTTTTTCGATAAGCCACGCTATTCATATCTACACCATTGCAATACTTAGTAGTATCTTGTGTTGAAATAAGATAAGTGATTGGCACAGCCTTATTACTAATTTTTGTTGTTATTTTATAACTAATAAAAACCAAAACTCCGTTTATTATAATACAAAAAACTAATAGAAAACTTATTGCGAGCTTTTTGTTCATATTAATTAATTAAATTATTTTTCGAGCTCGCACACCGGATCTTTTTATCTATTATTTATTAAATTTCGGGTTAGTAAACCAAAATATCCAATCGCCGGAGATATTTTGTTTGCTTTTTGAAATCTAACCAAAGCATTGCGAGTAGCCGCACCAAACTTTGCGGTTTCTTTCCCCGGTGATCCAGCACCAGATTTTGCAATAATATAACCATTAGCATTGAGCCATTTCTGTAATTCTTTAACATCATTATTTATCATCCC
>CAINUM010000062.1 GCA_903853785.1 Candidatus Magasanikiibacteriota bacterium
CCAAATTATGCTCGTTATCTAGGATTGGATGTGGGAGAAGTTTATAAAGTTATGTTAGATGATTGGAATTTTCGTTATCTACGGTTGACCGCGCGTTGGGATGAAGTGGAATCAGAGGCGGGCAAATATAATTTTACAGAATTGGATTATTTAATGAATGAAGCTGCCAAACGAAATGCCAAGGTGGTATTAGTCGCTGGCCAAAAAACCCCGCGTTGGCCAGAATGTAATGTTCCAGACTGGACTGTGGGTATGTCTGACGACCAATATTTTTCTGCATTAAATAACTATTTAAAAATAGTTGCTGAACATTATAAAAATAATTCAGCACTTGAAACTTGGCAGGTTGAAAATGAGCCATTTTTATCATTTGGAAAAAAATGTAGAACGCTTGATTCGAAAAAATTGCAAACAGAAATACAGACAGTAAAAAAAATTGATCCGCAACATTTAGTAATGATAACTGACAGCGGTGAATTAAGTTTGTGGAATAAAACTGCCAAGGCTGGGGATATATTTGGAAGCACTGCTTATCGGGTGGTGTGGAACAAAAGAGGTGGCTATTTTAATTATGATTGGTTGCCAGCTGCTTATTATCGCTTACACACAATGTTGTATGGTTTAGATTTAAAAAATGTTTACATCTCTGAGTTGCAAGTAGAACCATGGATGCCAAATTTTGCAATTTCACCAAGTAATATTGATGAACAAATGAAATCAATGAATCTGGATCGAGTAAAAAAACAGTTAAATTTTGCCAAACAAACCGGGTTTAGTCGGTCTTATTTATGGGGAGCGGAGTGGTGGTATTGGCTTAAACTTCATGGATCTAGTGGTATAGCAAATTACATAAAAAATTTACCAAAATAGTTTTGGTGGATTGACCCATTGACTAAAATAATATTTTTAGGTATATTATGCCTATTAATAAGGGCAGCTAGCTCAGTTGGTTAGAGCACCTCGTTTACACCGAGGGGGTCAGAGGTTCGAATCCTCTGCTGCCCACATTTAAAAATATTTTTACAGAGCCTAGGCTCTGTTTTTTTTATAATTTCTTGACCTATTTTTTTAAACTGTTATTATGACAGTGGTTCCCATCTTCTTGCCGTTTTGGCGAATACAAGGAGGGACCATGTACAATATGAATTTGCCGCTGGTGAAACTGGTAGCTGCCAAGATTTTGGCGTGGCTCGGGGGAGACACGGCTGACCTTGGAACTGTCCTCGGCTCTGGGCTGGGTGGTTATGGTGCTGATGTGCCTGGTGCTCGTGAGATCAGTTACGCCGAACTCGGTTTGCCTGCTTGTGCAGCATTCGGCCATGCTGGTCAACTTCGCTACTTCAAGACCAACGGTCACGGTATCTTGGTTCTGGACGGTCGCGTTCATTGCTACGAAGGGCACTCCTTTCAAACGGTGGTGCTCGCCGTTCGTGCGCTCGTTTTGGCGGGGGTGAAAAACTTCATTGTCACTTGTGCTAGCGGTGGTGTCAACCGCGAGTACAAGCCCGGTGATCTGGTGCTCATTTCTGACCATCTGAACCTGATGGGTGGTTCTCCGTTGGTTGGACACAACCACAAGACGGGTAGCGGACCGCGTTTTCCTGATATGACGGATGCCTACGACCGTCAACTGCGTCAGGTCGCGATGGCCTCTGCCAAGTCTCTGGGTATGAACCTGCAGTGGGGCGTTTACGCCGCTATGCTTGGCCCGTGCTACGAGACCCCGGCGGAAGTCAACATGCAGCGCGTTCTTGGCGCTGACATGTGCGGCATGTCCACCGTTCCCGAGGTGATCGCCATTCGACATCTTGGGGGCAAAGTCCTCGGCATTTCTTGCGTGGCCAATCATGCTGCCGGTGTGGCTGACACGCCCTTGTCGCACCACGAAGTGGTGGCCGCCTGTACTGCCGCCGCTCCGCGTCTCCGTGCGCTCCTTTCCAAAATCATCTACAATTTGCCGTCCTAGCGGGTAGGTCGGTCTCAAAACCTTCCTACTCCTTGAAAATTTTATTTTTTTAGAATTTTCAAGGAGAAGGTTTTGAAAAATAAAAACACTTTGTTTAATTACAGGGTGTTTTTTATTTATGTTTTTTATGGTAAAATAAAATCACTTTAAAAATAATTTTTTATGCTCAAAGAAGAACCGGCCGTCGTGCTGTATCAAGGTGTTTATAAAAAAACTGTAGGCATCAGTAGTGCTGTCTTTATGATTACCGGCATGACTATTGGTGCTGGTATTTTGGGTATTCCATATGTAGTCGCTCAAGTTGGAATTTGGATTGGACTAGCATATATTTTGGCATTAGGAATAGTAATGTTATTTTTGAATTTAATGATTGGTGAAATTACAGTTCGTACCAAAGAAAGTTTTCAATTACCTGGGCTGGTTGGAAAATATCTTGGAGGGTGGGCCAAAGTTTTGATGTCGATTATTATAATATCGAGTGGTTTAGGAACTTTATTGGCCTATTTAGTAGGTGAGGGTGAATCATTATCTGGAATTTTTGGTGGTGATCCAGCTTGGTGGACAATAATATTTTGGACAGTTGGTAGTGTGTTGGTGTGGCGAGGATTGCAAACGGTAAAAGTATTTGAGAAAATTTTAAGTATTTTAGTAATTGGAATTATTTTAGGTTTATCTTTTGCATTTTTACCTCATATACAAGTAGTGAATTTTAGTTATCTAAATTGGGGAAAATTTTTCTTGCCATATGGTGTAATTTTATTTGCTTTGCACGCCTCACCTTCGATCGCTGAAGCACACGCGTTGTTACCGGACAGCCAACGTCATTTTAGAAAAGCTTTGATTTTTGGCACACTGATCCCTGTATTTGTTTATATTATTTTTGCTTTGGCGGTGGTGGGAGTGATGGGCAAAGAAACAACCGAAATTGCCACCCTGGGTTTAGGTAATCGGTTTGGTTCATGGGTTAGAATTTTTGCCAACATTTTTGCTGTTTTTGCGATGGGAACTGGTTTTATGGGGTTGGGGATTGCCCTAAAACAAAGTATGGTCTGGGACTGGAAAGTATCTCCATTTTTAGCAACTTTTTTAGTAATTTTGTTTCCGTTGGGCTTTTTTATGGCTGGTTGGCGCAATTTTGTGGATATTTTAGGGGTGGTGGGTGGCTTATTTCTTGGAATTGAAGCTATTCTAATGACTTTGGTATATTGGAAAGCCAAGAAAACCGGTGATTTACCGGCTGATCGTTATAGCCTACCTTTGGCGAGGTTATTAACTGTGTTAGTATTTGCAGTATTTACAATCGCTACGGTTGTCAGTATAATTAATCTTGTTAGTTTTTGACGGTGTTTGTTGTTGATATGTGTATGGTCGGTTACTTACCAACAACTTCCTTCTGTCGTTAATTTTTTATATAAATTATGTCAAATAATTTTGTTTTTACGTCCGAATCTGTTACCGAAGGTCATCCAGATAAAATTTGTGATCAGATTTCCGATGCAGTTTTAGATAAGTTAATTGGTCAAGATCCAAAATCTCGCGTGGCTGTAGAATGTTTTACAACTACCGGCTTGGTGATTGTTGGCGGTGAAGTTACTACTAATGGTTACGCCGATGTTCAACAAATTGTACGCAAAGTTTTGACTGATATTGGATATACAGATCCAGCTTATGGAATCGATGGCGAACATGCTGGTGTGTTGGTTTCTATTCATGAACAATCTCCCGACATCGCTCAAGGTGTGGATCAAAAAGCAGTCGAAGAACAAGGCGCTGGGGATCAAGGTTTGATGTTTGGTTACGCCTGTAACGAAACTGAAGAGTTGATGCCGTTGCCAATTTCTTTAGCTCACAAATTAGCCAAAAAATTGGCTGAAGTACGTAAAAGTGGAGAAATTCCATATTTGCGTCCAGATGGTAAGTCTCAAGTTGCTGTGGAATATGTTGATGGTAAACCAACTCGTTTACAAAACGTGGTAATTTCCGCCCAACATCATGATAGTGCTACCAACGAGCAAATTCGCGCTGATATTGCCGCCAAGGTGATAAAACCAGTTTGCGAAAAATACATGGATGACAAAACAGATTTGTTTATCAATATGACTGGTCGTTTTGTGATCGGTGGTCCACAAGGGGACACCGGTTTGACTGGTCGTAAAATCATCGTCGATACCTATGGTGGTATGGGACGTCATGGTGGTGGTTGTTTCTCTGGAAAGGATCCAAGTAAAGTAGATCGTTCCGGTGCTTATATGGCCCGCTACGTGGCCAAGAACATCGTTGCAGCAGGTTTGGCTGAAAGATGTGAAGTACAAGTTGCATATGTGATTGGACGCGCTGAGCCAACTAGTATTCGTGTAGATAGTTTTAATACTGGTAAAGTTGCTGATGATAAATTGGAAGAAGCAGTAAAAACAGTATTTGATTTCCGTCCAGGAAAGATTATTGAGAAGCTTGATTTGCTTAAACCGATTTATCGCGCTACCGCTGCTTATGGACACTTTGGCCATGCTGAATTTCCATGGGAAAAAACAGATAAGGTTGCGGATTTAAAAAATGCAGCTGGGGTATAATTATAATATAAAATAAGGATAAAAAAACACCACAAACATAGTGGTGTTTTTTTTGATTATATTTTTATTGAACTAGGTTTCCTTTTTTACTTCCAGAATCTATGTTTGGTAAAATATTATTTAGAGATGATTTATTTAAGTTAAATATTTTACCAGTATTTTTATCATTAGCGGAAAATTTAATTTCGTTAATCAAATTTATATTTTTTCCAATTTGTTCAGGGGTTGGGGTGATTGCTACTTCGAAATATAATCCAGTTTGACTGTTGGCAGGAAGTTCGCGGAAATTCCAATTTACGGTTCGAGTGGATTCGTTGAATGTTACGGCAGGACCAATTGAAACACTTTGTTTGCCGGTAAAATTTACACCATTTGCTAAAACAGTTGAAAAAATTGCATCACGAACTGGATTGGTAGTGTTATCTATGTGGACAAAAATCCAATATTTAGTAGTCTCACCAATTTGAGGTGGTAGCGGTCCGCGACCCAATTGGTCTCCTTCGTTTGAATAGTATCTGGCTTCGGCAGACAGGCTAAGTTCGGTAGCCAAGCGGACTTTAGCCGATTCTCCAGGGGAAGAAAATTGCTGCCCCGGAAGGTCTTTTAATTCGGCGATAAACGATGGTTTGATTTCTAATTCGGTATTTTCTAAAGCACCAACATTAAAAGTTGGAAGTAAATAAATTTTAAAATCAAACTGGTCGTTAGCAAGATGTTTTCCGTTGGCTAATGCAGTTCGTTCTTTGGCGCTAATCACCAAATCATTGCCGTCAATTTTAAAACCGTTTTCTTGGGCTGTAGTTTTTAAATCTACCACACCAGGAGTAAAGGCAATGCGCAAAAAGGAATTTTGTAGTTCATTTTGTCCGTTATTTTGCCAATCAATACTAGCGTCCAGAACTTGTCCTGGTTGCGTAAATGTTAGATTATTTTTTATTTTGATCGACAGGTCGACTTCATGGGAAAAAGTTTTTATTGCTGCTTGGTCACTTAATATATTTAATGTTTGATTGTTTATATTTGCACTTACCAAAACTTTGAGATAGTATTTTCCAATTTTGGCAGGCATTATTATTTGACCGGTAATTAATTTCTCTCCCGCTTTATCTAAAGTAATATTTTGTAAATCAGACTCGTTGAGTCCAATAATTTTTCCAGGAAAATTAAAATTGAAATTTAAACCTTCTAATTTAGAGTCAGATGTGTTAATAAGTTTAAAAGCAAATGGCACTGGTGTATTGGCAAAAGAAGTGCTCGCCATTTCCAATGATTCCTTTAAGATACTATCAGAAAGATTGACTAAAAATATTCCCACTTTTTGTTCGCGATTATCGTCCTTTTCTGGCATGTATGATAATAATGCTGAGATTTGCTCGTCTTGTTTTGGTGGTGACCAAAGACGACCGTATATTTCAGCTTGCCCGCTAGCGCCTGGACGGATTTCATTCAGTTCAAAAGTAGAATCAGCTTTGAAGACGTTGGTTGGTGTCAAGCTACGATCTACCACAAAACCAGCAGGTAAATGGAGAGCTAAGATAGGTTCACGTAGAAAGTATTTGCTTCGATTTTTATAATCAACAGTCATTTTGACCAATTCACCACTTTTAATTCGATTTGACCCCAGAGATATTTTTAAATCAATTTGGTCGACTAGCCCTGGTTTCCAAAAAAAGAAAAACAAAGAAGCTCCTAGTAAAGCGACCGCTGTGGCTAGTAAGATCAGGTCGAAAACAAAGAGTTTTTTGGCATGGGCATAAATCCCATGATATCGAAGGTGGTAGTGTCGATGAAAGATATTGTAGATTGATTTGAACATAATAAATATTTATACCATTATATTATACGCTCAAACTACATATGTGGCAATAAAAAATCCCTCGAAATTATCGAGGGATGTCATCTTTTTTAACATTGAGTGATTTTGGGTTGGGGGAGTAGAGGGGGTTTTTTATCTTCCATTTTTCTACAAATTGACCAATCCCTTTGTTGGCAAGTTTGTTTTTTACCGTCGTGTGGTGTTGGGACCATTTGACCAAACTTTCAAAATTTACTTTGTAGCGACCAGCCACAATTACATAGGTAATTTCTTGGGCGGCGATGGCGCGTCGAATAGTTTGGGAGTTTACACCAAATAGACGTGCAGCCTCAGAAACAGACACCCGGATCATTTCTTTAGGTTTTTGGTCTTCGTTAGTTGTAGCCAATTTTTGCTCCTCCATAAGATTTGTATACACTAGTCTATACAAAATACACGATTTTTTGATTTTTGTCAAGTCTAAGGGTTGACGTTTTGTCGATTGTTTGGTATCCTGGCCAATCGGCTAAATGGCCGATAATTGCGGATTTGACCGCCGGAAGTATCTTTGCTATCATATGGCTTATCGCTTTTGGCAGATACGACTAAATTCGGAAGTAAGTGTAACAGTTTTAACTTTCTCTCGTCTTCTATAATGTCAAACGTGATTAAAGAGAAAATCCTTCTCTATAAAATTTATACTAAGAAAGATACGGACGCTTACGCAGAGCTTTACGATCTATACATTAAACGAATTTATCGGTTCGTTTTTTTTAAGGTTGGCAGTCATGAGAATGCCGAAGATGTTACATCCGAAGTATTTCTCAAAACCTGGCAATATTTGATCGGCGGTTCTGAATCGGTATCTGATATCAAAAGTTTCAGTGGTTTGCTTTATCGCATCGCCCGAAACAGTATTATAGATTTTTATCGCGCTCGGGCTTCAAAAAATGAAGTGCCGATAAATGACGACACAGACATGAGTGACAGTGGAAGTTGGTATGCCCAACTTGGTGATAAGATTGAAACGGAAAAAATAATCAAAACGATCAAAAAGTTAAAACAAGAATATCAAGAAGTTCTGACACTGAAATATGTAGATGAGCTCGAAATCAGTGAGATCTGTGAAATCACTGGCAAAGGCCAAGTTGCCGTTCGAGTAACATTGCATCGTGCTTTAAAAAAATTAAAAGAAATATTGGGAAAAGTTTAAAAGTGTATGTCGCAAAATTTAATTGCACAACTTAAACAGCTCAAGCACGGGGAAGTAAAACCTCGCGAAGAGTGGTTGAACAACAACCGCGCGCTTTTGCTATCCCAAATAAAAAATACTGTTACCCCAGAAGTACAAAAAATGAATTTCGATAGTATTTGGAATACCATGTCATTGTTTGTGCCACGTACTTTAGTTTTTAACGTTGTTCGTCCAGTGGCCGTGCTGTTGGTAGTCTCTATAGTAGCGACAAGCGGTTGGGTAGCCAGTGTAGACGCTTCATACAACGCATTACCAGGGGATTGGTTGTATCCAGCTAAACGCGCTGGTGAAAAAACTCAGGTGGCAGTGGCTGGGATGATTGGATCAAAAAAGACTGAAACTATTTTACATTCTGAATTTGCCAAACGTCGTGCCAGTGAAACCAAACAATTGGTAGCTAGTAAAGATCCTCAAAAACAAGAAAAAGTAAAAGAATCAATCCAAGATTTAAAAATTGAAATTGCCAACGTCAACCAAA
>CAINUM010000063.1 GCA_903853785.1 Candidatus Magasanikiibacteriota bacterium
TAGTACAAACATATTTTTCGAGTTCCTTGTGTGCCTTAATTATGGTATGGCCACCAGGTTGTTCATAAATGCCACGTACCTTAAGTCCAACCACCCTATCTTCAATGTGGTGTACGATACCAACACCATGTTTTCCTGCGATTATATTTAGTTTAATTATTAAATCGGCCATTTTCAACGATTCACCGTTTAACGCCACTGGAAGACCTTTTACAAATTCTATTGTTATTATTTCTTCTTCGTTTGGTGCGTCTTTTGGGTGAGTGCAAACTTGTAATATTTTTTCTAATGGAGGTATTAACTCTGGTTTTTCAATTTCTCCTCCTTCAGATGTCACACCCCACATATTGTCATCTGATGAATACGGTTTATCGATACTGTGGGGGACCGGAATGTTATTTTTTCTAGCGTATTCTATTTCTTCATCTCGTCCCATACCCCATTCACGTACTGGAGCAATAACTTTTATGTCTGGATTTAAGGTTACAATTGTACCTTCTAATCGAACCTGGTCATTACCTTTTCCGGTACATCCATGGGCGATAGTATCCGCTTTCTCTTCTAGCGCCACTCTTACCGCCAATTTTGCCAGCAAGGGGCGACCGATAGGGGTACTTAGATGATAATCACCTTGGTACCTAGCATTTGCTTTAATACCACGAGCAATGTATTTTTCTGCAAATTCATCTTTCGCATCTATAACAATTGATTTAATAGCGCCTAAAGACAATGCTTTTTGGCGTATCGCTTCTAAATCATCAACTTGTTGGCCAATATCAATACACAAAGCGATGACTTCAGCCTTATATTCGTCCTGAATCCATTTGAGCATCACAGATGTGTCTAATCCGCCAGAATATAGTAATACGACTTTATTTACATCTGCTTTGCTTTTTGGTTCGTACGATGCGATATGTGTGTAGGCAGTTTTGTTATCCATAGGATAAAATTAATAATTATTTAATTAATAATATTTTTTGTCCATTTGTTGAAGATATTTTAGCTAATTCATCAAAATCGTAATATCTACAAGATTCCATAAGAATTCGTAATTCGGTCCACATATCTCCATCAACAAATGGTTGATAAAAATCTTCAATATTATCAGTTCCTAGACCAATTACGATTCCAGCTTTTATCATTTCTGGAACGTTGGCAATAGAATTATGAATTGGAGTTTTGTATTGAGTCATTGCTTTCATTGAAAGAGCAGCTGAAGGACACACCACGACACTAATTTGTGAATCAGCAATTTGTTTGTATAATTTTAGTTGATATTTTTTGTTTTGAGCCGCAGCTGATATTGTATGAATAGCTACAACTCTGCCTTGGTATTTATGTTTGATTGTATATTTTATTAATTTTTCGGTATCGCGTTCGCGTGGATTGTTTTCCTGATCAATATGAATGTGGACTGGTTTGTTTAAATTTTTAGCAATAGAAAATAAATAGTCAAAATGTTTGTCATCGTTGGGTCTGTCTTTAGATGGTAAGCCTCCAGCGATGTCGGCCTTAGCAGTAATTTCTTCGTAAAGTTTTCTGGCGGTAGGTTTTACTAAACCGCCAAGTGGTTGGGTGATTGTAAGAAGGTCGAAAGATTTTTTTTGCTCATTTTTAATTTTAATAGCTGCGTCTATAGCTTTGTGACCGACAGCACTATATGCGTCTATAAAAGTTGCTGTTTTTTTAATACCTTGGTTTCTAAATATTTCAATGCCTTTTTTAATTCTATTTTCGATATCTTCTTGAGAGCTATTTTTTTTAATATTGTCACTCATATGCCATTTTGTTTCCATGTCTAACATTGAAAGATTCAGTTCTGATTTAGTAATATAAAAAGATTTGTCTAAATGGGAATGACAATTAACAAAGCCACCACGTTTTTTTATTTCCGTTAGAATACTATCTTTTAAGCTTGGATTTTTTTTGTTTGTATTAGTCATATAAAAAAATACTACCGTTTGTCGGTAGTATTAAAAGATGATAAATTTAAATAATCTTCAAGAAATGGTCGGTTTAGTTGGGTAAATAAAATTATTTTCATATTTATAACATTTTATCAGAGTATTTTGTTATTGACAAGTAGCAGTATAATAACGTTTTGGTATTTATTTTAATTTTTCTCTTAACAATTTTTCTACAACAGCTGGATCAGCACTGCCCTCGGTCGCCTTCATCACCATTCCTTTTAAGAATTGTAAAATTGGCTCTTTTCCAGATTTGAATTGTTCTACTTGAAGTGGATAGTTTTTGATAACTTCATCCACGATTGAACCCAATTTATTTTCATCAACAACCTGGCCATAACCTTTTTCCTCCATAATATGAGTAGGGTCCATGTCGACTCCAGAATCAAGCATTTCATTCAAAACCTTCTGTGCATTTGTAGAATTTAATTGATTGGTAAAAATTAACGCAATTAATTCAGCAAAGTTTTCCGGTTTAATTTTTAATATTTTAATATCAATTTTTCTTTCAGCCATCGCGCCGGCTAATTTTGAAGTTATCCAACCACCGGTTAGTTTGGCTAGTTGTTGAGAAGGAGATTGTTCATTTTTTATCGACTCCTCAATAAGTTTGTTATTTTTTAAATCACTTAGCCAGTTTTGTAACTCACTAAAAACATTTTCAGCAAATTCTGCCCAATATTTATCTACTGTTAAAATTTGAGCGTCAGCATAAGAGAAACCATATTCATGATGAAAACGGCCGCGTCGGGCAGAAGGTAATTCAGGCAAGCTTAGATCGCCGGCAATTTGTAGTGGGTGAAATGGAGGAATGTCTGGTTCAGGAAAATAACGATAATCAGCCGCAGATTCCTTTACACGTTGTAATACAGTTTCACCTTTGTTGTCATCGAGACCTCGAGTTTCTGGGCCCCAAGTTTCGCCGTTATCTAGCAAAGCAGATTGTCTTTTAATTTCAAAATCAATAGCTTTTTCCATCGCCTTGAAAGAATTTATGTTTTTTACTTCTATTTTGTGATTTAATAGATAATTTCCAATTGATTTTACCACACCACCGATAATTTCAAATTTACCATCTTCTTGTACGGATATGTTAGCTTCACATCGCATGTGACCTTTTTCCATATCAGCGTCACTAACGTCGAGATAGCGTAAAATGGTCTGTAATTCCTGGCAGTAAGTTTTGGCTTCACCGCTACTTTGAATATCAGGATCAGAAACTATTTCTACTAATGGTACACCAGCACGATTAAAATCAACCAAAGTATTGCCGTCAGTTCCGTGGGTCAGTTTAGCAGTATCCTCTTCAAGATGAACACGAGTAATACCGATTTTGGTTGTGTCGCGGTGATTTTTGCCTGGTAAAAATTCTAAATCAACCGAACCGTGTTCACCGATAGGTAAATCAAATTGTGAAATTTGGTAAGCTTTTGGAAGATCAGGATAAAAATAATGTTTACGATCAAATTTAGAATATTCATTTATTTTACAACCCAAAGCCTTGGCAATTTTAGTTGCCCAAGTGATGGCGGTTTTATTTGGGGTTGGAAGTGTACCTGGGTGGGCGAGACATGTTTCGCAAATATTGGTATTCGGCGCGTCGCGATCTGGATTGTTAGCGCAAGCGCAAAACATTTTGCTCTTGGTTTTGAGCTCCACATGAATTTCTAGGCCGATAATGGGGGTATACTTTTTCATGGTTAGCAACTTGTTAAACGTAATTATTTAATAATTTGAGGGTTGTTTAAAATTGGATTTTCCTTAGCACTAAAATATAAAATAGCATCGCTCCAGATAAAAATTGGTAATGTAAGCGCTGCTATAATTCCGCTAACTAAAGATAAAATAAGGTCTATTTTAACAGCCGAAGGGTTGAAAATATAATCGATAATATCAGGAATAACAATATTTAAAATAACCACAACTATTATAAAAATTATTTTTGGTATGACGATTCTAAAAGCCATTTTAAACCAACGACCCACCACCAACTGTTTGCTACTTTTTAAACTATTTAATTTTGTTTGGTCTTCAAATATAATTATATAATTTACAAAATAATACCAGATTGAAAAAATAATACCAGGTATTAAGAACAAGATACTTCCAGTAATTATAATTAAGGCTACCAACAAAGAAAGTAATAGGGTTGGAATTATATATTGTGCAGTTTTGATATAACTTTCTTTAAAAGTAGGAATAGGTAAGTTTTTTTGAATAAATTGAATTGATTTCATGATTGCTAAACTCGTCCAAATACCCAAAAATGACAAAGCCATAATAATGAGGGTAATGGTCAAATCTACAGAAAGACTAGATAATTTTGTATAGGCATTGAGAAAAAGTCCAGCAAAGCCCAAAAAGTATCGAATTATAAAACCTGCTATCAACACACCTAAAAAAGGTGTAAAATGTCGCAATGTTTTTAAATAGTTATTCCAACTTTGGTGAATTAGTTCCGAAATTGTAATTAACATATTATTTTAAAATTGTTTTTAATAAATTTACCGCGTGTTCATTCATTATATCAATTTTTTCATCTCCCGACAAATAGTGTAGTTGGGTGCCTAGACTGGAAAAAAACCTGCCGTATTTATCTTCGTGGTATTTTTGTGAAGATTTTTTCATAAAATCAATTTTTTCAAAAATCGCATCATCTTGTTTGTGGGTTCTAGACACCAACCGTTCAAAGGCAATTTCTGGCTCGATCTTCATTAGGATTAGGTGATCAGGGCGGTTTTGAGCTGCCAATCGATTTCCAACCAGGTCAGCCACTGTTTCCAGAGTAAGAGTTTGATCTTGAGCTGGCTGATAAGCCAAAGAAGTACTTAATCCACGATCTTGAATAATCGTCTTTCCTTTTGCTAAAAGAGGGATGATGATCTTCGTGTAAAGAACTAGTCGGTCAAGCGAGTGAGCGTCAGCGATCGCTTCGGCTGAATAATTATTTTTATTATTTATGAGTTCTTCACGTAAAACTTTTCCAATTCCAGTATAAGTGGGTTCGGCAGAAAAAATATAATCAAAATTTTCCATTTCTTGTAGCTCTGGATAGCGATCGTTTTCTTTTAAATAATTTTTCAAATCAAAAATTGTTTTACCCTGATCGGATAAATATTTTTTCCAAGCAGAAACGATCGTGCTTTTTCCGCTACCATCAATACCATCAATCATGATTAGCATACTATTTTATTTTTTGATAAGTCACAAATGAAAAACCATCACGGTCGTCTCTGCCAGTTTCTTGCCAGATATTTTTATTTATTTCTGGAAAAAAAGTGTCACCTTCTGGTGACTGGTGAATTTCGGTGATATATAAGGTATCAACACGATCGACGGTTTGACGATAAATACTAGCACCACCACAAATAAATACGTTTTCATCGTTTAGTTTTTCAAAAACTTCATCAAGAGAATGTAATATTCTCACACCCTCGGCTGCTTTATAATTTTTATCCAATGTTACTACAACCGTTTGGCGTCCTGGCAACGGTTTACCGACATAACCTAAAATGGATTCGTATGTGGCTTGTCCCATCACACAAGTTTTACCAAGAGTCATGGTTTTAAAATATTGAAAATCCTCTGGAACATTCCAAGGAATTTTGTTATTTTTTCCGATACAATTATTTTCAGCCACGGCAGCAATTAGAGAAAACATAATTATTTTTTTCTTCTTAGGGTTAATAACCAGTTGGTGGGATCTAAATTTTCTTGATCTGTGATTGGTTGTAAATCAGTTCCCTCCCAACCATTTGTTGTAAGCTGTTCTAATTTAGCTAAGTCCGATAAAGAAATATTTACAGTTTCAAATTTTGTTTCGACGTCAACTTTTGCATTCTTTAATAAACAGCTACCAACATGTTCTTTGGCATCTTCGGCAATATCAATTATAGTAAAACCTTGTTTTAGTTTTAGACGAAGCGAAGGGATGTTTGTTGAAGCGATATGAGTTTGTAGCCACTCAAATTTATTTTCTTGATTTTCACACCATTCTTGTCTTTTTTTATCTATTTGGCTAGCTAATCCCTGCTTTCTTTTTTCAAGCTCTACATATACTCCAGTCAATTCACCGAATCGTTTTCCATTTCTTAGTGTGCAACCCAAAACAGACCCTCCAGCAATAAAATTATTATTTTCATCGCGGATAGCAAAATTACTTACACTGTCATCATAGTCACAAAATGGTTCACGAATCATTTGACGAGTGAGTGTGGCATTTGGAATATGTTCTCTTTTGTCCTTTGGTTTAGAATCGTACCATTTTTTATATAAAATACTTTGGCCTTTATCTAATAGCTCAATGTTATTTCCTGGTACTATTCTTTGTGGTTCACCTCCTGTAAATGCACTCATATTATATGGCTATAGCCAATTCAATTTTAGAATAACTTTGATAGCCTTCAATTTTTGAATCACCACATTGCCAATCAAAAATTGAGGTAAAATTTTCAGTAACAAATTTTGGTAGAGGATATAGGTTTGGATTCCTAGTTAGTTGTTCTCTAGCTCCTTCAAGATGATTTACATAAATATGGACATCAGCTAAAAAGCCAACAAGTTTACCTTCTTGTAATCCAGTTTCTTTGGCTAACAAGTGCAGTAAAGTAGCGTAACTAGCAATATTAAACGGAAGACCAAGCATGGTGTCGACAGAACGTTGGTTCCATAACAAATTTAGTTTTCCATTTATTACAGTTACCTGAAAACCATAATGGCAAGGTGGTAAAGCCATTTCATGAAGAGCTAGTGGGTTCCAAGCCATAACAATCATACGACGGTCATTTGGGTCAGTTTTTAATTTTTCAATTATTTTTTTAAGTTGATCAACACCCTGATTTACATAGTCAGTTTCAAAATTATAATACGGTGCATTAAAATGTCGCCATTGAAACCCATAAATCGGACCAAGGTCGCGTTCCTCTTTCATTCGTTGTTTTGATTTTTCATCATGACCATAGGGTGCTTTTTTTGGGTATGCCCATTCATCCCAGATGTGGTTGTTGTGGTCTTGCAACCATTTCTTATCGGTTTTGCCTTTTATAAAAAATTCCAATTCAGAAGCAATAACTTTGTATGGCATTTTTTTTGTGGTTAACAAAGGAAAGCCCGTGCTCATATCATGTTCAAAGATTGCCCCGGCGGTCGCAATTGTATCGATGCCAGTGCGATTCATTTTTCTTTCTCCTTGTTCCAAAACTTTTTTTACAATATCTAAATATGCTTGCATATAAAATTATATTTCTCCGGTAGAACCAAAACCACCGCGAGATTTATCATTAATTTCTTCAACTTCTTCCCATTCTCCTTGTTCAATTTTTAAAAACATACCTTGAGCAATACGTTCTCCTTTTTCTACAATAACAGTTTGCTCGGTAAAATTATAAACGGAAATTAAAATTTCATCAGTTGGTCCGCAATAGTCACTATCAATTGTACCAATACCATTGGCTAACATCAGCCCTTTTTTTGTAGCTAAGCTCGAACGAGCGGCTAAAGTAAGGACATAACCAATCGGTGTTCCGATAATTAATCCTGAAGAAATACGGGCAATCTGTTTTGGTTCAATTGTAGTTTGTGAAGCTGCTGATAAATCAAACGCCGCGGAACCAGAAGTGTGGTAGCGTGGTAGGGGAAGTGATTTATCTAAACGTTTGATTTTAATCTGCATAGTTTATAAGTATTTAGAGACCATTTTATCTAGTTGTTTATAGGTATTTTCTATAGTTCCATTATTATCAACCGTAAAATTTGCAGTTTGAGCAATAGCCAAAATTTGTTGTTCGGACTCTTGAAGACTTTCCTTTGCGAATTCTTCCCAAGTTTTGGTGGCATCATCTGGTTTTTCACCCCGATTTGCTAATCTTGAAAATCTAACGCGTTCATCTGCCTTAATATAAATTAAAACAAAATTAGATAATTCTTTTAGATATGGAACATCGCTTGGTCGTCGTACTCCCTCGGTAATAATAATATCTGAAGTAGAGTTTTTTGCATCTTGAGCAATTACTTTTGACATGATATCGTCACCAAAATTTTGGCGTAAAGTTGTAGAAATAAGTTGTAAATTGCCTCTATTTGGCTCAATATACATTCTTTTTAGTACATCATAGAGCATGTCTGAAAAACGAAAAGTAACCGCATTGAATTTCTTTTTTAGATATTCAGTTGCGGTAGTTTTTCCAGCGGCATTTTCTCCAACGATCCCAATTATTAATTTTGCCATATTGATACATTATTTCATCCAATCTGAAATATACTGTCGACATTTGATTCCGGCTGCATCGAGCATTCGGCGTGAGGCGATACAAGCGTCAGTATCGTGGTATTTGTCACTTTCGTAAATAATTTCTACTACTCCATTTTGGAGAAGGGTTTTGGTACATTCATTACATGGAAAGAGGGTGCAATAAATTTTAGCACCAGAGACTTTTTGACTGGAATTGTAGACAGCATTTTCTTCAGCATGACAAACATAGGCATATTTGGTTTCAGTAAAGCCACCATCCCGGTCCCATGGTAAAATTCCACTCTCAATTCCTCGAGGGAAGCCATTATAGCCCAGTCCTAAAACAACATTGTGTTGGTCTGTAATGACCGCACCAGCCTGTGTGCTAGGGTCTTTTGAACGTTCAGCAATAGTATGGGCTATTCGCATGAAGCACTCGTCCCATGGAATGGCATTTTCTCTGTCTGTTAACATAAAAATATAGGTTAATAAATCATAGTTATTTTAACAAAAATAGCTATTGTTGCCAATAGCTAAAATTTAATGTTGATAACCGATTTTACTGCTTTAAATTTATTAAATATGTTACAAAATCTTCAGGTTTTACAACTTCGTCTATAAAACAAGATATTGGTAAATCTTTAATTGGGGCTGAAGATATCAGTTTGCGATTTTTTGAATGCGCGTAGCCAATCTCCAAACTAACCCCGTTACCAACGTAGCCATTTTGAGAAAAAATATAGATTACGTCTGATTTGTCCATCCTCTTTAGGTGGTCGGCTAGATGCATCCAGTAAGTTTTTAATATTTCAGGGTTTGTTAGGTGCTCTCCATTTTTTAAAATATCTTCTTCTCTTTCTAAAAATGGGTTTGGAATTGGAATCAAAACCTCAAAACCTTTTTCTTCTAATTCTTTGTGTAGTTTTAATACTTCTGGGTAGAATTTAAAACTTGAACAGATACAAATTTTCATATTTTTTTTCTAAGTATTAGCTCGAAATAAGCAGCTATCACTTGGTCATTTTTAGTTAGACCAAGTTTTTCTAAAAATTTACAAATCTCTTTCTGAACAACCTGACTATCAACTGATTCATTTACGATTTTTTCAACCTCGATATAATTTCCTAGACCTGCCACTTGGTCTAAACAGATTGAAAGTTTTTTATATTTATATAATGTTCTTACCTTTTTAACTTTGATAAGCCTTTTGAATCCCAAAGCGATTAGTAGTTTGGCTGTATCTTTGGGCTTTGTTGTTACAAATTCATATTCGTTATTATCCAGTATGTTTGAAAGTTTTTCTTTGACTGTAAGTGTGTAAATATTATTTTCCAGTCTTATTCTTGCAGACATTTTAGATAAATTTGTTTTATTCCCAATGTACACCTCATCAGATTGAGTGGTTTTTTTGAAAAATTCTACCCCAATTTTGTTGAGGTTTTTTCGAATAGAATCGACATTGTTAATTTTAGCTTTTACTTCTACTTCTTTCATATTTCAAAGCTTCGTCGATAATTTTCTTCGCCACACTAATTGAATAAGCTGGTCTTAGCCCCATGGTAGTTTCTTGGCACAACATTATTCCATTTACACCATCTAAAACCATATCGGTAAGATTGATAATTTCAGCACGATAAGGGATATAATTATTGATAGTACTTTCCAAAATTTGTGTTGAAACCAAAATTAAACGTTTGTATTTTTTTGCAGTATTTATGATGTTTCTCTGGATAAGACCGATTTTTTCAAACGGTACGTTAACTCCAATTTCACCTCTATCTAACAAAACATAACGATATGATTCATCTTGGCAAATAGCTTCTATATTATCTACAGCAATCTGATCTTCGATTTTTAGCATTATTTTTGTTTTTGAACCGATTTCTTTTTTAACCAATTCTCTTATATTTTTATTTGTTTCCTCTCCAAAATAAGAGACTGCACAATAACTTATGGATAAATCTTTTACCGCTTCAAATATTTTTTTGTAATCATTTATCACATTATTTTCATCCAAGCGATTTGTGATATTAAAAGTTTTCATATACTGAATTACACCGTTGTTGAGGATTTCACATTTAATTGTGTCTGTATCAATAATCTCTTTTACGTGTAAAGCGATCTCACCATCGCCATGTGTAATTAGTTGATTTACTCTAACCTTCTCTCCTAGTTTTTGAATTTGAACAGGAATGAATTGGTTGCAGTCGTTAGAATATGAAGCGGATTTAAAAATAAATTCTTCTTTTTCTCTTACCGCAAACATTTTAATATCAAAATCGCCTAAGCGGACTTTGTTTAACGGCATATCGATCATGATTTTGCATTCACTATGCAATTCATCGATTGCTTCTTGAGCGATTTTTATATTATTTACATTAGCCTCAATTGATCCGTAAGAAAAATTAAAACGCAAAATATCAGCCCCAGATAAAATTATTTTTTTTATTTTATCCTCTGCAAATGAATTAAAGCCAATTCCAGCAATTATTAACATATAGGGATTTAAAAAATACCCCTCAATAATGAGGGGTAAAATTTTTAGTTTTCGTTAATTCTGATTGACGGCCCCATCGTTGAACAAAGGACTAAATTTTTTATGTATGATCCTTTGATTGTTGTTGGTCGTGCTTTTTTCAAAGCTTCTAAAAATGCAGATAAGTTTTCTTTTAATTTAGCATCGTCAAAACTAATTTTACCAACAATCTGGTGTACATTAGCAGTGTCGTCGTTTTTAAAAGTAACTTTACCTTTTTTCAATTCTTCTACCATTTTTTTGATGTTTGGTCCGACAGTTTCGGTTTTTGGACTAGGCATCAAACCTTTTGGACCAAGCACTTTAGCAATGGCGGCCAATTTAGGCATCATATCTGGAGTAGTTACGGCTACCTCAAAATCAATTTTACCAGTATCTTTAATTTTTTTGATTCCTTCTTCAGTATAAACAACGTCAGCACCGGCTTCGTTAGCCTCTTTTTCTTTTTCACTAGAACAGAAAACAGCTACTTTTTTTGTTTTACCAATACCATGAGGTAATACTACAGTTGCACGGATCAATTGGTCACCTTTTTTTGGATCAATACCTAAATGAGCGTGAATTTCGACACTAGCGTCAAATTTAACACCAGATGTTTCTTTAACCAGAGCGATTGCTTCGTCTAGAGAATAAACCTTGTTTTTGTCTACTTTGCCGGCAATTTTTGCCATGCGCTTTGTTAATTTAACCATATTTTTTTTAATCGCAGTTGCGATTTTAGTGGTACAAACTCTCGAGTGGTCGAGATCCCACCATTAATACAATGTATTTATAGCTTAATTTTCAATGTTTGTCAACTATTAACCCACCGAAAATAGTCGTAAAAAGACCTTTTTAAAAAGCTTTCCAACTTCACGAACACCATGGCGTACTTGTCTAAAATAAGCTATGTTGAGCAAAAGAAGCAGTACTACCACGACTGCATCATAACTTTGGCGCAACCAGTATTCATCTGCTAATCTGACCCACATACCAAATTCATCAAAAGTCAAACCGAGCCCTATTCCATAAATTGCAGTGCAAATTTTGAAAATTTCTGATTCAGCTTCGGGGCGACGTAATATTAAATATAGACCGATTAATACTAAAATAAATACCCCGTAAGTAAAATGATGAATGTGTACCCCCCGAACAGTAAGAAAAAAGTTTGGTAACCATCTTCCAATTACTAAATAAACCATCAATCTAGAAACGACAAAAGTAATAAGAAAATAAAAAATTATCACACCAATTACATGTTGATTTTTGTTTGAATCAATTTTCAATTTCCAATCCGCCTCCATATTTTATTTACACTCCTTATTGGAACATTTGATCTCACCTTTGAAAGTTTGGGTAAGTAGAGAACCACATTTTTCACATTTTTCACCAGTTGGTTTGTCCCAAAGCGCAAAATCACATTTAGGATATTTGTTGCAACCGTAAAATGTTTTTCCACGTTTGCTACGACGTTCTGCCAAATCTCCCTCAAGACATTTTGGACATTTTACTCCAGTGACTACGTCGATATTTTTTGTTGTTTTGCATTCTGGATAACCGGTGCAGGCCATAAATTTGCCAAAGCGACCAGTTTTAATAACCATTGGTTTACCACATTTTTCACAAACCTCTTCAGTAGTTTCATCTGGAATTTTTTCTTTTTGAGGAATTTCTTTGTCTTTAATTTTCAAATTTTCTTTAAAAGGATGATAAAAATCAGCAATCACTGGTTGCCATTGTTTTTCGCCTCTAGCAATCGCGTCAAAGTTTTCTTCCATCTGGGCAGTAAAAGAAAAATCGACAATATTTGGAAAGTGTTGAACCAATAAATCGTTTACTACAAAAGCAACTTCGCGAGGTTTGAGGCGTTTTTTATCGTCACGTTCAACGTAGCCACGATCCTCGATAGTAGCGATGGTTGGGGCAAAAGTAGACGGTCTGCCAACACCATATTCTTCAAGAGCTTTAACCAAGGCTGCATCATTGTAGCGAGCGGGTGGTTCAGTGTGGTGCTGTTCTGTTTTTATTTCTTGGCAGTTTACTTTTTCACCATTTTCCAAATTTGGCAAAGCGTTATCTTTGCTTTTTTCTGGATATAATTTTAAGAAACCATCAAAGATTATAGTTTGGCCAGTAGCTCGGAAAATATAATTATTTGTGGAAGTAATATTTGCACCGGTCGATGCGACATCAGCAGCAGCCATCTGTGTACCCATCGCTCGATTCCAGATTAGCTCATAAAGTTTGAATTGATTTTTTTCCAAAAATGGTTCAACGATAGCTGGAGTTCGTTTAGCTTCAGTTGGACGAATAGCTTCATGGGCTTCTTGAGCATTTTTACTTTTATTGGTATAGGCACGTGGTTTTTCAAGGCTATATTTTGCACCAAATTCTTCGTCAATCACGGCTTTGGCATCTTCCAAAAATTTTGTTGATAAATTTACAGCATCCGTACGCATGTAAGTAATCAAACCATGAGAACCTTGTGAACCAAGTTCCACACCCTCATAAAGTTGTTGTGCTAGGCGCATCGTTTGTTTGGCAGAAAATCCTAAACGATTGTTGGCGTCCTGTTGTAAACTAGAAGTTGTAAATGGAGGTGGGGGATTTCGTTTGCTATTTTTCTTTTCAACTGCACTAACAGTATAAGAAACACCAACAAGGTCTGCAAATATTTTATCGGCCGTTTCCTTATTTTTAATATCCAATTTTTCTAATTTTTTTTCAGGTGTAGCCGAAAGTTTGGCTTCAAAATTTATTTTTTCTTTATTTTCAAAAATACCCTCTACAGACCAGTATTCTTCTGGTTTAAAATCTAAAATCTCTCGTTCGCGTTCGACGGTGAGTCGCATGGCCACACTTTGTACACGACCAGCAGATAGTCCCTTGGCTACTTTGCGCCATAAAAATGGAGATAGTTCATAGCCTACCAATCTGTCTAAAATACGTCGTGCTTGTTGAGCGTCAACCATTTTTAGATCCAGTGCTCGGGGGTTGGCAATGGCATGTTCAACAGCAGTTTTGGTAATTTCATGGAAAGCAATACGTTGGGCTTTGGCCGGATCTACACCCAATACTTGTGCCAAATGCCAGGAGATCGCTTCTCCCTCACGATCCTCATCGGTAGCGAATAGGATGTCGTCAGTTTTTTTGGCAGCGTCTTTAAGTTCTTTGATTACTTTGCTTTTGTCACGACTATTGATGTATTGTGGTTCAAAATTATGTTCAATATCAATACCCATCTTACTTTTTGGAAGATCACGAACATGTCCAAATGATGATTTGACGACAAAACTTTTCCCTAAGAATTTGGAAATAGTTTTGGCTTTAGCCGGTGACTCTACTATGACAAGTTTTGACATAAAAATATTATTTTGCCCTCTTAAGATAATGGATTTTGACTGAATTGTCAATTTTATGGTAAAATTTATGCAGAAATAATTATAAATATTTATATGAGTGATGATGAAAAAGGAAAAGGTAAGTGGGCAAATTGGAAGGCGCAAGGAGGTGATGTGCCCGGTGGTTTGTACGAAGATGAAGAACCGGAAATAATTTTTGCGATGCCACCTGTTTCGCGTTTAATATCCGATGAAGAACCTACCCCACTAATGGGGCAAGTGTCTGTTAAAAATAAGACAGCCCACCCAGCCCAAGAAATTACTTTAGATCAGATTCAAGATAGATTAAGAATGGAATCAGGTCGAGCTGCTGGGATGAAACGAGAAATGGAAAGTGAAAAACAGGGTGCGAAAGAATTAGAAGATATATTCGAAGCGGTAGAAGCTGGGAACGAAAGTGTAATAAAAGGCTTGATCGTGAGGGAGTTCGGAAATGTTGAATTTGACAACTTAAATGACATGCAGATTCGTTTAGATGATTTTTTCTCTGGAAGCAGAGATCTGAGTGTTAATATCGATCTGACCAAATCACCGCCTAAAAACAAAAAAATGAGTTTTGTTTTCAGACCCCGAGTTGCCGGCGCAGCACCATTTGTAGAAGTAACGTTGGTAAATGAAACTGGACTCGGTAAAGCTAAAAACGAAACTATTACTCATGTTGGAAGTGTAAAAATTGTCAATCCAGATGGGTCACCCTATGTTGCCGCGGCTAAAGAAAAGAAAACAAATTGGTTTTCTGGAATGTTTGGAAAAAAGAAAAAATAATTTTTTTAAAATAACCCTGATATCCAGGGTTATTTTTTTATATAATTCATTCCACCAACATTTTTAATTGATCCTTTAATTTCCATTAATATTAAAGTAGAACTAACCACAGAACTATCGAGCTTGCTCTCTAAAATGATCATATTTATATTTTTCGGCTCTTTGGTTAAATATTTTAGAATATTGTTTTCTACTTCATTATCACCAGTAGATTCAAAGGTCGGAGTTACTTGTTTAACGGTTTGTAAATTCAGTGCTTCCAAAATATCATTTGGTTCGGTTATCATTTTGGCGCCAAATTTTATAAGATTATTTGGGCCGGATCCAGTGGGGGAGGTCGTCGCATGAGGTACGGCCATAACTTCGCGATTGTAATCAAGAGCACAGCGAGAAGTGATGAGTGCTCCGGATTTTATCGGTGCCTCAATAACTAGAGTTCCTAAACTTAATCCGGCTACAATACGATTACGCGCCGGAAAAGAATATTGAGTAGGTAAAAATCCAGGCGGATATTCAGAAATCAATGCACCGCCATTATATAATATTTTTTCAGATAGTTGTTTATGTGCAGATGGGTAAACACTCTGCCGATCGATACCAGAACCTAACACGGCTAAAGTTATACCGTTGGCCGCTAGTGCGGTATTGTGTGCTACACCGTCAATACCAAGAGCTAGCCCACTGACAATTACCACGCCTTGGCGAGCGATTGGCATCACCAGGTCTTCACAGATTATTTTACCGTAGGTCGTCATACGTCTTGTACCAACGACCGCGAGAGTCGGCATTTCGGTTGGTGGTAATGTCCCGCGATAAAAAAGAGTGTGTGGAGGGTCGTTAATTTCAGATAGAAGAACTGGATAATAGTTGTCACCCAAAGAAACTGTTTGAATATTTTCTTTTATTAAGTTTTCGAGTATTTTTTCGATAGGATTTTTGTCGCGCCAAGTTAAAAATTCAGAGGCAATATTTTCTTCCAAGCCGGCTTTAAGCAGTTCGTCTAATTCTGTAATATGTAAATTTTGAAAATCAGTAAAATGAATTTTTAAAGCAGTGTAACGTTTGTAAGTAATTTTTGGAAAGTGAGCTAGCCAAGCGTGATAATTCATAATTAAATAATGAATTAATTTTTATTAGTTACAGTATATCATATTTGTAATTGTCTTGAAATTAAAAAAGAGACCCGATAGTCTCTTTTTAAAATTATATTTTATTCAACTGCTGACAATCTTTTTATTTCTACTGCGGCATGGTCCATAGCAGTTTGTAAAAGTTTGAATTCTTCTTTAGTAAATTTATTTAAAACAAAGTTACTAATTACTTCAATTTTTTCTTTTTCCACCGGTCCAACTCCGATGCGTATGCGGGTAAAATCTTGTGTACCAATATGCTCGATAATAGATTTTATTCCGTTGTGTCCTGCTGCACCACGATTTGTTTGTACGCGAATTTCTCCAACTGGAATATCTTTGTCATCATGCACGATCACAATGTCCTTGGCGGCTAAACGATAAAAATTTAACATGATACTAACTGAAATGCCAGAATTGTTCATGAAAGTCTGGGGCTTTGCCAATATCACTTTATTGCGTCCGACTTTATAATCAAAAACCTCAGCCTGAAGTTTTGAAGATTTTTTGGAAGATAGATTTTCTGATTCAGCAAATCTATCCAAAGTTAGCCAGCCAGCATTGTGGCGAGTTAATTCAAATTCTTTACCTGGATTTCCAAGACCGACGATGAGCTTCATAATTTCTAATTTTATCTTCTAGTCTTAGTGAGCTTAATAACGATCGGTGCTGCAAAAAAACTAAATTGATCTCTTAGGCGATTTTCCAAATAATGAACATAAGACATGTTCAAAGATGTTTTGTATTTGATAAACAATTCGAAAATTGGTGGGTTGGAATTGATTTGACGGAAGCCCAAAATCTTTGGATGATTTACGCCTTTGCCACGAGATGGTAAATGATCTTTGGTAACATGACGAATAAATTCTTCACAAACTTCTTCGGATAGCTCAGTGTGACGTTCTTCCCAAGCTTGTTTTATTAAAGGAAATAGTTGATGGATGCGATAGCTAGTTTTTGAACTCACAAACGCAATTGGAGCGTAAGCAATATGTGGAAAATATTTCATGATTTTTTCTTTCACATCGTTACGGAAAGAATCAGTATTATCTTCACTCAAATCCCATTTATTAACTACGATAATTACACTCTTGGTACTTTCACGCAACAATCCACCAAGTTGTTGGTCTTGGTCAGTGATAGGGGATGAAGTATCTAGTAAAAATAAAACAATATCAGCACGTTTCATCACCTCAATACTTTTGCCGATACCAACACGCTCAAGTAATCCAGAAACTTTGGCCTTACGACGTATACCAGCAGTATCGATAAATAATATATGATCGCCGTCAACTTCCACAAGAGTGTCGTGCGGTTCACGAGTGGTATGAGGCATGTCTGAAACAATCACACGTTCTTCACCGATCAATCTATTGAATAGAGATGATTTACCAACGTTTGGTTTGCCTAACAAAGCTACTTTAATTGGTTCGATATCTGGTAATAACTGTGGTTTTTTGATAGTTTTCTTTAAAAGTGAAAAAATCTTTTCCATAAGATCACCTAGTCCAGAACCATTCTGGGCAGAGATAGCAATTGGTTGTCCAAAACCAAGCGACAACCATTCACGTTCATATTTTAAGGAATGTTGAACTGGATTGTCAGCTTTGTTTGATACTAAAATAACTGGACAATCTTTACGTTTTTGTAATAAAAGTTTGGCTAGTTCTCTTTCTTGTGGTAAAAGCCCGTCTTTGATATCTGTTACAAACACAATTACGTCTGCTTCTTTGAGAGCCGCTTCAGTTTGTTTGATGATATCTTCTTCCAAGGGCACATCGTCTGAAAAGGTAAGACCACCAGTGTCAACAATACGGATGTGGCGACCGCGCCAAAGACACTTGCCTTCATTGCGGGTGCGAGTCGTACCCGGGATATCCGAAACTAAAGCCTTGTCACTTTCGGTGAGACGATTGAAAAGTGTAGATTTTCCTACATTAACACGACCGACAAGGGCAATGGTAGGTAATTCTAGGTCAACGATTTTTGCTAATGTTGCCATATTATTCTTTGTTAACGCTTAAATCCGATCCCAAAATGATCAGTATATCGGCTTCTGTATTAAATTTTAAATTTGGATTTGTCTCTTCTGTGCTAGAATTTATGTTATTACTACCATTTTTTATCCATTCTGGCAAGACCGTCTCCACTCGGGCGGTAATTTCTTTTTGAAGAGCTGTAACAATGTCATTGGAAAGCTTCGGATTAACTACATATATAGTAGTCATATCGATAGGACGTTTTGGACTATTGGCAGCTGGTAAAGTAGAAAATCCTTTTTCTTGAAGATCTTGTTGGTATTTAGCCGCAAGACCGGCTCTCCAGGTACCGTTTAAGATTTGGATTTTACCTGTAGGGAAAATAGATTTGTTTTCGGTAGACAAATTTTGAGCAATTTTGACATGATTGCTGTCAAAAACATTTTCTATAGCCAAATTAATGTCGTCAAAATTTCCAGTGCGAGGAGCTAAAATATAGGCACCGCTATCCGCTATGTAAGATTTTAAGAATCCGTTTTCTGAATTATCCAACACCAGCATTTTAATATTTTTATCAGCATCTTTGGCCAGGTTGGCTAAATACATCATTTGACCAAAATTTAAATTGGTAGTTATGTGTGAAGATAAAGATTGTAGAATACTTTGAACACGAACTGGATTTGTATAAGTTCCAACAGATAAAAGTTTTTCTTTTAAAGCTGAGATCATCAGCTGTTGGCGACGAGAACGAGCAAAATCTGAGCCTTCACCATTATTACCATGGCGAGAACGAGCAAAATCTAAAGCTCGTTCACCATTCATAGCTTGAACACCCGCATCAAATGTTAAAGTTCGATAAGAATAATTTGGACCAGGGAATTCGTAATCAACAAATGAACGTGGAACATTTACGGTCACACCACCAACCTCGTCGATTATTTCTTGAAAAGCAGTAAAATCGACGCGAGCATAATACGGAATTTCCGCCCCAAAAGTTTTGGCGAAAATATCACGAGCGTATTCACCGCCAGACCCAGCTGCTTGAGCTTCGCCAAAAGAATCCGCGGAATTAATTTTTCTAACACCGTGATTACCGATGGTTACCCCTAAATCTCGAGGTACGGAAATCATTGCTACTTCATTGGTACTAGGTTTGATGCTTAGAATTATGTTGGTATCAGATAAATACGGGCCATCATGACCTGCACCACCAATGCCTAACAATAAGATATTAATGCGATCGTCTTTTTGTCCTTCAAGTACGTTGTCGGCATGAAAAATAAAATTTTTGACTGTTTGTAATATGCCGACATTTTTTGGTTTTAGGGTGGTTAAGTCGTAATTTGCCGGATCGTCAGACCATTTAGCGAGTGAATAGTTACGATAAGTATTGCAACCGACGATGAACAAAAGCCCGACTATAATAAAAAATAGCCAAAACAGTTTTTTTCTTTTTGGCTTAGGTTCGTCCAGTTCCAGTTTCTGTGGTTCTAGTAAATTTATTGGGTCTTTTGTTAACATATAGTAGGAAAATCATACCATAAAATATCATAAAAAGCAACTTGTCGGGGTTGATTTATTTTTTTCTTTGTGATAGAGTAAATTCGAACTCAAATCAGGATGATTAGCTCAGCTGGTTCGAGTCCAGTATCATCCACGGGTTAAAATTATTTCTATGCCAAAGAATATTTTAAAAGAGGAGATCAATATTGGAGAAGTCCAATATGAGTGGACGGTAAAGGAATACGAGCAGCATGAGCGAAATCAAAAATGGTATTGGGTGATGGGAGCGATTGGAATTGCCATTACGGTTTACGCAGTGTTGTCTGCCAATTATCTATTTGCGTTGATTACAGTCTTGTTTGGGATAATTTTATTCATGCAAGATATGGTGACGCCAATGGATGTGTATTTTGCAATAACCAATACTGGAGTAGTGATTGGAAAAAAGTATTATCGCTACAGTGAATTTACAACTTTTTGGATGATATACAATCCGCCAGTTACCAAGAATTTGTATTTTTCACAGGACAATGTTTTGAACCACCGCATTCAAGTGCCATTGTATGATTATGATCCGATGCCAATTCGCGAATATTTAGCTCTATATATGGAAGAGGATTTAGAGCAAGAAGAAGAGCCACTTAGCGAACGCATGGGTAGAATATTGAAAATATAGTAAAGAAGTTCCTGCACCCATCGTTCAATGGATAGGACATTGGCCTGCGAAGCCGAAAATTTAGGTTCGACTCCTAATGGGTGCACAAAAAAACGCTTTTATCAAAAGGCGTTTTTTATTTGTTTATGTTCTGGATTGATTTTTTCAAATATCATTGGTATACTTTTTTTGTTTGATGCCTGTTGCAAGAGCACAGGAAATCCAGTCTACAACTTGGAGGTTTCGATGAAGTTGATCGCACACGCTGTCCATATTCCATTTTTGTTCTGTCTGCTCGGCGGGGTTCGTCTTTCAGCAGTGATCTGCCCCCCCATCTCGCTGGTTCCGTCCAGCGACCCGTGGCCGCGAATGCCGCAGAACACCGATCGTCATCGTGGTCGGCGTGAGTTCGTGTCGGCGGTCGCCAACGCCCAACGCATCGCTCAGCGCAACTCCAATGGGTGCCGCCGCCGCTAGCCGGCGCTGAACCCTTGTTGGTATCAAACCCCGCTGTGCGTCGACTAATCCAAAGGAGTAGTCCGGCGCACACATACTTTAGACTCAAGTTATTGTCTCTAGAGAAAGATAAAAAATTCCAATTGAATGTTGGAATTTTTTGTTTGCCAAACTTTTTATGTATGATATACTTTCATTATTAAACAATGATTTAAATAATTATTTTATGTCTGAAGTATCAAGTGAAGACAAAGCTAAACAAGCGGAATTCAAAGCACCAACATTCGAAAAAAAAACTTCTTCAAAAGAAGTACAGCTTTTGGATTCAAAATATTTTCAAGCAATGAATCGACTTTATCAATTACAAAATAAAGTAGGAAAAGAAAGTATTCCCCAAGCGATTTTGGATAATAAAGACTTGAAAGCAGTGGTGGATGAAGTGCTGGCCGACGCCAGATATAATCCTGAAGGCAAGAAAATAGAGGATGTAGATTTTAGCTTAGTAGATGATAAAAAAACAAACAAATTAGGTGTACTTGGAAAGAATAAACAAGCAAGAACTAGTTGGAATAAAGATAATCCTTTTTATCGTGCATGGGTTAAAGATGCAAAAGATATTATGCCTGAAGCAGGAGAAGATATTGAGGATGTATTGCCAGACATTTCGGATGTTGGACCAGTTGAACCAATTATCAGCGAAGACGATAAGCAAACGGTGGCAGAGGCGGATAGTGCAAAAATTATAGATATCAGATCTAGAATAAATGATTTTACAAAGTCCGAAAAAGCATTTTTTAATAGTGAACACGATGAGATCGCCCCTGCTTCTACAGCGGAGGAATTGGCTCAAGCTAAAAAGATTTTAGGATCAGATCAAGATGATGGAACTTATCGTTCAGGTCAAAGTATTACACCGGGTGGTTCGACAAAGACTTGGCTGGAGAAAGGGTTGTTGGCAATAGGAGCTAAAAAATTGGGTGAAGCAATCGCAAGAAGTAATAAAAAAGAGAATCCAATAGCAGAAAAACCAAAGACTGATGATAAAATCGACAAACTCGCAGCCTAGAACAAGCATTGACTTTTTGGCCTAAATATGCTATACTCTAGGCTGTTCGGGACAAGGCTACCCAGCCTTTTTCACCCGACGAGTGAGGGGATACATGCGACTCTTTTTCCGACTCTTTGAGGGATCGAGCTCTCTCGAAGTGGCTTTCGAGCCTAATTCGCGACTCGCAGCCACACAACGAGGTGTTCCGACCAACTGGAACGGCGCAACCAAAGCGCAACTGCGCATGTTGGATCGGCCAGCCTACTTGCGAGTCAAGAACGGCGAGCCATTCGGCCCCGCGGTCTTCGCGCTGGCCAACTAGCTTCGGGCGCCGCATCAGCGACACCCACCCCTCTCACCGCGCGCCGACTAATTCGAAGGAGTAGTCCGGCGCGCAAATACCTTGTTCATAATTATTTGTGGATAGAGTAATTCAAAAAATCGCTAAATATGGCGATTTTTTGTTATTTAATTAAATGGTTGACTAGTTTTGGTCTTTAGGTATAATATAAAAGCATAAAAATAATCTTATGAAGCAAAATCAATTGGATCGTATTATCAAATTGGTGCGCCGTACTGGTGATCGTTTTGTTATAATGGATAAAGAGACTGAAGAAACCATGGTTTTGATGAATTTGAATGAGTACGAAAATTTATTAAACGATACTTCTTCCCTGGAAGACCTTGAAGAAGAGGATATGTTGAATAAATTAAATCATGACATCTCTCGTTGGCAGACACAAAAAAACCGTCAGCCAATCCCAGATTGGGAAGAAAATTTGCAAAAAGAACTTGTTCGACCTGTAAAATTGCCGGAAGTTTTGCCAACGATTTTAGAAACTGATGAAATGGAGGAAAACGACGATCTCGAGGATGATGAATACGAAGATGTTGATATAGATACAAAAAACGCTTCAACTTTGGCACCCGAAACGTTTGAGGAGTCTATTGTTGAAAAAAATATAGAACCAATAAACATTCCGCTAGAAGTTGGCCAAGTTGAGCAAACCTTTGGCGAAGAAGGTTTGTCTGATTTAGCCGAAGGTGAGGAAGAAAAGTTCTATTTGGAACCCATTGAATAAATTTAGTGTTCATAAAAAGTTTATCCACAATTTCTCCCCCCTTGCAAAATAATTAAAACCTGATATAATGCCCACGCTAATCATCTCTTATGGTTAGCGTGTTTTGTTAAAATATTTTATTAAAAATTTAGCGGCTGGACAAAAATCTGCTTCGACCACTCGACGCAGTGCCGTGAACGTCTAATCTTATGGCTGAGTTTTCAAGAACCAAGCCTCACGTTAACGTAGGTACCATTGGTCACGTTGATCATGGTAAAACAACTTTGACTGCTTCTCTTTTAGCAGTTTTAAATGCTACTGGTGGTGTTGCCCAACATAAGGGTATCGGTGATTTGGATAAAGCTCCAGAATCAAAGTCTCGTGGTATTACAATTTCCACAGCTCACGTAGAATACGAAACTACAAATAGACATTACGCTCACGTAGATTGTCCTGGACATGCCGATTATGTTAAAAACATGATTACTGGTGCTGCTCAGATGGATGGTGCTATTTTGGTAGTATCTGCTGCTGACGGTCCTATGCCTCAAACTCGTGAACATATCTTGTTGGCTAACCAAGTTGGTGTAAAGAATATTATCGTTTTCTTGAACAAATTGGACATGGCTGATCCTGAATTGGTTGAATTGGTAGAAGCTGAAGTTCGTGATCTTTTGACAAAATATGGATTCGCTGGTGATGCAATCCCATTTGTTCGCGGTTCTGCTTTGAAAGCTTTAGAAAATCCTTCTGATGAAGCAGCTGCAAAACCAATCTTGGAATTGCTAGCTACTATGGATTCTTATTTCCCAACTCCAATTCGCGATCTTGATAAACCATTCTTAATGCCTGTTGAAGACGTTTTTTCTATTGAAGGACGTGGAACAGTAGTAACTGGTCGTATCGAACGCGGTATGGTAAAGATCAATGATGAAATTTCTATCGTTGGTTTGCGCGAAGAACCAATGAAAACTGTAGTTACAGGTATCGAAATGTTTAACAAGTCTTTGAAAGAAGGCCAAGCTGGTGATAACGCTGGTATCTTGTTACGCGGTACAAAGAAAGAAGATGTTGAACGTGGTATGGTCTTGGCTAAACCAGGAACAATCACTCCTCATACTGAATTCGAAGCTGAAATCTACGTTTTGAGTAAAGACGAAGGTGGTCGCCACAAACCTTTCTTCAAAGGTTACAAACCACAATTCTACATCCGCACAACTGATGTAACTGGTGATATTCTTGAATTACCAGCTGGTGTAGAAATGGTTATGCCTGGTGATACTGTTAACTTGAAGATCAAATTGATCAACCCAGTAGCTATGGAAGACAAGATGAACTTTGCTATCCGCGAAGGTGGACGCACTGTTGGCTCTGGTGTAGTAGTAAAAATTATCAAATAAGATTTTATTGGGGGCGTTCTAAAAAACGCCCCCTTAAAATTGTTCTTTAATTAGTTCTTTAATTTTAATAAATAACATGACAACCACAACACCTACAACTAAAGCAACAGAGGAGGTCGGAACTCGTATTCGCGTTAAAATTCGTGCATATGATAACCGTGTTATCGATCAGGCTACTCGTACAATCATCGAAACAGCCGCTCGTAATGAGGCTAAAGTAGTTGGTCCAGTACCTTTGCCAACAGAAAAGACTAAATTCACTGTCAATCGTTCTACCTTTGTACATAAAGACGCTCGCGAACAGTTCGAAATGCGCGTACACAAACGTTTGATCGACATTATGAATGCAACTCCAAAATGTGTTGATGCATTGATGAATTTAAACTTACCAGCTGGCGTGGATGTTGAAATAAAAATGTAGTAGTGGGGCTTGACAGAAATATTTTTTTCTGCTATTATTAGCCCACAAAGCCAAGCAGTGCCAAGTAAATAAGATTTGTCCCGATTTAGTCGGGGGTACAAAAAACATTTACACAGCAAAATTTTGGCCAGGAGATTAAGATTTTTACCAAATAAAAAACTAAAGCCATCTATAAAGTTCACCCTCTGGGGGTGAATAGTGTGCAACCAAAAGTTGTGCACAAGAAGGCTAGAAACAAGAGCACTGAAGGATTGGGTTAAACAGTGTTATTGCTTCTAGTTTTTTGTTAAATAATTAATTCAGTTATCTTCCCATCCGATGGGAAGCAATGACAACAATTTTTATGAAATTCATTTTAGGAAAGAAAATTGGAATGACACAGGTGTTTTTACCAAATGGTGAAGTAATGCCAGTTACTCGTGTATTAGCTGGTCCTTGTAGCATCGTCCAGGTTAAGGAAAAAGAAAAGGCTATTCAGCTCGGTTTTGGAGAAAAGAAAGAATTTCGTTTAAATAAACCAGAAGCCGGTCATTTGAAAGATTTGGCTCCAGTTTCTTGGTTGAAAGAATTTTCTGTTGAAAAGACAGAGGATATTAGTCGTGGAGATTTTATAACATTAGATACTTTTGCAGCTGGTGACGAAGTCGAAGTGATGGGTGTTTCCAAAGGTAAAGGTTTTGCCGGTGTAGTTAAGCGTCATCATTTCCGTGGTGGTCCTGCTTCACACGGTCATAAAGATAACTTGCGTGCCCCTGGTTCTATTGGTGCCGGTGGTGTACAGCGCGTTTTCAAAGGTATGCGTATGGCGGGTCGTATGGGTGGTGATCAAGTAACTGTCAAAAATTTGGAAGTAGTAGAAGTTCACCCAGAGACAAATGAAATTTATATCAAAGGTGCAGTTCCAGGTGGTCGCAACAGTTTGCTTGTGATCCAAGGTCCTGGTGTATTAAAAATTCAAAAAAATGGACAAAAGGCCGAAGTAGTGAAAGAACAACCGGTAGTTGAAGCTACCCCAGTAGAAACTGCTGGCGAAGAAACTGTGAACGCCTAATTTTAAAGAAGATTATTTATATGAAAATTAAAGTTTACAACTTAGCTGGCAAAGAAACTGGTGAAATGGAAGTGTCAGACACAGTGTTTGGTGTAAAAATCAAACCTGAAATGGTTCACCAAGTTTTTGTTCAACAGACAAACAATCAGCGCGAACCTTGGGCTGATACAAAAAATCGTGGTGAAGTAAGTGGTGGTGGTAAGAAACCTTGGCAACAAAAAGGTACCGGCCGCGCTCGTCACGGTTCTATCCGTTCTCCAATCTGGAAAGGCGGCGGTGTCGCTTTTGGTCCGTTGACTGATCGCAATTACAAAACAAAGATCAACAAAAAAACTCGTCAGGCTGCAATCCGCATGTGTTTAACTGACAAGGCTCAATCTGGAAATTTGATGGTAATAGAGGATCTCAAGTTTGAACAACCAAAAACACAATTATTTGCTAAATTTTTGAAAACATTACCAGCTAAGTTAAAAACATTCTTGGTTTTAACTGCTGATAAGAGTGACGATATTATGCGCATGAGTAAGAACTTGAAAGTTGTAAAAACTTTACGCGCACAAGATAGCAACGTATTGGATTTACTTTCCAAAGGTGTGATCTTAACTTCCAAGGATGGAATTAAGAAAATGGAAGAAGTCTTTGGAAAATAATTTAATCATTTTAGAGTTTAAATAATATGGGATTACTTGATCGCTGGTCAAAAAAGAATGAGACTGAACGTTTGGAAAAAAAGTCCGAACCAAAGTCTGAAGCCAAAGCCGAAGCTAAACCAGCTGAGGTGAAGGAAGCAAAAAAAGCTCCTGCAAAAAAAGCAGAAGTTGCAACTAAAAAAGCTCCTGCAAAAAAAACAGCTGCCAAAGTAGTAGCACATGCTGATCATGAAGATCATGAAGGTCATGATCATTCTGCTCATGAAGCTCCAAAAAAACTTAAAAAAATTATTAACAATATTTTAGTACGCGCTTTGGTAACTGAAAAATCTGCAATCAAACAGAGTGAAAATAAATACAGTTTCATTGTAGTAAAAAATGCCAACAAAGCAGTAATCAGAAAAGCTGTTGAAGAAGTTTACGGTATCAAACCAATAAGAGTTAATGTAATCAATGTCCAAGGTAAAGCAATGCGCTTTGGCAAACATTCAGGTAAAAGAAGTGATTTCAAAAAAGCGATTGTGTCCTTACCAAAAGGAAAGACAATCGTAATTCATGAAGGCGTTTAATTACCGAATATATATTAAATTATTATGCCGATTAAAGTTTACAAACCAACTACCCCAGGTCGCCGAAAATCCAGTGTGGATGCTTTTGCCGACATTACAAAATCTGAACCACAGAAGTCTTTGATTTCGATTTTGAAAAAACATTCTGGTCGTAATAACCAGGGTAAATTAACCGTTCGTCACCAAGGCGGCGGTGTTAAGCGTTTTTATCGTATTGTTGATTTCAAACAAAAGAAATTTGATGCTCCAGCAACTGTTATTGCTATCGAATATGATCCAAACCGCGGCCCTCGTGTTGCTCTTGTTGAATACGCAGATAAAACTCGTGCATACATTTTGTGTCCACAAGGTTTAAATGTTGGTGATGTTGTGATGTCTTCTGACAAAGCGATCGAAGCCAAAGTTGCTAACCGCATGAAATTGGAACATATTCCAATCGGTTTGTTTGTTTACAGTATTGAAATGACTCCAGGAAAAGGTGGTCAGCTAGTACGCGGCGCAGGTTTGTCTGCTCAGTTTACTGGTATCGAAGGTGATTACGCTCAGTTGCGTTTGCCTTCTGGTGAAACTCGCATGGTACCAAAGGCTTGTTATGCAAGTGTTGGTATGGTGGGTAATGCTGATTATCGTTTAATCCGTTGGGGTAAAGCTGGTCGTATGAGATTGCGCGGTATCCGTCCTCGTGTTAAAGGTAAGAATATGAACCCTGTTGACCACCCGCACGGTGGTGGTGAGGGACATTCACCAATCGGTCAGAAACGCGGTCCACGTACTATCTACGGAAAAGCTGCTCGTGGTGTAAAGACTCGCAAGCCACAAAAATGGAGCAACAAATTTATTATCAGTTCACGCAGAAAGAAATCTAACTAAAAAATTATGACTAGAAGTTTAAAAAAGGGTCTATACGTAGATCCACGCATCCTAAAGAAAGTAGACAAAGTAAAAGAGAGTGGTAAAAAAACTCCTATCAAAACTTGGTCTCGCGCTTGCACAATCACACCAGAAATGGTGGGTGTAACCTTCTTGGTACATAATGGTAAAGATTTTCTAAGCGTTTACGTCGATGAAAATATGGTTGGACACCGCTTGGGTGAATTTTCCCCAACTAAGAAGTTCATTCGTCATGGTGGTAAGATGGCTAAAGAACAAGACTCTGCTTCAGCTGCCGCTGCCGCTCCTAAAGCCGCTGCAAAACCAGCCCCTAAAAAATAATCAACACTATAAAGATTTTTAAATTTTTTATATGAATCAGGCAGTAACTGCAAAATTAAGCTACTTGAGAATGAGTCCACGCAAAGCGCGATTGGTTGTTGATTTGATTCGCGGCCGTCGTGTTGCTAAAGCTTTGGAAATTTTAACATTATCCAATAAATTAGCAGCAAAACCAATCATCAAACTTTTGAATTCTGCTATTGCAAATGCTCAGCACAATTTTAAATTAGGAACTGAAAATTTGGCTGTGACTACAATCATGGTTGACGGTGGTCCAATGTTAAAACGTTGGATGCCAAAAGCTCATGGTCGTGCTACACCAATTCGTGAACGTACTTCACACATCAGTTTAATTCTTACCGAGGTTGCAAAACCAGTTAAGAAGGTGAAAAAAACATCATAATATAATTTCAATACTATGGGACATAAAGTTCATCCGAAAATTCATCGCACTCCCTTCATCTATGCTTGGGATTCAAAATGGTATGCTAAAAAGGATCAATATCCTGATGTTATTGAACAAGAAATAAAGATTAGAGAATTTTTGGCAAAAAAATTGAAGGAAGCCGGAATCGATGCGATTAGTATCGAACGTACTCCTAAGGAAGTATTGGTTACCATTTTGGCTGCTAAGCCAGGTGTGATTATCGGAAGAAACGGCGAAGGTTTAGAAGTTATCCGTAAAGAAATCGAGAAAAAGATTTTAGCTTTTAAAACTAAAGTAAAATTAAACATTCAAACTGTTGCTCAGCCTGCTTTATCTGCTCAAATTGTTGGACAGAGTATGGCATCTGAAATCGAACGTCGTATACCTTTCCGTCGTGTTATGAAACAAGCGATGGAAAAAGTTATGACTGCTGGTGCACAGGGTGTGAAATTTGCAGTAGCCGGTCGTTTAAATGGTGTAGAAATTGCTCGTCGCGAAGTAATGGGTTCAGGAAAAATGTCCCTAATCACTTTGCGTAGTGATGTCGATTATGCCATCGTTGAAGCAAACACTATTTATGGAAAGATCGGTATCAAAGTCTGGATCTATAAAGGTGAAGCTTTCAGTCGCCGCGACAAATTTGCTAAAAAAGAAGTTGAAAAAGAAAAAACTAAATAAGATTTTTGAAACTGTATGTTGATACCAAAAAAAGTAAAACATAGAAAATGGCAAAAAGGACGCGGTCGTTTTCGTGGTGTTGCAACTCGCAACGTTTCTATCGCTTTTGGCCAATTTGGTCTAAAGAGTACGACTCAAGGTTGGATTACCAGCCGCCAAATTGAAGCCGCTCGTCGCGTTTTGACTCGTTATGTAAGACGTGGTGGAAAAATCTGGATCCGCGTTTTCCCAGATCGTCCAGTTACTAAAAAAGGTAACGAAGTACCTATGGGTGGTGGTAAGGGTTCTCCGGATCATTATGTCGCCGTAATCAAACCAGGTACAATCTTATTTGAGATGGGTGGTATCACTCGTGAAACTGCAAAGATTGGAATGGATTTAGCTGGTTACAAACTAGGCGTACGTACTAAATTTATTGAAAAGGCATAATCTAAAGATTATATGGAAAAAAAAGAAATTAAAAAAATAAGTCGTGAGTTTACTGGTGTAGTAACAAGTGCAGCAATGACTAAAACCATTACTGTTGAAGTTGACCGCATCAAAAAACACACGAAGTATCCAAAAAGTTTTACTGTTAGTCGCAAATATCATGTTCATGATGAAAAACAAGCGGCTAAAGTAGGTGACAAAGTGCGTTTTGCAGAATGTCGTCCACTATCAGCTACCAAACGATGGACGTTGGTAGAAATTTTAAAAGTTAATGGTTAATCCGTTTTTTTATGATGCAACATCGTTCAATGTTAAAAGTAGCGGACAATACTGGCGCCAAGAAATTGCAGTGTATTCGTGTTTTGGGCGGTTATAAAAAACGCTATGGCCAGATTGGTGATATTATTACTTGTGTAGTAAAAGAAGCTGCTCCTCACGGCATGGTTAAGAAGAGTGAAGTAGTGCACGTAGTAGTGGTTCGTCAATGCAAAGAAATCCGCCGTGCTGATGGTACCTATATTCGTTTTGATGAAAATGCTGGCGTGATCGTAGATCGCAAAACTAAAGAACCAAAAGGAACTCGTATTTTTGGACCTATTGCTCGTGAATTACGTTCAAAAGGATTTCAAAAAATAATTTCTTTGGCGCCTGAAGTGCTCTAAAATAAATATATATATGAAGATTAAATCAAACGACAAAGTAAAAATTATTAAGGGCAAAGATCGCAACAAAGAAGGCAAAGTTATTCAAGTTTTTCCAGTTGCCGGTAAAGTAGTGGTCGAAGGCTTAAACTTAATGAAAAAACATTTGCGTACTCGCAAAGCTGGTGAAAAAGGTCAAGTGATCGAATTATCTGCTCCAGTACGTGTAGAAAATGTTTCATTGGTTTGCCCAAAATGCAACCACACTACACGCGTTGGTTTTAAATTAGATGGCAAAGATAAGAAACGCGTTTGCCGCAAATGTAAAGAGTTTATTGACTAATATTATGACTCCTAATTTATACCAAAAATACAAAGACGAGATAGTTCCAGCTTTAAAGGCTGAATTAAAATTGAAAAATACCATGCAGGTTCCAAAAATTACTAAAGTGGTAATCAATGCTGGTGTTGGTCGTTTTATAAAAGATGCTGGTTATATCGATAATGTTGAAAAGACATTAGCGAAAATTACTGGTCAAAAGCCAATTCGCACTAAAGCAAAAAAAGCAATTTCAAACTTTAAAATCAGACAAGGTCAGGAAATCGGAGTAGTAGTTACTTTGCACGGAAAACGTATGTATCAATTTTTAGAAAAATTGGTAAATGTAAGTTTTCCACGTATCCGTGATTTCCGCGGTATTACTGATAAGGCTTTTGATCGTCAGGGAAACTACACCTTGGGTTTGAAAGAAAATACTGCTTTTCCAGAAGTTAAGACCGGTGAAATCGAAAAAATGCACGGTTTACAGATTATTATCAACACAACAGCTGTAGATAATGTTGGCGGAAAAGCATTGTTAACTCATCTAGGTTTTCCTTTTATAAAATAATATATGGCTACAGAAGCACAAATTTCTAAGTCAAACAAAAAACCAAAATTTTCTACTAGAATTGTACGTCGCTGCTGGAAATGTGGCCGCAAACGTGCTTTTATGCGCCACTTTGGTTTGTGCCGCATCTGCTTTCGTGAATTGGCCAACGCCGGTAAATTACCTGGCGTACGAAAGTCAAGCTGGTAATTAATTATATTTTATAACATTAAATAACAACTGTATTTATGATGACTGATCCAATCGCGGACATGCTCACTCGCATTCGAAATGCGTACCACGTACGTAAACCCGAAGCGACATTTCCATTTTCCAAACTAAAGATGAAAATCTGTGAAATTTTGGTACGAGAAGGATATTTGGAAAAAGCTGAAGCTGTCGAAGAAAAACATCCACAGATTATGGTAACTTTAAAGTATGCTGGACGTCAGGGTGCTTTAGAAAGTATCAAAAGAATTAGTAAACCAGGTTCACGCTATTATGTACAAGCAGCTGACATCAAAAAAGTACTTAATGGTTACGGCGTATCAGTTTTGTCCACTTCTAAAGGCATCATGACAGGCAAAGAAGCTCGTGAAGCAAAATTAGGTGGCGAATTGATTTGCGAAGTGTATTAATCAGACGAATTATTTAAATAAAACATATGTCTCGTATTGGTAAAAAAGTTAGAACAATACCACAAGGCGTAACTGTGGAAGTAAAAGGCGACGATTTGGTTGTTAAAGGACCAAAAGGTGAATTGCGCTTAAAATTACATTCCCGCGTTACCGTATCCACTGCTGATGGTAAAGTGACTGTTAGTGTGATCAATGAAGAAAACACCAAAGACAAAGCTTTATGGGGAACATTTTCCAGTATTATTGAAAATATGTTGGAAGGTGTAACTGTTGGTTTTAAAAAACAATTAGAAATCAATGGTGTTGGTTATAAAGCTAACCTAAAAGGTGAAAGTTTGGTGTTGGAAGTTGGTTTTTCTCATCCTGTTGAAATAAAACCGGTGGCCGGCATTAAATTTGAAGTAGAGAAAAATGTGATCACAGTTGTTGGGCACGATAAACAAATGGTTGGTGAGATGGCTGCTCAAATTCGTAGTACTAAAAAAGTAGAACCTTATAAAGGCAAAGGCATCAAATATGTTGGTGAGGTAGTACGCCGCAAGGCAGGTAAGACCGCTGCTAAAGGAGCTGCATAATTTAGCTTAAAGAATATATAAAAATATGCGTAGATTGACCAAGAAAAATAAAAATGGATTACGTCAAATACGTCATGCTCGTGTTCGTGCTCATTTGAGTGGTACACAAGCAAGACCTCGTTTGTCTGTTTTCCGCAGTTTGAGAAGTATTACTGCTCAATTGATTAATGATGAAACTGGTAAAACATTAGTTCAAGCTAGTGGAAAAGAAGTTGCTAAAGAAAAAGCCGAAGGCTTGTCAGGAAAGATTGCAACTGCTAGTTTAGTTGGTAAAAAAATTGCTGAAAAAGCCAAAGCAGCCGGCATTACTAAAGTAGTGTTTGACCGTGGAGGTTACCAATATCATGGACGCGTTGCGGCTTTAGCCGAAGGTGCTCGTGCTGGTGGCTTGGAATTTTAATTTGTAATATTGATTTAAATTTATGCAAAAAAGTTTCAAGAGACCAGGAAGAGAAAAAGAAAAATCCGAGTTTGATTCCAATATTTTGGATTTAGCTCGCGTTACCCGCGTTACTGAAGGTGGAAAACATATGAGTTTTCGTGCTTTGGTAGTTGTTGGTGATCGCAAGGGCCGCGTCGGATTTGGCGTTGAAAAAGGAAAAGACGTTCAGATTGGTGTAGACAAAGCTACTCGTCAAGCAAAAAAGAACTTGATTAAAGTACCAATTGTAAATGAAACTATTCCTCACGCTGTTTACATGAAATTCAAAGCAGCTAAAGTGATGTTGAAACCAGCTCCAAAAGGTTCTGGTATTATCGCCGGTGGTGCAGTACGCGTAGTATTGGATCTAGCTGGTGTACCAAATGTTTCTTCAAAAATTATCGGAAAAACAAAAAATAAAATTACTATTATCAAAGCTACATTTGAAGCTTTAAAAGCTTTGCATGTTAGTGCTCCAAGACACAATACTAAATTTACTCCAGTTGCAGCTTCTCAAGCAAAAGAAGTAAAGACTGAAGTAAAAGTTAGTACTGAAAAAACTAGCAAAATTAAGAAATAAATTTTTTTATGAAATTAGCCATCCATACTTTAAAGGCTTCTAAGGGTTCCCGCCACACCGCTAAAAAACTTGGCCGTGGTAACGCCTCTGGTCATGGAAATTATTCCGGACATGGTGGTAAAGGACAAACTGCTCGTTCTGGTGGTAGTCGTGGTTTGAAATTGAAAGGTTTCAAACGCTTAATGCAATCTACTCCAAAATTACGCGGTTTTACTAGTATTGCTACAAGACCAACTGAAGTATTTTTGAGTGATTTAGAAAAACATTTTGCCGCTGGTGAAACTGTTAATCTTGTAACTTTAAAAGAAAAAAATGTTATTGCTGCTTCTGTAAAAACTGCTAAAGTAGTTGGAACAGGGGAGTTAAAGAAAAAATTAACAGTTGAAGGTTTGAAAACAACTGCTAGTGCAAAAATTGCTATTGAAAAAGCCGGAGGAGAAGTTAAATAACCCCTTCTTTTTATGTTGGAAAAAATTGAACAAGTTTGGAATATTAAGGAAATTAGAAACAATATTTTGTTTGTAATTGCAATGTTGGTTGTTTTCCGTTTGGCTTCACATGTACCAGTTCCAGGAGTAAATGTAGCAAATTTGAAAAGTTATTTGGCTGGAAATCAGATCTTAGGTTTGTTGAACGTATTTTCAGGTGGTACTATGGCCAACTTTTCAGTTATCATGTTGGGCGTAGCTCCATATATTACTGCTTCAATTATATTTCAATTGCTTGCGATGATCGTACCTGCTTTAGAAGAAATGACTAAAGAAGGAGAGTCCGGTCAACAACGCATCAATATGTATACTCGTTATTTGACTGTACCACTAGCATTTTTGCAATCTTTTGGTATGATCAGATTGTTACAAAATTCTTCTCGTCCAATTTTATCCGACCTGACAACTTTTAGAATGATCACTATCATGGCAACTATTACTGCTGGAACTATGTTCTTGGTGTGGTTGGGTGAATTGATCTCTGAAAAGAAGGTTGGAAATGGAATGTCTTTGTTGATTTTTGCTGGTATCGTAGCTTCATTACCAACTATTTTACGTACTGCTTTTGTAAATTACACATCAGCCGATCTTTACACTTTTGTAATGATGGCCGGTGTAGCTGTTTTAACAGTGGTGGGTGTTGTGTTTATCAACGAAGGTCAACGTAATATTCCAGTAACATATGCCAAGCAAATGCGTGGTAATCATGTTTACGGAGGATCATCTTCACACTTACCAATTCGTGTAAATATGTCTGGTGTTATTCCAATTATCTTTGCAATTTCTCTAGTATTATTTCCTCCAATGGTTGCGCAGTTTTTTGTACATGCTCGCAGTGCTTGGTTATCAACAATGGCTGTTAAAACTATCGCATTGTTTCAAAATCAAATTTTTTACGGCTTTGCTTATTTCTTTTTAGTATTTTTCTTTACATATTTCTACACTGCTGTAATTTTCCACCCTCAAAAAATTGCGGAGAATTTACAACGCCAAGGTGGATTTATTCCTGGTATTCGTCCAGGTAAGGAAACGGAAAAATATTTGGGCATGACTGTTAATCGCATCAATTTAATCGGTGCAACTTTCTTGGGTCTGATTGCCATTTTGCCTTTGTTAGTTCAAGGTGCATCTGGTTCAACTTCATTCAAGATTGGTGGTACTAGTTTGTTGATCGTAGTAGCAGTAGCTATTGAGGCGGCTAAACAAATTGAGTCTCAGGTGACGATGCATGAGTACGACAGAATTTAAAATCAAATACCTCTAATTTTCATAAAAAAACACAGGTCACAACCACTCTTTCGCTTTTTTGACCCGCGAGGGTCAAAGGATGAGCTTCGGCTCATAACCCGCTCAAGAGTAATTGTGACCTGTGTTTTTTTATTCTACAAAATAGTATATACTTGATTGATATGGATTTAGAGAAATCAGTGTCTACATTAAATAAAGTTGGGGTTGCGGTAGTGAAGAAATTGGATAAAATCGGTATTCATACTATCGGCGATTTGTTGTATTATTTTCCATTTCGTTATGATGATTATCAAGGGGTGGTAGGGATTAAAGAATTACAAGAAGGTAAATTGGTTTCAGTGAAAGCAAAGGTAGAATTAATCGCCAATCGAAGAAGCTTTAAAACTCGCAAAATAATAACAGAAGCACTTGTATCTGATGGCAATAATAGCTTACGGATTATTTGGTTTAATCAGCCGTATGTTATAAAAAATATAAAGCCCGGCGATGTTTTTATATTTACCGGAGTTGTAAAAACGGATATGCTTGGACCACAATTAATCGCTCCAAGTTATGAGCGAGCAATTGATGCAGAAAATACTTCACATCCAAAATTAGTACCAATTTATTTTTTAACCGCTGGTTTATCTCAAAAGTACTTACGTTTTCTAATAAAACAAGCTCTTCTAGAAATTAATAACTTGAAAGATTATATACCTACAGAAGTAATTGAAGAAAATGATTTTTTGCCACTGAATTTAGCTTTACAAGGCATCCATTTTCCAGAAGATAATAATGATTTAGCAAACAGTCAGAAGCGTTTAAAATTTGATGAAATATTTTTGGTTCAACTTAAATCTGAATTATCTAGAAAAAATCGTCTTCAACAAAAAGCACCAAAAATAGTATTTAAAGAAAATGAAATTAAAGAATTGGTTAGTCAGCTGCCATTTGTTTTGACGAAATCACAAAAAATATCTGCTTGGGAAATTTTGAAAGATTTGGAAAAAACTAGTCCAATGAATAGATTATTATCAGGGGATGTTGGATCTGGTAAAACAGTTGTGGCCGCGATGAGTTTGTATTGTGCGACACTAAATGGTTTTCAAGCTATCATGATGGCGCCAACGGAAATTCTGGCAAAGCAGCATTTTCAAAGTTTGGAAAGACTGTTGTCAAAATATTTAAATATTGCACTGCTTACTAGGTCGCAATTCTTGGGAGTAGTAAATAATCAACCAGTAGAATATAAAAAGAAAGATTTGATCAAAGGTGTTAGTGAGGGTCAATTTAGTATAGTAATAGGAACGCATACTTTGTTGTCTGAAAAAATAATATTAAATAAACTGGCTTTAGTTGTTATTGATGAACAACATCGTTTTGGTGTAAAACAAAGAAAAATGATCAAGGAAAAGATTACTGGTTTAAATGGTTTGATGGCACATTTTTTGAGCATGACTGCCACTCCAATACCACGTTCATTAGCTTTGACATTGTATGGTGATTTGGATTTATCAACCATAGATGAAATGCCACTTGGGCGTAAAACCATAACAACAAGGTTGGTGGAGTCTCACAATCGTCAAAAAGCGTATGATTTTATTGCTGAGCAGGTTAAGAAAGGACGACAAGCGTTTGTAGTATGTCCGCTAATTTTGCCCGCAGATAGTTTGCAAAATGATAATAAAGAGGCTGTATTCTTCGATTTAGCCAACGAAAAGAAAAGTGTAGTGAAAGAGTTTGAATATTTATCAAAAAAAATTTATCCGAATTTTAAAGTTGGATATTTGCATGGCAAAATGCCTGGCAAAGAAAAAGATGAAATAATGCAAAAATTTAAAAAAGGTGAAATTGATATTTTAATTTCTACTTCTGTAGTAGAGGTTGGGGTAGACATTCCGAACGCTAGCGTGATGATGGTAGAAGGTGCAGAAAGGTTTGGCTTGGCTCAACTTCATCAATTTCGAGGTCGAGTAGGTCGATCTGACCACCAGTCATATTGTCTACTTTTTACTACTAACGAAGCGAGGGGTAATACTTTAGACCGTTTGATTTTTTTTGAAAAAAATAATAGCGGTTTTAAATTAGCGGAAAAAGATTTAGATACTCGCGGTCCAGGTGAAGTTTATGGTGATTTACAAAGTGGTCAAGAAGTATGGAAATTAGCCGGACCAATGGATAGTGAAATAATTAAAATTGCTAGATTTGCCGCAGCAAGAATCGCACCTCTTTTAAATAAATATCCAAATTTAAAGGAAAAAATTAATGATTTTATTTTAGGAAATCATTGGGAATAAATAAATTCGTATCTTTTTCATCAATTAGCAAAGTGTAGACTTGTGCTGTTTTTTTTGTTATAATCTGCGCTAAGATCAATAATCACTGGTTTTGCGTAGGGACGCGAGATTCGGTGGTCAACAAGAGGGGACCTGTCTAATGTCCGGCCAAGATAAAATTCTGCATTTCGGCATTCCCATCAAAGTGATGGGGCACAAGATTCGCACGATTCGTAGCCCGTTTCGCGGTATCGTGCAAGTCGCGGTCATTCGTCCGTCTGCCCGTGGTGGTGAGATAGTTCTTCGCTGGAAGGACATCAACCAACTCGGCATCAATCGGGCTGACCTCGACAGTGCGTTCCGAAAGCAGATGAAGGGGGCTGTTTCCCTGTTCTAGCCCTATGGGGCGTTCCTACAATTTAGTAGTTCAATGCAGTCGCGCGAGCGACTTTACTGACCTGATTGCAGGCAGCTGGCTGTGGATTTCTTAATTCGCAGCCTTTGCATTTAAAACACTCTCCAACATATATTACATTGTCAAGAATGACTCTATTGTGATAAAATATAGCCATTAAATAAGAAAATTATTATGTCAGCAGAAAAATCTGGAGCCGGATTTGGCTATGAATTATCTGAAGGAGCACAAATTGATTTGAGAGATTTAGGACGTGAAGATGCAAAACCTAGAGAAATGTCTCGTGTTTTTATTTATCAATCAAAAGGCACAGATCAGGTTAGGGCAGAATTAATGTCAGGTAAATCCCCAGATCAGATTTCTTTTATTAATCTGATTTTTGCCGAAAAAAATGCCGACAGTATTAGTCCAAACCAACTTTTACCAGTTGGTGGTTCTAAACGCCCGGGAGATAAAAATTCTTTAGAGGTTGCCAGAAGACGTATGCTTGAGGAAACCCATTTACGCCCAATTAAAATCAAAAAATTGGGGAATATGGATTATAAATTAAATGATCCACGAAAAGAAAAGGCGGAGAAAATTGCAGCCACTTATTATTTAGCTGAAGTTTTGCCATTGGATGTTGCGTATTCTCTAAATCCTCATGAAGATAAAATCGCAGGTTATCATCAGATAGATTTGACTACATATCGGGATGAAATTTTACGACAAGGTTTTTATGTTGCCGATGAAAATTCTGATGGAGAGAGAAAATTGCCAATGATAGATAGTTTGAGAGTGAGATATGAAGTTGGACCGGAAGATATGACTTCAAATATAGTAGAAGATATATCGGCGCAAAACGTCGCCGAACTCCAGGGTAGGTTAGTGGAAGAATTAGAGAATAAAGATTTTCAAAAAACTCAAAAAATTCTCTATCACCTGATCTCTTTGATGGATATGGATTCAAATGCTGTAGAGTATTGGATTGATGATGTCGATAAAGCAAAGAACATATTGGATTCTACTAAAATTTTAAAGGATTTGTTGAGTTATGCGGCAAATGAAGTTTATAATAATGATGTTACGAAAGTTAGTGAACTTTTTTTGGCAGCCTTTGATCTGAGCAATTTTGAAGACGAAGTTTCTGAAAAACACGCTGGGAGATCTCACAATGAAATGGTTTTGCGTGTCGTTTTTTCATTACTAGAATCCAAATTCAATTATGATAATTATATAGAATTAGTAAAAGCGAATCCAGATTTAGCAGATTTTGGTGAGCGATTAGAAAAATTTATCGGTATTCTTTCCAGTGGTGGAAACGAAACAGGTAATCGAAAAAAATTAGCATTTCAATTAAAAGGGCTTGACCAAATAGATCCGGAACTTGTTGAAGAGGCTTTTTTTGAGGCGTTTTTCGATTTTATTCCTAAAGATGCAGATGGAAAAAAACAGTTTGAACGAAGAATTAATAAAACCTTAGCAGCTATTGATAGTTTGTTAGATGAAAAGATTGTTCGTTCAAAATTGGCTCCAGTAGTTCGTGATCAATATAACGAACGCTTGTTAACTCAGGTGGGTGAAATTCGTAATGCCAAAATTTTTACTTTAATGAAATACGCTTTGCCGGGTGTTGGTTTGGAAGAAAAAAGTCGTTTTAAAGCGGATCAAGATGAGGTGAGTGGTCCGCAAGATAAAAATATGTTGCGCCGTGTTGTTTTTGAGGCAAGACGTAAATTGGCGATGTTATTTTTATTATTAGAATCAGACGAATATTACGATGAAGTAATAGATTTAGGTTCTCAAGAAATTCAAGCATTGTGGAATGATATTTTAGATCCACCCAAAGTAAACTGTTTTCTATCTGAAAAACGTAACGAAAATAATGATCTGTTGGATATAGAGTCTAATTTTGTTATGCCAGATAATAGCAGTGCTCAAACGATGGCCGTACGTCCGTTTAAAAATAAACTGGGGGATACTACTATGCTGGTTGGTCAATCGCTGCGAAGAAAAGAGAGAGAATCGGTTTATCGCAAAATGATTGTTCGTGGGTTTGATCGTCCGGAAGATATTAAGGATATTAATGGTCGCTCACTTGTAATTATGCCATCCAAAGATCAGCCGTTATCTGAGATTTTAAAAAAAGAAGAACGAGTGTTAGAAATTTGTGATCGTGATAATAATGGAAATTATGTTTGTGAGGATAAAAACTTTGAAGATCACGTGGCAGTATTTGATATAATTGAAAGTTTGCAGAAAGACAAACATGTAAAAATTTTAGAATACAAGCCAACTAATGAACCGGGAACTTCTTTTGATAGTAATGGAGCTGGCGGTGAAGGTCAGATTAGGTTAGCAAAATTTTATATTCAACATACTGATAATAATGGAAACGTTAGGACTGAAGAGGTTCAAATTTTTACCCCTTCTGCAGATGGACGCAGTGGTTTTTATTGGGAAAAGAAAAAGAAAGAGGACGATGAAAGTTATGAATTTGATCGTCTGTTGCGTACCAAAGGGGTGCATTCATTTGTGGAGATTCTTTATCCAGCAAAAATATTTGGTAAACCAATTCAAAATGTAAATAAGAAAAAACGATCGTAAGATCGTTTTTTTGTTTAGTATTATTTTTGAATTATTTTTTCAACTACTTCTTGAACGTTTTTTATCGGCGCTGTTTTTAGTCCGGTTATCTTAGGAATTTTTGATGATAGGGGAATCACAGCAATTTCTAATCCTAAATTTTTTATTTCCGTTAATCTTTTTTCTGTATGATTCACAGGACGCACTTCGCCGCTGAGTCCAACCTCTCCAAAAGCGGCAAGGCCTGGAGGAAGTGTTTTGTCTTTTAGCCCAGAAGCGATTGCGAGAATGACTGCTAAGTCTGCTGCCGGTTCATCAACGGTTAAGCCACCAACTACATTTAGAAATACATCATAAGACTCAAGAGGTAATCCAGCTCGACGCGATAAGACACCGATCAAAACCTGTAATCTGTTTAAATCGAATCCTGAAGCTCGGCGTTGAGGAAATCCAAAATTTGTTTTCGTCACTAAGGCTTGAATTTCAATAAGCATAGGGCGAGTGCCTTCCATGATTGCTGTAATAACGGTACCTGGTACTGGTTCGTTTCTTTCTGAGATCATCGCAGCCGAAGGATTTTTAACTTCCACTAGTCCATCTTTTTCCATGGTAAATACACCAACTTCGTCGGTTGGACCAAAACGATTTTTGGCGGCACGTAAAATTCTAAAATCGTGAAAGCGGTCTCCCTCAAGATAAAGAACGGTATCTACCAGATGCTCCAAGGTTTTAGGACCGGCAACAGCGCCATCCTTGGTAACTTGTCCAACTAAAATAAATGTTATATTATTTTTTTTCGCAGCCTCAAGTAATTTTACTGTGCATGCTCGCACCTGTGAAATATTTCCAGCTTCACCAGCCACTTCATCAGAATAAACTGTTTGGATTGAATCAATAATTGCTAATTTGCATTTTGTCGTCAGGCTAGTTGCAATAATAGTTTCGATATTGGTTGCACTTGCAAGTTCGAGAGTGGGGGATGAAATATTTAGTCGTAAAGCTCTCATTTTGATTTGTTGGGTAGATTCTTCTCCAGAAAAATATATAGTTTCTGGAATGATATTAGCTAATTGCAAAGCGAGGGTAGATTTACCCACACCAGGTTCACCGCCAAGCAATATTAGACTACCCGGAACTATTCCACCACCAAGCACACGATCGAGTTCAGAAATATTTGATTGGAATCGTTTAAAATTTTGGCTACTAATGTCTTTTAATTTTTCAGTTTTAATTGGTAAATAATTTTTGGACAGGTCTTCTTTTTCTTTTCCTATAGGTGCGTTTACTTGTTCAACAGTACCCCATTTTCCACATTCCAAACATCGCCCAGTCCATTTCTGGAATTGGGCGCCACAGTGGGAGCAAGTAAAAATTATTTGATTGTTTTTCATGGTCAGTATTTAATGAATTGGGCAGCGAGCTGCGCCTGCAGCCGGAGGTATGCATGGTGAAAGTCCGGTATAACCTGTTATACGACAATATGCGCCAGCTTTTTGTGATTCAAAATGCCAATTTTCTGCACCATATCTCACAAAACCGGCACTGTACATAATACTTGAAAGGGCAGCTACTCCTTGGGCGTTTGCTTTGCATTGGTTTTTGCCACTAAACCCGCCATCAGAAATTTCACTACCACCTTTCGTTAAGACCAAGTCGAGTGCATAGCCAGTACCATGAGGAGAATTACCTGGTTTGGCAACAGTACCAGAACTTACTCCACCAGGCTGAGCTTTTGCTATTTTTTGTTGAGAGGCAATACTACGACATTTTGATCGAACACCAATTACATATCCTTGTGCTGCAGCTTTTTTTCCAGCATCTATAAGTTTATCGGCTGTAATTTTTGCAACAAAATTTTCTCTTGGATCACCTTCTTTTCTAACAGACAAACCTGCACATTTGTCACCTTTACAAAGCGCCACTAAATCAACCCAACCTTCTGGTGGTGATGCAGTGTTAATTTTATCGCAAGCACCTTTTTCACCAACCGTAGGACCTCCAGCCATACCCGCTTCCATATCGGAAGTGTCGATATCATCTGGAATTGGCAGTGGTTCAATGTATTGTACTTTTAAGGCACTAAAATTAACTAAGTCAGGATTGATAGTATATAAAATAGAATATGATCCCCAAGCGATAGACAATCCTATTAATACTTTCCCAATTTTTTTGAGACCTTCAACTCGTTCAGCTCCACCCAAAACGGTTATTTTTACACCAACTACAATTATCATTATTACCCCGATAATGCTGATTGCTACCATTGATATTTTATAAATCGCAGACATATATTCACCGATATAAGGAAGATGAAGATATCCTTGCTCATCAATACTGTTGGCTATATCAGTAAAAGTTAATTGCGGAATGTTTATTTCCAATTTCGGTGGTTTGATTTCCAATTTTTTTTCAACAGTAGCAATTGGTGGGGCTACTGTCGGCGCCACATCTTCTACTGCAGCCGTAGTTTTTGTTCCAGCCTCTCCAGGTAGGCCGACTGACGGACTTAGGGCGTCATTGAGTTTTGAAGCTTCTGGTTCGCAAAGAGGCAAGCTTGCAAATTGAGGAGTATCGGCGGCACTCTTGGCTACTAAACATTCATATGTGCCATCCGGTCTTTTTGAGACGTAGTATGGCTGGGAAAAAGCCTTTGGAACCCCTTTGTCCGGAAAGATATTGTCACCGGAATCATTGTGGCAATATTTCAGGTCTGTTCCATCTTTATTATCATTCCAGCAATACCAGCTTCCGGTGAATGGGGGGTTGGAACCATATTTTGTTAAACAATCACCGTCGTTATTGCAGGTACAATACATAGGATTTCCAGGCAGTGAACTTTTTTCACAATCTAAGCTTGCCCCACCAATCTGACAATCATTATTTGATATATTCTGAGTACACTTGTCACCGATTGCACTAGTGGCAGCATTAACAAGTGTTATATTTATAAAAAATAAAAATAGAGCAACTGTTATTAATATAAATTTAGTTTTAATATATTTATTCATAAACTTCTAATTCACCATACATGGTGTTGTGACCATCACCACAATACCAGTTACAAAAAAAAGTATAATTACCAGTTCTGTCAGGGACAAATTTTATGGTAGTGGTTTGTCCAGGTTCAAGTAATACTTGTGAAAAGCCAAATTTATCTAATGAAAATGTGTGTTTGCTATCGGAGGTATTTTTGAGATTAATTATTATTAAGTTATCTTTTTTAACTTTAATTTTTGATGGCTTATATTCCCAATTTATAATTTCCATTTCTATTTTTTGTTTGTTTTCAGTTGTATACTTTGATTCATCATAATTGTTGTTTGAAGACACCAAATTCATTTCTGTAGACCCTTCTCCATCAGGAAGACCTAATTCACCAGGTATTGAATCCGAAAGATCAGTTTGTTCATTCATTTGTGTTTTTATATGTTTTTCTATAGCTCTATGTTTACCAACTTTAAAGTCAAATAATAGAATAAATATCGACATTATTATTATAAAAATCAAAATTGGTGTGATAATCTTCATTTCTTTGATCATAATTTAATTTTATGGGCGACCATCACATCGCATTTCTTTGCATACTCCCCAATATTCAAAATGCATACCGTCAGTTCTAAAGGCTTTAGTATTACAAAAATCACCGCCCCAAACAAATCCATTTTTCTTAAAAATATCGATCCATTTTTTTGGATGAGTAGTAAATGGATTTGAACCGTCAGCAAATCTACTATTTAAGCAATCGTTGAGACCCTTTTCTATTCTTTCTGCTAAACCGGCGTATTTTTTGAATTCGTCTTTTTGTTTTTCATAGTTTTCCTTATATTGATTGCACCACGTAATCGCTGATCCGGTGTTTTTACTACCATCGTATTTAAAATCTTGATTACTGCCATAAATCAAATCTACGGCCATTGCCGCCTGGTGCATGTCTTTAGTTACAGAGTCATTTACTTCGCAAGTTGCTTTTTTTCTTGCATATCCAAATCCGCAATGTTCACCGGCTAAACCTTCGCTAATCCCTGATGATGCACGATCGTGTGGTTTTTTAGGATAGGTATGAAGAGATGGCGAATCTTTGCCAGTACCTTGAAAAAATTTTACATAGTCTTTCATTTCAGGTTCTGGACTTTCTAAAATTTCTTTTTCTACTTGTTTAAATGCAGCAACTGCTTTTGGATTGATTTTAAATTTTGCCCCAAGAAAAGTTATAGCTACTGATGGCGGTTGAACCCCTACATGTAAGTCGTATGCACCCATTAAGCATTTTGCCGACGGACCAACTTTTGGGTATAATTCCAAGCCCTTTGAATCATATTGACCGTTATAAGTAGCGTTGTCGGCACCCTCATAACCCGTACCTTCAGAACTACTCGGAATCTCTTCGCGGGCAATGTACCGAATTTTTAAAGCATTAAAATTTACCAGATCTGGATTGATAGTATATAAAATAGAATAGGAACCCCAGCCGATAAAAAGGCCAATAATTACTTGGCCAATTTTTTGAAAACCATGAATACGTTCTTCACCTCCAATAGTTGTTATTTTTACACCTTGAATAATGATCATTATTACGGCGATGATACTCATTGCTACTAAGGCTACTTTGTAAGCTGCCGATAAATATTCGCCAATATAAGGTACAGTCAAATAACTGACACCGTTTATTTCTACGAGACTGTTTTGAACATCAGAAAACTGAAGCTGTGGAATGTTGATAGCCAAATCCGGTTTGTATGTTTTAATTTCTTGCACAACACCTGGGGTTCCGCTTCCACCCGCTCCTGCACCACTGCTGCCATCTGGTTGTATTGATGTACAAGTAGCATTCACGGCCTCCATCTCACCGTCATGTTGCGATTTTGCAGTTTGTGATGTAACAGTAGCAGGATAATTTTTTGTTTGTGGTGCAAAAGTTTTAGATGAATCATCATAAATATACATCGTCACTGTTATCTTTCCGTTACTGCCTACATCTACCCAGGCAAAGGAGTCAGCCACATCTGAAGAAGTTTGGCCTTTAGTGTATTCCATCATTTGTTTTCCCATCGTTCCACTGTTGATGTACTCTAAACCATCACATGTACCATGATAGTTGGCATGCGTGTGCCCAGCAAAAAGAGCTTTGGCATTTTTGGATATTAATTTTTGTGTAAGTTGAGAAAAATCTTGAACCTCGCCATTTTTTCCAGGGTCATTACTTTTTCCTAATACACTACTTCCACAAACCGATCCATCTTTTGCACAAGACAATCCATAGGGAGTAACATGTCGAAAAACAAGATCTCCAGCGACCATGTTTGAATCCAGACAGTCCAGTTCTTGTTGTGATAGCCAATAGTGGTGTCCATCAAAATATGGATCGATCAAAACAAAACCTTGCCCCTTGTAAGAGAAAGAAGAAAAACGATAAGGAGAATTCGGTCCGCAAGTTGTTCTCGTTTTATATGGGTCAAATAATTTAGCAGATTGATTTCCCCAAAATGTGTACCACGGGGAATGGCCATTTAAAAAATCATGATTTCCAGCCACTGGAACAACGGGAATTTCTAATTTTGATAAAAAAGCTTTATTAAATTCTGTGTACTGTGCTGCTGATCCTTTATAGGCTAAGTCACCCAATAAAACTACAAAATCTGGCTTTTTTTCATTAATAAATGGAACTACATTTATAAGTGCTTCACCCTGGACGTCAGTATTTAGTTCTGGTGTATCCGAAATTACTGCGAAACTAAAAGATATACCGTTTGCTCCAGCTTCAGCTTTTTGCGATGCAGCATCGGCAGGCCCAGATAGTTGTTCATCAGTCATTGCTATAGCCGACAGTGGGGCTAATAAGGTACCAACCAACAAAACCAAAGCAATAATTTTTTTGGATACGTACATATTTATTTAGCAATAAATTTTGTCAGCATTTCTATTATATCAATATCATTTTCCAAATTTATTTTTTTATTATTAGCATAAATTGTTGGCACTTGGGTTACATTGAGGGAAGTAGCCAGGTCAGTAGTACGTGCAATTTTTTGTTTGGCTTCTTCAGAATTTACACACTGCCACCAAGTTACTGTATTTATTTTTAAATCATTAGCAATTTTAGTTAGATCAGATTCGCTAGAAATATTTTTTTCATTATTTAAAACGTCAACATATTGCCAGTATTTATTTTGTTTGCCAGCACAAAATGCACTACGGTGCGGCATATCATTAATTTTATAAAATAAATTTTTTTGTGGAATTTCTTTTAAATACATTCGTACATCTTGTGGGTGTTCACTAACAAATTTACTTATTTTATTATATTGTATTTTACAAGTTGGGCAATTAAAATCGATAAACAATACGATTGTGAGTGGGGCACCTGGGTTGCCCAGTATTTGATCATCGTTTTCTGTCGCGATATCGAAATAACCCGCACTCAACAATGGGGTATCGCTTTGTTTGACTGTAATTTTTTGAGTATTTAGTAGTTGAACAGTAAAAATTCCACCAGCTGTAATTACCGCTACTATTAATAATATATAAAATTTATTAATTGGGTGCATATTGGTGGTAATTATAATTTAATTTGGAAAACACCACTTTGAGTAGCATCTGTGAAGAAAACTTTATTTTTTGTTTGATCAAAATTTATACTCTTGATATTGTAGTCTCCACCTAAAGAGATGTTGGTTTTTAAGCCAGTTTTTAAATCAATTTTATACATGTCATCTTTGTTGTCGGCGGCTACTTCAGGGAGAATTCCTGCGCCTTGTGGTAGATCGCGGGGTACTGCACAGAATAGAGTCGTATCACCAGCGAAGGCACATTTGTCAGCCCAAGTATTTAATTTAAGCATTTGTCGATTGCCACCAATGTTATCTCCATAAGAATCGGTGATCCAAAGTTCAGGCTTAAAATCACTACGTGTACTATAGACGCTATATAAAAGTTTTTGGCCAGTTGGTGACCACTGTGGTTGAAAGCCCAAACCTTCCACAACTGCAGATTTGAAATTTTCTCCATGTAGTCCTACAAACAACACCTCGCGTCTTTCACCACCGAGCGGTTCGCCGGTTTGTGAGAAAGCCACAGTCTGACGGTTTGGGGACCAATCAATCTGTACTTTATCTGAATTTTCGCCCATTGGTTCGACTAGAGTGGTTCCACTACCGTCATCATTTACTGTTACCAGCCAGCGATTTTCTGGAGATAGGCCAATACTTTTTGCGGCGAGTTGGGTGCTATCTGGTGAAAAAGAAAACTGCTCCCAATGTTTCGGTAAAGTTACCTGTTTTTGTTTTTCAAAATCATAAATTGTTTTGGATCCATCTGGATATTCTAACACAGCTTTGTCGTTGTTGTTTGCCCAGGTTACATTACTAACATTATAAAATGTTTGATCAGACAAAGATCTCATTTGTCCATCACTGGCTAGTCGATAAAATTTTCCATCCCCTTGGTTGTAGTATCGGATGTTACCGGCTTGACTATATCCAGCAAAATCTACTTGATCAGAAGTTAATTTTGTTACTGGTGCAGTTTGATAATAACCACCAGGTGTTACCTGTGGAATCGCAGGTAAAGTTGTCTGAACTCCACGACCTAGTTGACCAGTGCCGGTTCCGCCGGTTGCTGCGGTGGAAGTTCTTTCTCCGGCACCCGGTAATTGTCCGGCCGGTTCAGATGGAACTTCAACAGGCGCCTGCACAATTGTCGCTCTTTTGAAAAGTGCATATAAACCGAAACCTATTAGTATAGTTGCAACCAACAGTGCGATTATTAAAAGTATACGTTTTAGTGCAGGGTTCATATGTTTATTTTATTTATTTTGAAGTGTTAGTTTGTCGGGGCTGGAGGAGGAGGAGGAGGTGGTGGTGGTGGTGGTGGTGGTGGTGGTGGTGGTGTGTCTGGTTTGGTCTCCGGATTTTTGTTTGCCTGATTATTTTTATGAGTGTTGTTCGCGTCTTCTTTGCGTTCAGACTTGGAGGCACGAAGGAGGTTGTTTGTGGCCACAATTCTTTTTCTGATTTTAACTTTTTTATTTAATCGATCCAATATTTCTGTGATTTTTTCAATCATTGGATTGATGTCGTCTTTAATTATAGTCTTTAATGCTCTAGTTGTTTTACCGGATCCCGTAGCACCTTTAAAAATAAAAATTGGTAAGGCAATAATAGGTGAAAGAATAATTATGATAATACCTATTATTATTTCTACTAACGGAACACCAACTCTAACAACACTAACAACGGCCTCAATATAATCTGCAATAATGATTAAAGCATTAAGCATAGTTTTGACCAAACGAAGAACTGCTAAATTGGCCTCAAGCATCTTTATTTTTGCGTCATCTTTGGCATTTGCTTTACCAAATGTAAGTGATGTGATTTTATCGTATAGAGGACGAGCAAAAGTTTTTAAAATTCTCATTGCCCAACTACCTTTCATTCCATCAACTTTGCTATCGAGAGCGGCTAATTCAGAGTATAGTTTTTTTTGTTCTGCTCGCAACTTCTTTTTTCTACTGCGATCACTTTGCAAACTGTTTGCAATATTAGCAACCATTTTCCTGGGTGCGTCCTTGATATTTTGTGCACCTTTTTGGATTTTATTAGCCGCCCCATTTGCGATTTTTGAGCCCAAATTTTTGGCTCTGGATTTGAGACTGGAAGCTTTGTTTGATTGGTCTTTTGGCGCTACTGTTTTAGGGGTTTTGTTCGAGGTTGCGTGTGGGCCAGTTTTGGCTAGCTCTTCACTGTTTGGTTTAGAAAGTTTCTTATTAGCATTGGGATTCATGTCTGATCGCCAAGGCTTTGTGTCGTTCATCTTGTCTGCATTTGCCGATTTTTTTTGTGGTTCTTTTGAATCTGGCTGAGTTTCGTTTTTTTTATCAGAAGTTGTTTTTTCTGCGGAAGAATCAGTATTATTAGGTGGTGTATTGCGATTTGGTGTATTTTCTGAAGCTGGAGGTTGTTGATTTTGTGTTGGATTAGTCTCGGAATTATTTTGTGATTCAGTTGCAGGCGGTTGTGGTTCTGGAGATTTTTCTGGTGATTGTTGTTCTTTTACTGGAGCGGCGTTCTGATCATTTGGGTTTTTGGACGGCGTGCTGTTGGTCGAAGTTTGATTCTGATTTGATTCATTAAAATTTTCCGGAGCGGAAGTGCTACTTTGTGGCCTATTTTTAGTTGGTTCGTTTTTTATTTCTGCATTGTCGTTGGCAACCTTTTTAGTGTCGCCCAATTCGAATTCTACCGATTTACCTCCACTTCGAATTTTTGCATTTTTAACACCAGACATTCCTGTAATTACAACATCGTCATTGGCAGCTTCAGGGCCACTAGTTGTAGGTTTTTGTTGTCTGGCGGGCAAAGCCATAAAGTTTATTTAACAAGCAATTTTTTATCGGCGATATCTAAAGTGTATTGTTTTTTATTGTTCTTTTTTAATATTACTTCGGCCATTAATTTTTCAATAGCGGTTCGTAATTGACGTCGGATTGTTCGTGCGTTTGCATTTGTGGTCGGTAGGGAAGAGATGTAAGCAGATAAGATTTTTTCTTTGGCATCAAGCTTCGTGTGATATTGTGATAGGCGTTCATTAAATTTAACAATTTCTAATCCGGCAATTTTGGCCAAGTCCAAAGTGGTCAAAGTGTTGAATAGACAAATTTTATCCAAACGATTGATCAGTTCAGGAGAGAAAAATTCTTTTAATTTTTCGTTAATTTTTTTATCGTAAATTTCACTTTGAGATGCTGTTCCACCAAAGCCAAAATCGGCACGGTTGGCATCTTGAGCACCAAGTGAAGTTGTCAGTATTATTATAGCATGTTTTAAAGAAATTTTCTTCCCCGTCGAGTCGGTGATTTCCCCATTTTCTAAAATTTGTAATAATAATTTGGTCACATCCTTGTGGGCCTTGTCGATTTCGTCGAACAACACCACACAATGAGGATTATTTTTTATTTTATCGGTAAAATTATTTCCTTCTTTGTAACCAACATAACCAGCTGGTGAACCTAGTAGTTTAGAAACACCAAAACTTTCGTTAAACTCACTCATATCTAATTTGATGAGCGAATCTTTGCTTGGATAAAGAGTATCGGCGATAGTTTTGGCTAATTCAGTTTTTCCTACGCCACTTTGGCCCACGAACATGAATGAAGCCAAAGGTCTATCTGGGTGGTTTAATCCCAAACGAGCCCGATTGATGATTTCGGATACTTCACGAATCACAACATCTTGGCCGATTACCAAAGTTTTTAGTTTGTCCTCCAAGTCGATCAGTTCATTTTTTTCCTCCATGATTAATTCACTTGGTTTTGAGCCAGTAATTTTTGCAATTTGCACTAACACGTCATGATCATTAATTTCATCTTGAAAATCTGTCTTATTTTCTTTGGCAATTTTATTTTCTTGATCTATTTCTATACGTAATTTTTCCTCTTGAATTTTTAGTTTAACCGCCTCGTTGAATTTATCCGAAAGCGCCGCTGCTTCTTTAGCAGAAATTGTTTTTTCTAATTTTTGTTTTAAACGTTCAACTTTTCCAACCCAGGAATTGTTTTTGGAATTAATTCTTTTAGCTGCGGCTGTTTCGTCCAACAAGTCGATCGCTTTATCTGGCAAAAATTTATTTGTAATATAGCGTTGCGAAAGGCGAACGGCCGCTTCTATAGCAGACTTGTTGATTTTTACACTATGAAAAATCTCATAATTTATTTTAATACCTTCAAGAATTTTGACAGAATCTTCCGCTGACGGTTCTTTTACAAAAATAGGTTGAAAGCGGCGTTCTAGTGCAGAATCGCTCTCAATATGTTTTTTAAATTCGTTTAAAGTAGTTGATCCGATACAACGTATTTGGCCACGTGCTAAAGCAGGTTTTAGAATGTTCGCAGCGTCCATTGTGCCTTGATTACTACCTGCGCCGACGATATTATGAAGTTCGTCTATAAACAAAATAATATTTGGATTGGCGGCGACATCGTCAATCACTTGGTGTAAACGTCCTTCAAATTCACCGCGGTAAATGGTGCCGGCAATCAAAAGACCCATATCCAAAGCGTAGATTTTTTTGTTCAACAAAATATCTGGTACTTTATTTTGTAAAATACGTTTTGCTAAACCCTCGATGATGGCAGTTTTGCCGACCCCAGGATCACCTAATAGTACAGGATTATTTTTGGTGCGACGACAAAGAATCTGAATTAGGCGTTCGATTTCATTTTCTCGTCCAATGATAGGATCAATATTTTTTTGTAACTCTGGATTAGTTAGGTTAGTAGCAAAAAAATCTAAAGCCAATTCTTTTTTACCTGGTTTTTTATTTGTTTTTGCAATCGGATGGTTGTGTGGTGTATCGTTGTTATCGGAACCAAACATATTGTCTTGAATTTTTTCAACCGCTTCCATCACTTCATTAATTTGTGGAAATTGTGAGGCGTTGGTGAGTACGGTTTCTAATTGTTTTATTATTTCAGTTAGAGCGACATTATTGTTTTTTAAAGCCAGGTTGATTGTTGGGTTATTTAATTCAATAATTCCTTTTAATAAATGTTCCGTGCCAATATAGTTATGAGTATGGTCTTGGGCAATAACTAAAGATTTTTCCATAGCTGCTTTGGAATCTTCAGACATTGGTGACATCTGTAGGTCGGTAGTGTTAGCTGTTTTTTTTCTAGCGACTGTTGGTAATCCTAAAATCATTTTTTCAACACTTTTTAAATCAATTTTTAGGCGATTTAAAATTTCCGAAGCGACGGATCCTTTTTGGTTCTGTAAAATAAAAAACAGGTGGATTGGTTCCACTTCTTTATTTTCAAGTTTTGTGGCTAATTGTATGCTTTTACTAAGGACATCTTTGAAGTGGGTGGAGAATCTTTCTAATATAGACATAATACAGTTATATTGCTTTAAGAATAGGGATATTATATAATGAAAGAATGTAATTTACAAGCTAAAAAAAGATAAAAATATGTTTCCAAAACAGGTGTTTAAAGCTTATGATATTCGCGGTTTGGTTGAAGGGGAGCTCAGCGATGATTTGGCGTATCGAATTGGACGAGCTTACGGAGTTTTTTTGCACGGAAAATATTCTGATTTTGATGGTAAAAGCATAGTAGTTGGCTATGATATGCGCCAGACTAGCCCCCAATTCTCCAAAGAAGTTATTAGGGGTCTAAATGACGAAGGTTTGGACGTGGTAGATATTGGGTTGGCTACGACGCCATTATTCAATTTTGCATGCTCAAATTATAGCGAATATGTGGCAGGAATAATGGTTACCGCTTCGCACAACCCGGCTAAATACAATGGGTTTAAAATGACGTTGGGTGATGGTACTCCAGTAGGTAGAGGCGGTGGAATGGAAGAGATTCGTGATTTAGCTGAAAAAAATGATTTTAAAAATTCGCTAGCGAAGGGGTCAATCAAAAATAGAGAAATATTAGAAGATTATTTATCAAAGATTTTTTCTATTGTAAAATCTGAGACAATAAAACCACTTAAAATAGTAGTTGATGCGGGTAATGGTATGGCAAAAGTGTCGTTTGTCGAGGTCCTAAAACGATTGCCAGTTCAAGTGGAATATATGTATTTGGAGCCAGACGGAACTTTTCCCAATCATGAAGCCAATCCATTAAATGTTGAAACTTTACAGGCGCTACAAAAACGAGTAGTAGAAGTTGGAGCAGATTTTGGTTTTGCTTTGGATGGTGATGCTGATCGAGTGGGGTTAGTGGATGAAAAAGGTGATGTGGTAGAAGCGTCATTTGTTGGGGCTTTGATGGGTCTTGAAGTTTTACGCTCCAATCCTGGTGTTTACATGTTGTATGATCTAAGAAGTAGTAAGATTGTGAGAGATGTGTGGGAGCAAAATGGCGCACGTACCGGCATGTGTCCTGTTGGACATGCTCTAATAAAAAAGATGATGAAAGAAGTCGGTGCATTTTTTGCCAGCGAGCTTTCTTTGCATTTGTATTATAATGATATGCACGATGTAGAGTCGACTGATTTAGCACTGCTATATTTTTTGAGTTTGGTTTCTCGTAGTGGTAAAAAGTTGAGTGAATTAACCGCTCCATTAAATAAATATTTCCACTCTGGAGAGATCAATTTCCATGTGGAAGAAAAGGATAAAATATTGGCTAATTTAAGAGAAAAATATGTCGACGGAAAATCGGTTGAACTTGATGGTTTTTATGTTGAATACCCAACATGGTGGTTCAATGTTCGTTCTAGCAATACAGAACCAGTATTGCGTCTGAATTTGGAATCAAATACTAAATCTGAGATGGAAGAAAAGTTGGCCGAGGTGAAAAAAATTATTGAAGGATAAAAATTGTGCTCAACAAAAAAATCAGCAAATATTTGCTGATTTTTTTGTTCACAAATTTTATTCGATCACAATTCTTGCATCCAACACTTTTACTCCCTGTCCTTTTGGAAGTACGAGTAGTGGGTTGATATCCAATTCTTTTATATTTGGAAAATCAATTAGTAGTTGCGAAAGACGTCCTAGGCAATCAATAAGCGCTTGTGTATCCATCACCGCTTGTCCGCGAGCACCGTCTAATATTTTTTTGGATTTTAGTTTGTTGATCATTTTTTGGGCGTCATAAGCGGTCAGAGGAGCGAGTCCAAAAGTAACATCTTTGAAAATTTCCACGTACGTTCCGCCAAGTCCGACCATAATAGTATTACCAAGCCCTGAGTCTTTGACACTACCCAAAATCATCTCAACACCTTTTTCTTTAACCATCTCCATCACCAAAACCCCATCAATTTTAGCTAGTGGAAATTTTTGTTTAATATTTTTTATCATTTCGGTAAATTTTGTTCCAGCGTCGTCTGGACTGACATTCAAAATTACACCACCTGCATCGGTTTTGTGTAGAATATTTTGTGAGACAATTTTTAATACTACCGACTTTCCTATTTTGTGAGCTATATTTTTGGCTTCAGCAGCTGTTTTGGCGACCTCGCTATGAAGTAGAGGAAAGCCATAATCACGCAAAATTGGTAACGCATCAGCTTCTGGAAAAATTGTTTGGCCGCGTTTTTTTGCTTCAATAAAATATTTATCAGCCGCCTGTTTATTGGTATTTTTTATATTAAATTTGGTGTTGTATTTATCTTTGCGAATATTGGCAAAGTGGGTGAGAGCGTCTAATGCTTTGGCTGCTTCTTCTGGAAAACTAAAAGTAGAAACACCGCTCGCACGTAAAGTTTTAACACTTTTTTCGACTAATTTACCACCGATAAAACTGGCAACAATTGGTTTGCTAGATTTTTTCTTGGCAGAAATAATGGCTTTGGCGGTAAGGTCAAATTCAGTCATAGACTGAGGGGTGAGTACTACTAAAATACTATCGACATTTTTGTCTTTTTCCAAAATATCAATAGCGGCCTTGTATCGGTCGGCTTTGGCATCACCAAGTACGTCGATCGGATTGTGGAAATTGGCGTAAGCTGGTAAAACTTTGCGTAATTTATTTTCAGTTTCTTTAGAAATTTTGGCCATTTTCAAACCACTCAAAATCACTTCGTCCGTGGTGAGTACGCCCGGTCCACCAGCATTGGTAACGATGGCGACGCGATCACCTTTTGGTAATTTATTATGTGTAAAAATTCGTAAATATTCAAAAAGTTCAGAAATCATTTCAGCACGAATGATGCCGGATTGGGAGAACAGTCCTTGATAGGCACTGTCGTTGCCAGCTAATGCGCCAGTATGAGAGGCGCTAGCGTGTGCACCGTCACTAGTACGGCCAGATTTTATAGCAATAATTGGTTTTGGATTTTTACCATGAGTTAGTTTTTTTGCAGCGGCGATAATTGCTGGAGCGTTGGTGAGTTCTTCGACATACATCGCCACTACTTTGGTTTTTTTATCATTAGCTAGATATTCAAACAGATCGGCTTCAGAGAGTAGGGCTTTGTTGCCAACACTAACAAATTTTGAAAAACCGATATCCAATTTTTGAGCGTAATCCAAAATGGCTGTGCAAAGAGCGCCGCTTTGAGAAATAAAAGCAATGTTGCCGTTTGGGGGCATAATATTGGCAAAAGATGCGTTCATTTTAATTTCTGGATTGATGATGCCTAGACAGTTTGGGCCGACCAGAGCGATATTATTTTTTTGACAGATTTTCTTTACCTGATTTTCTAAATCAATGTTACCGACTTCTTTGAATCCGGCAGAAATAATAATTACTCCTCTTATTTTTTTCTTGGCGACAGTTTCAAGCACTGTTGGAACGATACTACTTGGTACTACGATGATAGCTAGATCAACTTTTTCTTTTATTGCCAAGACATACGGATAACATTTAAGATTGTATAGTTCAGAGGCTTTTGGATTTACTGGAAATATTTTTCCTTCATATCCTTGAGAGATAAGATTTTTCACAATATCATTACCAACATGACCAACCTCGGTCGACGCACCAATGATAGCAATTGATTTTGGATAAAAAATGGAATCTAAATTCATAAAAAAATCCGTGAATAATTATCACGGATTTATTTTAACATTTTTTTGACTTTTTGTCATTTATTTTTACGCCATCTCGCGTAATTTTTTTATTCTATCTTCTATCGGTGGGTGAGTGGAAAATAATCCAGCCAAGGCTTTACCGGAAAATGGATTCGAAATATACATATGCGAAGTAGCTGGTGATGCATTTTTCATCGGAGTGTTTTCAGCGGCAATTTTTTCTAGCGCACGAGCTAATCCTTCTGGATAACGGGTGAGAAGAGATCCGCTGGCGTCAGCCAAATATTCACGTTTGCGTGACACGGCTAATTTTATCAGCTGAGCAATGATTGGTGAAAGGATTGCTAATACGATACCCACGATTGCAAATATCGCCATACCATCGCTACCTTCGCGGTCACTGCTGCGACGACGAAACATTCCGCCACGTAAAAATATATTGGCCATGATAGAAACTGCACCAACCAAAACAGCGACGAGCATCATGAAACGAATATCATAATTTTTTATATGAGAAAGTTCATGAGCAATCACACCCTCTAGTTCTTCGTTTTCCAATTTCTCAATCGCGCCACGAGTGATAGCAATAGAAGCTAATTCTGGTTTGCGTCCGGTGGCAAAGGCATTGATGGCCGAATCTTCCATAATGTATATTCTTGGAACTGGTGTGCCAGCGGTAATACAAAGATTCTCAACCATCCGATATACATACGGATTATCATTTTTTTCTAGCGGTTTGGCACCACTAGTCATCAAAGCAATTTTGTCACCCTGAAAATAGGAAACCGAAGTGGTGATAAGTGAAATCATTATTCCTAAAAATATTCCACTATAACCATCGCCACCATAAGCACGATCAAAAACATATCCCAAAGCAATCACTAGGACAGCAGCCAGTATCAAAAGTAGTACGGATTTTTGTTTGTTTGAATCTATTTGTGAGTACATAACTGAATTAGAATTTTACCTGCACATTTTGTCTTTCAACCTCTGCTGCTTGGAAGAATTCGTATTTAGTAAATTTCAACATACCAGCGAACATATTGGTTGGGAAAGTTTGGATACTAGTATTGAAGTCACGAACATTACCATTGTAAAAACGGCGACTAGCTTGGATTTTGTTTTCGGTATCAGAAATTTCGTCTTGTAATTGTAAGAAGTTTTGACTAGCTTTTAGCTCTGGATAATTTTCAGTAACGGCAAATAGAGATTTTAAAGTAGAAGATAATGCATTTTCCGCTGCTTCGCGTTCGGCTAATGTAGCGCCGGCTTTGTCGTGAGAAGTCATCGCAGCTGTGCGCGCTTCGGTCAATTTTACCAAAGTTTCACGTTCGTGGGTCATATAGCCCTTTACGGTTTCCACTAAATTTGGAATTAAATCGTAGCGACGTTTGAGTTGAACGTCGATATCACTAAAAGCTTCGTCGACGCGATTTTTGCCCCGTACCAAGCCGTTGAAGACCATGATTACCCAGATCACTACTATTGCCAGAACCGCTATAATAATATAAAATGGAGACATATAATATATACTTATTGAGCAAAGTCGGTGACGACTTTATTCAGTTATTTTAGCTTACTAATACTAATAAATCAAGCCTTTATGGCCTCAATTATCTTTTTTATCCTGGTTTTAGCGGTGTTAGTTATTTCTCATGAGTTCGGTCATTTTATTGCGGCCAAAAAAACTGGCATGAAAGTTCATGAATTCGGTTTTGGTTTTCCACCAAGACTTTTTGGTTTGCAATTTAAAAAAGACAATAAAAAACATTGGCGTATTGTGAAGGGGAATCGTGATCTAAATGAAACTGACGAAGAATATGGCACTGTTTATTCTTTGAATTGGTTACCATTGGGTGGTTTTGTAAAGATCAAAGGAGAAAATGGAGATGAACAAAATGATCCGCAAAGTTTTGCAGCCAAAAAACCTTGGCAAAAATCTGTCGTGCTGGCTGCTGGTGTTGTAATGAATGTAGTTTTGGCAATGGTGCTTTTGATCAGTGGTTATATGATTGGCTTACCTCAGACCCTAGATAACATGTCGGATGTTTCAAAGATCGCGGATCGTCGTGTTGAAGTTATGCAAGTAGTTCCTGGTAAACCGGCAGAAGCTGCTGGAATTAAAGCGGGTGATGCGATATTGCAGGTAGGAACGTTGGCAAATCCTCGTTTGAAAGAACTACAAGATTATATTGATCTCCATAAAAATGAAGTTTTGTTGGTAAAAGTTCAGCGTGATAAAGAAATTTTTGATAAGCAAATTAAACCAGCAATTTACAGTGATACTGGTAGAGGTGGTTTGGGTATAGCGATTGCCGAACTCGGTACAGTGAAGTATCCTTTTTTTATAGCAATTTGGGAAGGCATAAAAGCCACGGGTTGGTATTTGAAAGAAATTTTAATAGCATTTTATTTATTGATAAAAGGAGCGTTTGCAGGTCACGGTGTTGGTGATGCAGTTTCTGGTCCAGTGGGCGTTGCAGTGATGACTGGGAGAGTGGCACGAATGGGATTGGTGTATTTAATACAATTTATGGCCATGTTGTCGCTAAATTTAGCGGTGTTTAACATTTTACCAATTCCAGCTTTGGACGGTGGTCGTTTGTTGTTTGTCGCTATTTCAAAATTACGTCGTAAAGATGTCTCACAAAAATTAGAAGGTATATTTCATACGGTTGGATTTGCTTTATTAATGTTGTTGGTGGTGGTAGTAACCGTTCGAGATATAAATACTTTTAAAATGGTAATTTGGGGTTTTGTAAAGAGATTTTTTTAAAACATGGAAATAAATAGTACAATAAATATAGTTTAAACAAACTAAAAGAAACGCAACAAAAATAGATTTATTATGTCTGAGCAAAAAGGTTACAACCCAGAACTAGGAGAAAGATATATATCCAAAGCTGCTCGAAGTGGTGAACCTTTTTTAAATTCAGATGAGCGGAAAGATAAAATTAATGAATGGCAGGATCGAGCATGGATGAATGAAACCGGACGTTTTCAAGGTTTGAGTTACAAATCAGCGTCCAGAGTTGAAGGAGTTGGAGGGCAAGATGATGATATTAGCAGTGTGCACAGGGAATGGTTTGTTAATTTAACTATACCTAAATTAATTACTGAAAATCCTGGAAGAAAAATTAAAATAATGGATTTGGGTGGTGGAAATGGAATGTATGCCAAACAAATTAGAGACACGTTTGGTGATAAGGTGGAAGTATTTACCACCGGATTAAAAAAGAAAGCAGCGGAAAAAAGCTTGGAAATAAATGATAAAAAGGCAAAACCAAATAAGAATGATTTAAAATGGCGTTCAATACTAGAACTTCACGATTTTCCAGAATTTGATCTTATTGTTGATACATATGGCGAAGCTCTTTATAGTTTAAAAATGAGAAGTGACGTATCTGTTAATGATATCTCAAAATATTTCAACGCGGTTTCAAAAAAACTTTTACCGGGTGGGCATGCTAGCATAGACTTTTATCCTATTTTTGAAATGGACCAATCGTTGGTTGAAGATGTTTTTAGGGATTTAGAAAAGCAATGTGGTGTGAAAATTAGTTTTGAAGGTAAAGATAATTTTATTGTTAAAATAGATAAGCCAAAAATAGAAATTGAAAAAAAATAATATGCAATCAAAACTTGAACAATTAAAATCGGAAGCATTGTTAGCGCTAAAGTCTGTTAAAGACAAAGCTCAATTAGAAGAATTGGAGAATAAATTTTTTGGTCGCAAAAATGGTGAATTGACCAATATTATGAAAGGCCTAAAAGATTTAGCCGATGATGCTCGTAAAGTGGTTGGTCAAGTTGCCAATGACGTAAAGATAGAAATTGAAAATGCATTACAGTCAAAGAAAAAAGAATTATCTCAAGCGGATTGGCAAGCAAATTTGGAAAAAGAAAGATTGGATACCACTCAACCAGTATTGCCAAAAAATGAACGTGGTCATTTTCATCCAAACACGATTGTACAAAATGATTTAGAAGAACTTTTTACTTCAATGGGTTTTATGACCCTCGACGGATCTGAACTTGAAAGTGATTATTACAACTTCTCTGCTTTAAATATACCGGAAACCCATCCTGCTCGCGATATGCAAGACACTTTTTATGTAAAAGGTCATGGGGTAGATTCAAATGTTCCATGGGTAATGCGCACTCAGACATCTGCGATGCAAGTTCGGGCTATGCAAAAATATGGAGCTCCGGTTCGTGCGATTGTGCCAGGAAAATGTTTCCGCAACGAGGCGACCGATGTCCGTCATGAACATACATTTTATCAACTAGAAGGTTTTGTGGTGGGGGAAAATATTACTTTTGCTCATCTAAAAGGGGTGCTTGAAACAGTGGCTAAGCATTTGTATGGTGAAGAAACACAGGTGCGTCTGCGTCCAAAATATTATCCGTTTGTAGAGCCTGGTGTTAATGGTGAAGTTACCTGTTTTTTGTGTAAAGGTGAAGGTTGTCGAGTCTGTAAAAATACTGGTTGGTTGGAAATTTTTGGAGCAGGTATGATTCATCCAAATGTGTTAAAAGAAGGAAATATCGATTCGACAAAAAATCAAGGATTTGCCTTTGGGTTTGGTTTAACCCGTTTGGTGATGCTTAAATATGGTATTGAGGATATTCGCCATCTCGAAAGTGGTGATTTGAAATTTCTTAAACAGTTTTAATATGTTGATATCCTATAATTGGTTAAAAAAATACGTAAGTCCATTGGTAGTAGACGCTAAAGAAGTGGCCGAAAAATTGAAAGCGTCTACCGTTGAAGTTGAGAATTTGCAAGATCAAGGTGAATTGTTGCAAAATATTGTAATTGGAAAGGTTACTAGCGAAATCAAGCATCCTAATGCTGATAAGTTGAAATTGTGTAAAGTGGATGTTGGTAATGAAGAATTACAAATTGTATGTGGTGGTAGTAATGTACGCGAAGGTATGTTGGTTGCAGTTGCGAAAGTTGGGGCCAAAGTACAGTGGCACGGTGAAGATAAGTTGACTGAGCTAAAACCAACTAAAATTCGCGGTGAAGATTCTTACGGTATGATTTGCGCCTCTACGGAAATTGGCTTAGGAGAATTATTTCCAACAAAAGACGAAAAAGAGATTTTAGATTTGACTGAAAAAAATTATAAAATAGGCCTGCCAATCGCTGAAGTTTTAGGTTTAAATGATTGGGTTTTTGAAATTGATAATAAGTCACTATCTAATCGTGGCGATCTTTGGGGTCATTATGGTATGGCACGTGAAGTGGCGGTGCTGTACAGTCGTGATTTGCAAAAATATGAAACTAAAAAAATAACACCAGGAAAAGATTTTAAATTAGAGGTTGAAGTGGTTGAACCAAAATTGTGTTCACGATATATGGCAGTGGCGATGTCTGGTATTAAAGTAGGACCATCTCCAGTTTGGTTACAAGAAAAACTGATGACTTTGGGACATCATCCGATTAATAACATTGTTGATATTACAAATTATATAATGTTGGATTTGGGACAGCCGATGCATGCTTTTGACGCAACCAAAGTTGAAGAAAAAATTTCTATTCGTTTGGCTAAGATAGGAGAAAAAATTGTGGCATTAGATAAAAATGAATACGAGTTGAATGAACATGATTTAGTAATTGCTGATAATAAAAAAGCTTTAGCAATTGCTGGGGTCATGGGAGGTAAGGTGAGTTCTATTGATGATGGGACCACCAGTATTATTTTTGAATCAGCCAATTTCAATCCTATTAGCGTTCGCAAAACATCTACTCATTTGAATTTACGAAGTGATTCCTCGGTGCGTTTTGAAAAAAGTTTAGATCCAAATATGTGTGAAATGGCTTTGCAAAAAGCAGTCGAGCTGGTTTTGGAATGTAGTCCTGAAGCTAAGGTTTCAAGTAAAGTGGTGGATGAAAAAAACTTTGCTTTAACAGTTGGTCCAATAGAAATTCCATTTAGCATTTTTGAAAAAAAATTAGGAGTAATAATACCAGAAAAAGATATCATAAACATCTTTGAACGTTTGGGTTTTGTGGTAAAATCAAAGAAAGCAAATCTCTCAATAATAATTCCTACTTGGCGTGCTGTAAAGGACATTTCCATTGCTGAAGATTTAGTAGAAGAGGTGGCTCGTTTTTTTGGATATAACAATATTGCATCAGCATTGCCAGGTTTAGAAAATAAACCACCACAAATAAATCGTTTACGAAATCTAGAAAAAAATATTACTTCAATATTGGTGAAAGAACTTGGTTATAATGAGGTTTACAATTACTCTTTTGTAGGTCAGGATCAAATCAACAAACTTGGAGATGGAATTGAAAAATATTTAGAATTAGATAATCCACTCTCTAAAGAGCGTCCATTTTTAAGAAGAAATCTTTTGCCAAATTTGTTAGAAAATGTAAAAAATAACATTGAAAATTATCCGGTAGTAAAAATATTTGAAATTGGTAAAGTGTTTTCCACTCATCAGGCTGGAGCACGTGTTGATAATAACGGGGATATTTTATTACCAAAACAAGATACTTGGTTGGCAGCTTTGTATGCAGCAAAAAAAGATGAAGCCCCTTATTGGCAGGTTCGCAAGGCTTTAGAAAGCATTTTTGCTGAGTTGCATTTGGCAATCGAAATTTTACCAGCCGACAAAATTCAAACTTGGGAGCACCCAACTAGACTTGCGTTAGTTTCTACTTTTGGAAAAACAGTTGGAATAATTTGTGAAATAAACCCATTAGTATCACAAGGATTGGGTATCGAACAACGAGTTGGTGTCTTGCAAATAAATTTGATAACGTTGTCTGATTTATTGGAAAATAAAAAAATTCTTTCTAGTTACCACCCCGCTTCTGGTTATCCAGAAGTTGTGCGAGATTTAGCTTTTTTAGTAAAAAAAGAAGTAGAACATGCAGATATATTAGCGGTTTTAAATTCAGCCGACCCCTTAATTGCAAAAGTAGAGTTATTTGATGTCTACGAAGGTGTTAATATTGGTGAGGGCTACAAGAGCGTGGGTTACGGATTTATATTTTCTGATCCTGAGAGGACATTAACAACAGTGGAGGTTGATTTGATAATGAAAAAAATAATAATTTTACTAGAAAAGCAATTCAAAGCAGAAATGAGATAGTCACTTTTTATTTTTTGTGGTATAATATATTTATAATTTTTTAAGAGGGAAATATGTTTACTAATTCAAAAGATATTTTATTTTTGATAATATCGTTCTGTATTTTGTGGGTTACGTTTTTCTTGTGTTGGATGTTTTATTATTTGATGAGGTTGTTGCGCAATGCCAATCAGATAGTAGAAGAGTTTAGAGTGAGACTACAAGCTTTGACTGAGGCGATCGGATACATTCGCGGCAAGGTAGAGCATATGTCTGGTCTGTTAACATTATTAACGGACGGTGCCTCTGGATTGTTGCAAAAAGTTATTGCCAAGAAAACTAGTGAATGGGTTAATACAGGTTCAGACAAGATCAATCAAACCGCCAAAGATGCAGTGGCTAAAGCGGTGTCAGAGACGGCTAAAAAAATGAAGAAAGCAACTAAGGCGATTAAAAAATAAATTTTATTATTTTATCAAAGAGGCCAATTCGTGGCCTCTTTTTTTGACTATCAATAACTTATCGAGTATTATTAACTCATAAATATTTTAATTTTATGAATAGTGAAAATAAGTTTACACCGTCAGATAAGGGGATTTTGGACAGAAGACAAAGTAAAGTTTCTTCTGATTCTTTTGCAGTTAAAAGAGATAGTCTAGCAAAAAAAGTTGTTGGTAATTTTATTGGAGATAACGACAGCGACTCACTATACAATAGTCTTTCAGGAAAAAGTGGACAACGTCAGCGTGAAAAATTTGAATCAATTGTTAAAATTGCTGAAAGAGTTTGGCTACCAGAATTCAAAAATTCATTTTCAGAAAAATTAGACATATTGAGACAGAACGGTGATTTAAACATATCACCGGAAGAGGTTAAAAAACGATTGTCCGATGTACAAATATTTTTCTTTGATAAAGGTACTAAAGCCGGAGAAAAAGTAGATGCTAAAGGAGCAAATTCACGTTATTCTACGGTTCACATTGAGATTGATACCAACTTTAATGGAGATGAAAACGAGTTTTTAGCAGATCTTCAGCACACATTTAATCATGAGATGCTCCACGCAATTTCCGGTTCCTTGTTTTTGACGACTCCAAGGCATTTGGGTGTTTTTAATACCGATAAATACAGGAGAGGGCTTGTGTTTGGTCCTACCATCATGGGTGATGATATAGAAAGATTTTCATGGTTAAATGAAGCGGTCACAGAAACTTTGGCTTTGGAAATGGATGAAAATAAGGATACTGACTTTTTATCATACAAGAACGAAAGATTATTGTTATCACTGTTGATCAACGGGCCTGTAGGAGGTAGCGAACAAAAAATTGATAAAAAGAAGTTTTATCACGCATATTTTGAAAGTTATCAAGAAAAAGATTCGGCCGAAAATAGATTGAAGTACTGGAAAGAGCTAATACACTCAATAAACTCAGCCTTCTACCCTGGTTTTTTATTAAAGCTAGATAAACTAATAAAAGAAAAAGGGGTTGGATATATGGTGAGTAATTTTCAACACATTTGCGAAAATAAAATATAAATTAAACAAAAAACCCTCGATTAATAGTCAAGGGTTTTTTGTTTAATTATTTACCTAATTGCATTTCATCTTCCCACCTTGCCCCAACAAATATCATTAAGGCTAATAATAATCCAAAATGACAAAGAACTGAAGGAAACTGAACATTTAGTGCTGGAAACATTACTGTTAAAATAAAAGTTGGAAATGACATGAGAAAAACAGCGGTAGGAAAAGCTAATAAAGCCTTTTGTTTTCTTTGATTTTTTTCTTTCATGTAGGCGCGGATTCCAATAATACAAGCAATCAAGATAAAACTAAAATAGTAAGCACTATATATGCCAAATCGAACAGACGAAAAAGGCGAAATCACATTAGAGAAAATGTTGCGGGCAGTTACAAAAATATCATGACATTTTCCTTCTATTACAAATTTTTCTGCCATTCCCGCACCAATTATATATATTGTAGGAATAATATATATCCAGAAAAGATTAAATTTAATTTTGAAATAATATAAGGTAGTGTGGAGTCCGATGGCCGGCAAAACACTGTAAGCCATAAAACCGATACGCATCCACAGATCAGCCTGATTGGTTTTACAAAACATGAATTCGGTAAATTGATATAATCCTAAAAAAAACATCAAAGTACTGGAAAAAAAACGCGTACGATTTTTCGGATATTTAAATGGGATAATGACTCCTAGTGTCCATTCAACAAGTGCTGTGGTTATAGATACGGTCGGATTGTAACACATAAAAAAGATAATTAAATTTACTGAAGTATACTCCTACTTATGCGGTTATGCTAATTTTGACGGTGGATAGATTATGGGGTATTATTAATCCATACTGATTTACTCACTATTAAAATATAGTATATGCAAAATCCTTTTGAAAATGCGTTAGTTCAACTTGAGAAGGCAGCCAAGATAATGGACTTAGATGAAAATATTTATGAAATACTAAAACAGCCAGATCGTGTGTTGATGGTATCAGTGCCAGTAAAAATGGATAGTGGTGAGGTGAAAGTATTTTCCGGATTTAGATCTCAATATAATAATGCCATGGGGCCATACAAAGGTGGTATTCGTTATCATGAAAATGTTTCGCTTGATGAAGTGCGCGCTTTATCCTTTTGGATGATGATAAAATGTGCGACTGTAAATATTCCAATGGGTGGAGGTAAAGGTGGTATTATTGTTGATTCCAAAAAATTATCAATAGGGGAATTAGAAAGATTGTCTCGTGGCTATATTCAAAAAATTTGGAGAGAGATCGGATCAGACAAAGATGTTCCAGCTCCTGATATGTACACTACACCACAAATTATGGGGTGGATGCGTGATGAGTATGAAAAATTACTTGGCCATGCAGATCCGGGAGTGATCACCGGCAAAGCTATCGCCGATGGTGGAAGCGAAGGTCGTGAAACGGCTACCGCTCAGGGTGGTGTATATGTTGTACGTGAATTGGCCAAAAAATTAAATTTGCAACCAGGTGAAACAAAAGTAGCAATTCAAGGCATGGGAAATGTCGGTGGCTTTATGGCCAAACTTCTTAGTGCAGATGGGTATAAGATTGTGGCTATTAGTGACAGTAAAGGTGGTATATATAAGGAAGACGGATTGGATATGGGAGCAGTCTTTGAATTTAAAAAGCAAACAGGCTCGTTATCAGGTTTCGTTGGTGCACAAAATGTTTCAAACGAAGAGTTGTTGGAATTAAACGCAGAAATATTGGTACCGTCAGCGATGGAAAACCAAATTACTGTTTTGAATGCGAAAAATATTAAAGCCAAAATTGTGGTGGAAATGGCTAATGGTCCAACTACCCCAGAAGCCGATGAAATTTTAGCGGAACACAATGTTATCGTTGTGCCGGATGTATTGGCAAATGCAGGTGGGGTGACTGTGAGTTGCTTTGAATGGGAGCAAAACAATAAAAATGAACGCTGGACTGAAGGACAAGTATTTGCTAAATTGGAACCAATGATGGTGCAGGCATTTGGTGAAGTATGGGAGACAAAAGAAAGATATAATATTACAATGCGCGCTGCCGCTTTTGTTAAAGCGATAGAGCGGGTGGCTAGTAAAATTAAAATATGATATGCCGGAATTGCCAGAAGTAGAGACGATACGTCGCGATTTGGAAAAAAAGATTGCTGGAGAAAAAATTAAAAATATTGAAATATTGGCAGCTAAAAGTGTACACAATAAATCTTCGGATTTTTTGAAAGTTTTGGTTGGAAATAAATTTAAACATATTGAGCGTCGCGGTAAATTATTGATGTTTGCCCTAGGAGAGGCTGCTAAATATTCTTATTTACTCGTGCATCTGAAAATGACGGGCCAACTTATTTATCGACATAAAAAACAGTTGTTGGCGGGCGGTCATAGTCAAACTGGGATGAATACTACAGTACCAAACAAATTCACTCGGGTGGTGTTTAGTTTTGCCGATGGAGGCCAGCTGTTTTTCAATGATCTTCGTCGCTTTGGATATTTGAAATTAGTTTCTAAAGAAGAAAAAGAAAAGATCGTAACAAATAATTTTGGTATTGAACCTTTGACTCCGGATTATACTTTGGAAGCATTTCAAAAGTTATTTAAAAAACGCCAAACTAATATTAAAGCCCTGCTTTTGAATCAAAAATTAATTTCTGGAATTGGAAATATTTATGCGGACGAAGCTTGTTTTGGTGCTAAAATTTTGCCGACCAGAAAAGTAAGTAGTTTGACTGCTGTGGAAATAAAAAAATTATATAAATGCATTGAAGATATTTTGAAAGTAGCGATAGCCAATCGCGGTACTACTTTTAATAATTATGTAGATAGCGATGGGCATACTGGTAGTCATATTAATTTTTTAAATGTTTACGGACGCGACGGTGAAAAATGTAAGCGTTGTAAAAATATTATTTTAAAGAAAAAACACGCTGGGCGGGGGACTCACTATTGTCCGCATTGCCAGAAATAATATATGTTTCAACCTGGATGTACTGTTACGTTATGCACCTATAACCGTCTTGAATCCCTCAAAAGAAGTTTGAAATCTTTATTGTCTTTGGATTATAGAGAATTTGAAATCGTAATAATCGATGATTGTTCAAACGATGGGACTGCTAATTTTTTGTTAACACTAAAGGATCCAAAAATAAAAATTGTATCTCATTCAAAAAATCTTGGACTTAGTGAAGCAAGAAATAGTGGTATTAAAGCCGCCAAATATGATTTTGTCGCTTCAATAGATGATGACTGTACAGCGGATAAGAATTGGTTAAAAAATTTAATGGCTGGTTTTACCTCGGAAAATATTTCATTTGTATTTGGACAGGTTTTTTATATCTCAGAAAATTATCATGGGTTTTTTCCAGAAAGACTAGTAAAAAATATTGGGGCGATGTGGCCGATGGGTGGCAACATTGTTTATCGCAAAAAAGTTTTTGAAAAAATCGGTTATTTAAATTCTGAATTTTTTTATTTTAATAATGAAGATAGTGAGATTGCGATTCGCGCCATCGCCAATGGTTTTGAATATGCCCGTGCTCCGCAAGCCAAGATTTTTCACGAAGCCGCGGTTTGGAATGCTGTGGCCCTTTTACGTTCCGCTCGCAATGGAGCAGTTTGGCCAAAATTAAAAAAACTTTATCCGAATCACTATCTGCATTTTCATCCTAAAGTTTGGGGTGGTCTGGTGGTGTTGCCTTGGGACTATTTGTATATTTTGACCATGCCAATCTGCATTCCAGTATTGTTAATTCGTTATTTGGTCCATGGCAAGCGTGATTTAAAAATATTTTTCACCAAGTGGCCAGTTTTGTTACTTTTGCGTCGCTATTATATTTGGAAAGAAGCGATAAAAAATAGAGTGTGGATGTTTTAACGGTATTTTGGCTTAGCCTTGCATTATCATCTTATTTTAGATAAGATAATCAGGTATCTAATATTATTATGCAAAAATATAATCACCAAGCAATCGAGAAAAAATGGAAGAAAAATTGGGAGGAAAGCGGGATTAACAAAACCAAAGAAACTGTTGGAAAGCCAAAATATTATGTTTTGGA
>CAINUM010000064.1 GCA_903853785.1 Candidatus Magasanikiibacteriota bacterium
AGGCGGATGTTAAATTTGGCGGAAATTTTAAATAACGGACCAAGAAGAGAATCGTTTAAAGAAATATTAAAAAAAATAGGTTTAACAATAGATATGTTGAATTCGGGCGTAATAAATGCTGAAGCTGAAACTATGATGCTAAATGTAGGAAATATGTTGAATGATTACGACTTAAGTCAGATAGGCGTGAGCGCATCAGAATTAAAAGCGTTTATTAATAGTTTGCCTTCAGCAAAGGCAGAGATTGTGTTCGCACTAAAAGAGGTTATTTCTTAATTGATATTTTATGAGTGATATTCACAAAGGTGGCCACGTAAGAGAGGAAATAAACCATTCTTCCAAAGAGGTAAGTGGCCATGTTACCGAACTTGTAATGGAAAATGGTTTAGAAAATTTAAAGCCGAATGTTAAAAAACGTTTGGAGTTAGATTTGAAATATAATCAGACAGCAGATTATAGTCGTATTAATCTAACTGAGGTTTTTGTAACTTTTAATTGTGACGCAGCTCAAACTGTTACTCACTGGCGTATTGCTAAAATTCTTGACGGAATAAATTTTGCAGCTAGAGAATTAAAAATTTGTGATGGGATTGGGCCTACTGAAGTTGAAAAGAAAGTTTACAAGCCGCTGCTAAATGGTAAAGCCAATGAGGCGACTTGGCCTATTAATATACCAGATTTGGAAGATCCTAACAAAACTACTAGCCGAAATATTAGTTTGTCTGACTTCGCCTATTTGTTAGACATAGTAAATACTAATAGAAATTTAGGGGCTGCAAAACTTAATTTAAAAGATGTGGTGATTAATTTTTTCTACGGAAAAGATCTTTCTTTCGATAGGCCAGAAGAAATTAAGGCTGTAAAAGCTGAAAATATCCGCGATGAAGATGTGAATTCAGTACAAACAAAAGGAAAATCAAAAAGAGATAATTTGTTGAATGAGCAAATTAATCCACGTGATGATTACGAAGGGTTTGAAGAAGATTTAAAATCATACATAAAACACATAAAAGGTACAGACGTACAAATTGGTTTACAGATGATGGATTCTTGGCGGTATACCTCATCTGATCATCGTGAATTGGGCGGTCAAGCTTATGCGGTAAATAAAAGTGATGGTTCCGGTATGTGGTTTATCCCTCTCAGTGGGCGCATGGCTTCAGAGGTTACTTTGAGTGATTTACAAAAAGGCGAAAAAGGCGGCATGATGGGTCAGCCACAAGAAGTCGGTGAAATGGATGAGGCGCAAACTGGAGCAGTCATTCGTTTTCGCTTAGCTGATTTAGCGCAGAGACGTAAAGGTGGTGATGTTAAAAATACCAATAAAACACCGCGTTTGTCGAAAGCCATGCTCGGTATGGTTTTAAAAGAAGAGTCTGCAGATCAAATTAAAACAACAATAAATACTGAAACAGGCGGCACAAAAAGTTCTATTTATCTTTGTGGCGAAAGATTAGATGGTCAAATTATTAAAGGCATGAAAGCTCACTACGATCGCACTATGGTTCAAACCAGAGGCTTTGGTTTGACACGTTATGAGGCTGCAGATTTAGTCTTTACCGATGTCTTTGCCCCTTGTATTATTAACAATGAAAACGATTGGTTGACTGCACTGTCTTCTATCTACGCAATCGGTGGTTCGCGTAGTTCTTTTTCCTTAGTTCAAAATAAAGAAAAATTTCAGGATTTTGAATTAATAATGTGGTGTCGTGATATAGATAATGAACCAGACATGCCAATTACAAAACACACCTTTAAAGGTATGAAAGAATTGCGAGAGTATTTGTCAAAAAGAATCCAGAAGGGGCATATCGACCAACCGGGTGTTGAACGGTTTGCGTCGGCAGCGGCTATTGAAGCAAACGCTAAGCCAGATAAAGGTGAAAATGATTTTTGCCAAGACAAAATAAAAAATGAAACACAAGGTAAAAAAATTGGAGAGTTGGTTAGATATGTTTTGGGTGAATATGCAACTGCATATTTAAAAAAATATATTGCAAAAGGAAGTGGTAGTGCAACTTTTTTGACTGTATATGATAAAGACGGAAAGTTCGTTCCAAACGGCGAGACGTTTGAAGGAAAAACTAATGTTTCCTTTTCGGTCTTAATTGGCCAGGCACTTTGTGAATTGCGCAAACGCGGTGATTCAAGACCAGCTCAATTGTTAGAAGAAGTTTACGATATTGATTTTCAAGATCCTCAATACGGTGAAGATATGGCTGAAAAAGGTTTGCAAAGTACTTTGGAAATGTTGTCAGACGAAGAAAGAAAAAAAATCGTTTAATTTAAATTATGGATAATCAATTCAAAACAAAATTAGCCGATCTGTGTTCTCAGGCCTTTGGTGATGAGAACGAGCGAAAAGACGCAATTGCAAGATGTGCTAATTTAGGATTATCCAGTCGAGAAGAATTTATTTTAAATGCTATTTTTGGTCCAACTCAAGAAAATATTATAGTTTTTTTGAGATTATATGAAACATATTTACCATATCTTCGTGGACAGAAAGATAATGGACGTTTTATTGGTGATTGGAAAAGTGCAAATACTTTAATTGTAGATTCTTTTAATTTGACAAAAGTAGAAACCTTTGGAATGTATTTGCATTCGTTGTTCGCGTGGAATGGGCAGGTAAAATACGGATCATCTATTAGTGAGGTAGTTAAAAAATTTGAAGAATATACTTCTGGAACTTTTGATTTTACTGATTTGTCAGAAGTGTGGTCTGAAGCTTATTACCGATTGTCTCTTTTGATAGTTTCTGAAAATTTGCAGTTTTTACCAGAAAACATACAAATGCTTTTCGTTGGTACAAACATGCTATTCGAAAGTATGGTCTTTGGAGTCAATGTGGATAAGTGTATTAATCAATCAATCAGCTATTATCCTGTTTTAAAAATTCGTCACGAGCTGTCCTCGGCTTTTGCAGTTTTTCTTTATGGCAATGATCAAACTATTGGTGTAAATCCAGAAACTGGAGAACCAACCCTTTTAGCATATTGGATCGACAAATTCGAAATTTTTAGTAATAAAAAATTTGATGGGTTGAGTTTGATAAATTTTGTTAAAGAAGATACTACATGGGGAACTCAAAACGATAATTATGTTAGGCAAGTTATTCAAAGTGTTTTGATGATCTACGGACATTTAGTGAGCGGCTATTATGTTACACCACCAACGGACGAATCGGTGGTACGCATTTCCCCGCCTGAACCTATCGAACCTGAAGTTCCAAGCCATGAAGACATCAAAGAAATGGTGCAGGAGGAAGTTGTGGATTTGTCAGATGATGATAAGCCAGCGGCGATCATTGATTCTTTGAATGATATCTCTACACACTACAATGATCCAGCGATCGCTGATTTATATTACTTTGACGAACAAAGTAATGAATTTAAATGGAGGGAATAAATATGACAGATAATAACCAACCAACAATTTTAGTAAAAAAAGCCGATGGTACGACAGAGCGAATTACTCTGGCGGAACTTAAGGCACGACAATCAAAACCAGTTGCAGTAGTAGTCGAGCCAGTGAAAGTAGTCGAACCTGAAGTTGTTAAAGTTGTCGAAGTCGTGGAACCAAAAATTGAAAAACCACAAGGCTTGGTGGTTGGTCCGGTTGAAAAAAAGGTTATTATTCCAAATCAATTGGCACAAGACAAGATCGATCAAACACCATTAAAAACAGCCGATGTTAAATCTCTCCTGAATGAAGAGGTTCCAGTTAGTTTTCATTCTGATTCAATTGTGGCTCCAGCTCAACTTGATCAAGTTTCCAAAATAATTTTAACTTTTTCTTTTAAAGTACCAGCCCAATTTGAAAATCGTTTACGCAGTAGTGTTCAATTGCGTCTAAAGGACATCCGAAGTGAAAATGATACTCGCGATTTATGTTTGCGTTCAATTGCAGAAGGCGGTTTGGGGTTGTCTGAACCTCAAGCAGAAGAATTAATTTCCAAAACAAAAATTTCCTCGCCAATTCCGGCAAAGAAAAATACCCCAGTGACTTTCCAAGCATTGCCTCCAATGCCAGTTATTGAAACTATGAGAAAATCTGACCGTGAAGCAGCGGTTGAAAAAATTATCGGCCAAGTTCCAAGCGCGCCTATTATTTCAGACCTTATTTCCACAAAAAAAATTGAAACTAACAATGCACCAAGCCCTCTTCGCTCAACTCCTTCCCAATCGTTTAAACCAATGGTGCATGATGTGCAAGCAAAACCAGTAGAGATGGGTCCTTTGGACGAAATACAGTATTTTTCTTTAATTGATTTGCGTCGTTTGTCTTCTCAGCCAACCGAAGCGGTAAGTCGTTTAAAACAAAAATTTGTAAATCTGAAAGATGAATCCTATGTTTTGTTTATGGAATCATGGGCTGCTTGGCGCAAAAGTCCTCTTTACCAAAGTTATTTGGAAGTAGTGGATGAAGCATTATCTCAAAAATTTAGTTTAAATGCCGTTCTTAATTCCAAAGAAAAGATTTTGTTGGCTGAAGTGGAGGCTATAGCCAAAATGGAAAAAGAATTAGATATATAATATATGGAGCAGTTTACAGTACCACAATTTATCGATGTTGAAGATAAAATTTTCGGACCAGTGACAGCTCGTCAATTTGTGATCATGTTGGTTACTGCTTTGATTTTATTTATTATTTATAAAATTGCTGATACCACTTTATTTATTTTTTTCTTAGCTACGTTGGGTGGATCATCATTGATATTGGCTTTTGTAAAAATAAACGGACAGTCTTTTCATTATTTTATATTAAATTTAATCCAAACCCTGCGTCGTCCTAGTCGACGTATTTGGTATAAAATGGATTCAAAAGATGAGCTCGAAGAAATGCGTAAGAGTGGCCGAGTGGAAGTGATAGAGAAGGTATCTGAAATTCCTAGATTATCATACAATCGTATTCGAGATTTATCGTTAGCTGTGAATACGGGTGGGTATTATAAGCCTGAAGAATAATCGAATAAAATAAAATAAATTTTCTTTTTTCCTCAACTCTAGAAATTATGAAAAATAAAAAAGCGGCCGCAAAAAAATCTACCTTTCCTGCTGCTCAGCGATTTATTAGCGTATCTGAAATAAAGCAAGATACTTTGATAATGAAAGATGGAACCCTTCGTTCTATTTTAATGGTGTCGAGTATTAATTTTGCGTTAAAAAATGAAGATGAACAAAATGCTACAATCTCAGCATATGTTAGTTTTTTAAATTCGATCGACCATCCTTTGCAAGTGGTAATTCAATCTCGTGAGCTTTATATCCAGCCATATTTGTTGGATTTGGTAAAACGTGAGCGTGAACAAACAAATGAATTATTGCGCACTCAGATCGCCGATTATCGTTCGTTTGTTTCTGAGCTTGTCGAAATGGGGGAGATTATGAGCAAAAATTTTTATGTTGTGGTTCCTTATGATCCATTGTCAAATAAACAAAAAAGTTTTTGGTCACGTTTTAGTGAAGTGTTTAATCCGATTGCCACAGTAAAATTAAAAGCCGAGCGATTTGCGAAGCGTAAATATGATTTGGATCAACGGGTGCGTCAGGTGGAATCTGGTTTGCGAAGTATTGGACTAGAAGTGGTGCGTTTGGATACACAATCTTTGGTAGAAGTATTATATTCAACCTACAATCCAGACATCGCTCTTACTGAGCGTTTAGCTCCACTTAACGAAATGAAATTAGAATAATATGGCATTTAAACCACAATTTGGACAAGGTAAAGATATCGGAGTGTCTTTGCTTGAAAAAGAAAAAGGACAATTGGAATCGAAGGCAGCCACTGAAGTGATTTCTTTAGAAGAGGAACGTGTCTATCGTGAAGGCGTGGTGTCTTTGAAAGATATTATCGCACCCGCTTCTTTAAATGTAGAATCTAGCTTTCTTCAGTTGGGCACTACTTTTGCCAGAACGCTTTTTATAATGAGTTATCCTCGATATATTTCGATTGGCTGGAGTTCTCCAGTTATAAATTTGTCCGTAAACATGGATATATCGATGTTTTTTTATCCAGTAAAGGCGGCTATTATTTTAAAACAACTAAAAAATAAAGTGGGTGCGCTCGAAGCGCAAATCAATGCTGATTCTGAAAAAGGTTCTCCGCGTGATCCGATCCGTGAAACTGCCTTGAGAGACGTTGAAGAATTGCGCGATAATCTTACTCAAGGTACTGAGCACTTTTTCCAGTTCGCATTTTATGTAACTGTCTATACAAAAAATAAAGAAAAACTTGATCAACTTTCTGAAGATATTGAAAGTATTTTTGGTAGTAAATTAATTTTAACTCGCAAAGTTTTATATCAAGCTGAACAAGGTTTTAATTCCACAATACCACTATGCAATGACGAGCTGATGATTTCCTATAACATGAATTCGTCACCAATTGCGGCATCATTTCCATTTATTTCTGCTGAACTTACTTCGGATAATGGAATTTTGTATGGCATTAATCGTCACAATAATAGTTTGATTTTGTTTGATCGTTTTTCCATGCAGAATGCCAATATGGTAGTGTTTGCTACTTCTGGTGCTGGAAAAAGTTATGCAATTAAATTAGAAATTTTACGTTCTCTAATGATGGGTGTTGATGTGATTGTTATTGATCCGGAAATGGAATACAAACATTTGTCGGATGCGGTGGGTGGAACTTATATAAATATTTCTCTGTCTTCGGAAAGTAAAGTGAATCCTTTTGATTTACCACGTCCGATGGGCCAAGAAATTCCAGTGGATGATATTATTCGTAGTGCGGTAATCACTGTAAAAGGATTGTTGCGTATCATGCTTGGTGGTATTACCACCGAACAAGATTCGGTTATTGATCGTGCCTTGATTGAAACTTATGCTAAAAAAGATATTACCCCAGATTCAGATTTGAATACTGTTACACCTCCAATCATGCAAGATCTGCAAGAAGTATTGGAAGGTATGGAAGGTTCAAATGAATTAGTGTTAAAATTACAAAAATATACTGAAGGTACTTTTAGTGGCTTATTCAATTCACCTACAAATGTAGAGATGAAAAATCAATTGGTAGTATATAGTGTGCGTGATTTGGAAGATGAATTACGCCCCTTGGCAATTTACGCGATTGTCAATTATATTTGGAATGTAGTTCGAAGTGAGCGAAAAAAACGTATTTTAATTATCGATGAAGCTTGGTGGCTCATGCAAAATGAAGATAGTGCTAGATTTATTTTTGCTCTAGTAAAACGTTGTCGTAAATATTATTTGGGTGTAACTACTATTACTCAGGATGTGAATGATTTCTTGCGTTCTCAATATGGACAGGCGATTGTGACCAATTCGGCTTTGCAATTATTGTTACGCCAGTCTCCAGCAGCCGTAGAGAATGTTCAGAAGGTTTTTATGTTGACTGATAGTGAAAAATATTTATTACTCGAAAGTGGTCCAGGTGAAGGTATATTTTTTGCGGGATTAAAACATGCGGCTATCAAAGTGGTCGCTTCATATACCGAAGATCAGTTGGTAACAACCAACCCACAGCAATTGCTCGAAATCGCACGAGCCAAAGATGAATTTGATAAAAAAACAAAATAATTTAAAATTTTATGCTTTCACTTCGCGCTCGAATCTTTATAATAATTAGTTTGATTGTTTTGGTTATTCTTGGAATTAGCATATTTTTATTTGTTAGGGCTAAGAAGTTGACCGCTGCCAAAAATCTAGCAGCCACAACCGAAGGTATACCAACGGCAACAGACTATTCTTCTGCAGATATAGCAGCTGTTCCGGTAGCAAATATTACGAATAATCTTTCTGTAAATCCAGCCTCTTCACTTGAGACTCAACAAAATGCCGTCCAGCAAATTTCCAAAATATTTTTTGAACGTTTTAATTCTTACTCATCCGAGAGTCAATATCAAAATGTACGTGATGTACAGGCGCTTGTCTCAAAATCATATTGGAACCAATTGAGCACAAAATTACCAGCAGGTACAACAATTAAAAATTCAGTTACACCATTTTCTTCGAGTATTACAAAAGCATATAGTTCAAAATTGTCTATGTGGAATCAAAACAATGCCACGGTAGATTTACAAGTAAAAACTACTGAAGAAAAAAATGGCGTTGTGACTAATCGCGATCAGCAAGCTAAAGTATTTTTAGTAAAAGAAGATGGATCGTGGTTGGTAAATAGTTTTGAATTGGTAAAATAGTCTATGGATTTTTGGAGGAATGCGGTATGCCTGTTAAAAGATTGTCTGTTTCCGGTTTTTTGTTTTGAATGTCAGACTGAAGGAAAATGGTGGTGTGAAAAATGCATCAAAAAATATGCGATAACTGGAGTATACTATTGCCCGATTTGTCACATTGATAATAATTCCGGCCAACCTTGTAATCACTGCAAAGTCGTCTCGCCATTAAATGGTGTGGCGGCTTTTTTTAATTATAACAATCATAATGTTGTTGGTGAATTAATAAAACAATACAAATATAATTTTGCGTTTGATATTTCAAGTGTTTGGAATATGTTGATTGATTTGTATTTGATTAATATTATTAATAAAATGAATATTGATGTAAATTCTTTAACTATCATTCCGATTCCACTTCATAAGCGTCGTGAACGTGAGCGTGGTTTTAATCAAGCCGATATGATTGCAAAAAAAATTTATAGAACGTTGATTTGTGAAAGAAAGGTTGAATTCGATAATAGAAATTTTTTGAGAAAAAAATATACCCAACAACAAGCTAAGTTAAGTAGGGAATATAGGCTAAGTAATCTTAAAGAAGCTTTTGTTTGGTGTGGAAAAAATCCAGCACCAAAAAATATATTATTAATTGATGATGTTTTTACGAGTGGAGCAACGATGCAGGAATGTTCTCGAGTTTTAAAAAAGTTTGGTGCGCAAAAAGTTTACGGCTTTACCTTAGCGCGTGATTGATGTTCTGCCAAATATTTACTTGCCGATCACTGTAAACTTTCTTCCAGTTTGCCGATTTATTTATTTCATTTTCTAACTGGAGTGGTTCTGACAGAGTCTCCACTGCAGCTTCTTTGCCAAACATCCAGTTATTAATAAGATCTGGTTTGGTGATAGAAATAAAACTCGGTTGACGTAGTAAAATATAGTCGACGTTATCGGCTTCGATTTTTTCTAATCCGCCCGGATTAAAAACTATATCTTGATATCTCTCCAACATTGTTATATTTTTATCATACATCCAAGTAGCCGTTCCACGACCATCAAAGTATATTAATGCATTTGGCATGGTCCAGTTTAGATATGCGCCCCAATGAAAAGTATTAAATATTTTAATCGGCTTGGTTTCTTGAGACTGCAACCAGTGTACTCCATCAAAAGGAAAAGCATTTCTTTCTGCTAAGTATTTATCTTCCCAAACATTATTTGTAAAATGAATATTAAAAACATAATACGTAGACAAGAAAACCAAAACAAAGATTGATAATAACTGTAATATTTTTTGTGTATTTGTATTATGAAATATTTTAACATTCTGTAATTCTATTAGAATATATTCCACCACACCAGTTAGAACTACAGCTGATAAAAGTCCTATAAAAACTGCCTGCCTCTTGTAGGTAAAGGCCGCATAGTAAAAGGCGGTAAAAATTAGTAAGTTAGTTAAGTTAATCTTTTTTTTGAAAAAACCATAAAAACAAAATACCAAAGCAATCGTTTGAATGATTAGAATTTGCCAAAAAATTGGGAAGACGTAACTGGGGAGCCATTCGGTTGTGTGCATTTTGTAATATGATTGTCCAAAGTATTGAATAATTTCTTTCCAAATGGTAATGCCGTATGGGTTGATGATAATCATTAGAGCGGCAACAATCTGGGCTGAAAATATTTTGTATATTAAGTCAGTTGGTATCCGTACTTCCTTAATTTTTGGTAAAAATTTATTTGGTATAAATTTGGTGACTATTGCGCTACCGATGTAAATATTTGCAATGATGAAACCCAATATCCAGCTGCCATGCAAAGCAGACCAAAGCCAAAAAAGTGGGGGGATTGCAAACAGAAAGCGACGGTTGTTTTTTGAATTTTCTAATAGATAAATTGTTAGAGCTGCAAAAAACATCGCAAGCAGGGCTAGTCGAGTGACATATATGTGCATGATCGACAGTTGGCATAATAGGGTGACAGCCAAAAAAACACTAGTAATTTTTTTAAAATAAGTTTTTCCGATTAGCAAAAACGAAAAAGTGATCATTAATGAAATACACAAATTTAGCCACCAATATCCGAGTCGTGAATATATCAACCAAATCAACCAACCACCACCCCACTCATGGTTTGTCCAAGCAGTACCATATTTAGAATAAGTGTAGGTGTCTATATAAGGGAAAATACCATTATGAAGTTCTTGGCCAAAGCGTAGGTGCCAACCCAGGTCACCATCAACGCGGTTGGATACTATGGCTAATGGTAGTAAAAAATTGACAAGTAGTAGGAGATAAAATATTACTTTTTTCATAGATATTACAGTTGACTAATCCTAGTTTTCTGCTACAATTATATCACAATTTTCAATCAATGGAGAGGTGTCAGAGTGGCCGATCGTGCAACTTTGCTAAAGTTGTGTACCGCAAGGTACCGTGGGTTCGACTCCCACCCTCTCCGCTTGGTCACGCTTATATGAGCAAAGCGCTCATAATAAAAAAACATCACATTTGTGATGCTTTTTTATTTTCTTCAATTCCCGATTAATCAGACGCTGAAGGGATCGGGACTTTGGTGAGCAGTGTTGTAAACAACTGTTTTATCTCACCACGATGTCCCTTCCGTTTTATACCTGTTTGGTCAAATGCGCTCGAAAAAAGGAACGTCTTTTTAACCAAACCGATATCTGTTTATTTGCACTGTGTGATGTTGCACCCATTTGCGCAGGGCGTCTTGATGTTGGAGACGATCTCGCCTTTCTTGGTCGTGATGCAGAGTAAATTCACGTCCATACACCAGCACTCCTTGTACAGTTGAGTGTCGGTGTCGACCGGCTTCTGGTGAGTACATTCCCCAAGCTTAAATGTGGGAATGGCCGAAGTCTCAGTGGTTGAGCATTCGTCCCATGTAGATGCGTCGCCGTCGCTGCAATTGAACGCAATCATCTCGCAGTTATTATTGAGGCACTTGCCAGTGAATTGATTGACCACCGCGGCCGAGAGTTCAGACTTGGGGCCAGGCAATTCAGTTGGGCAGGCGACTGTATCAGCGAAACCGTTGCAATCCGCGTCAACTTTGCAGGGAACGTGCTTGAAGGGCTTATCCTTCCCCTGAAACGACCATTCGTCGTTTGGATCCGTGGCGTCGGCGGCAGTCGGAGCGACATCACTGCGGATATCCGCAGACGCTCCTTGATCTTGGCCAGACGATGTATCCTCCGAGTTGATAACGCCGAAGCCTGAATAGGTATCGCTGTTGGTTTGGTGCCAGACCGTAGTGGTCGTGCAGCTAGCCGTCAACAAGATAAACGCCAGAAACAAACGAATCAACATGAAGAACCTCTGATTTACTATCGCTATTTCACTCCGCGGTTGTCTCTTTAGACCGCCGCTGTTTTTATATTCTCCACTGAAAATATAGAAATAGAGGGACCTAAAGAATTGATTAAGATACTATAAAATACGAAAAATGTCAAGGCTACCCGTTGGTTTGTCAGTTGACAAATATACCAAAAAATGGTATATTTTTTAATTCCTATATTTCGTTTTGAGGTGTTTGGAATGATCTGCCGCGAGATTGTCGCGGTATCGTTTGACTGGGGGTAGTATTATGACACTCGTTGAGTCTATAGTTGCACACTACGAATTGTCCGGCTGGAATATCCAGCTGGCCTACATCCTTGGTGACGGCGTTGTTGCCGTCCGTGAGGGGAGCGAAGATTCGGGATTCCGTCTATACTTCGACGCTGGCGCGGAGGGCCGAAAGAAGGTCCATGGAGTCGATGGTCTGTGGATCATGGACGACAAGAGCTTCGACAGTGTCTTCTCCTTCGAATCGATGGTTTGGCTGGAGGCGGCCAAAAAGGTCGTCGACGCATGTTGGCTCACCATGCCGCAGGAGATGATGATTCCACTTTCGATCATCGCCTGAAGTTCTGGGTTCAAACCCCAGCAGAACGTGGACGCCCTTTGGTCCTCGCTCTCGCTGTTTGCATATCAATTTGATATGCAAACAATGCGAGCGACCAAAGTATTTATAAAAAGACCCATATTATTTATGAGTCTTTTTTTTATATATTTTATATTACACGATTATTTTTACAGATATCGGCATAATATTGCGCGGAACTGCGTGCTTTGCGTTCAAAGGTGTTGTAGTCAACTTCGAATAAACCAAATTTTGGATGAAAACCATACGCCCATTCAAAATTATCTATGAGAGACCAGTGGAAGTATCCTTTTACTGAAACACCATCATTAATTGCTTTGTGGACATTTTTTAAAATTTCCCCAATGAACCAAGACCGGTGCTGATCTCCTTTATCTGCTAAACCGTTTTCAGTAATGTAGACGGGTTTATTATATTTTTTTAATTCTTTAAGTAAATAATATATTCCTTCTGGGTGCAGACCCCAATCCAAATCCGAAGCTTTTTCGTATTGATGTTTTTCTTTGAGATTAAAATTAATTTGATTGTGGAAATAATAATTCAAGCCGATGAAATCTTGATAATCACAGATTTTATTTAAAAATCTTTCATTCCACAAATAGTCCGCACCTTTTTTTAAGAGGCGATTGATAGGGTGGTTTTTGTATGCTTCAAAATAAATATTGTGACTCGCAATGCCAACCTGATTGTTTTGGTCGATCGATTTAATGGTTTTGTAGGCCAGCTTGTGAGCATGGATCAAATTTGATATTGCTTTTTCGTGAGCAAATGGGTTTTTCTTTTGAGGTGGCCACTGTCCTTGTAAAAAACTCATGCCAGTATAAACTGTTGGTTCATTGAGAGTCACCCAAAAATTTACTTCAGAATTCAAATGTGAAACTATCTTTTGTGTAAAACGGTCAAAATATTTTATTATTTCTTTAGATTCCCATCCGCCAAGATCACGCAACCAAAGCGGTATTGGCCAGTGCCACAATGTGACAAACGGTTCGATGTGATGAGCGCGTAATTTTTTTACAAAATTCAAATAATGATCGAGTGCTACCTGATCAAATTTTCCGTTCTCCGGTTCGATGCGTGACCAATCTACAGAAAAACGATATGAGTTTAAATTAAGCTCTTGCATGCAGGCGATATCTGCGTTTGTATTTTCAAAGGAATTAGCGGCTTGACCAGAAATGTGCTCAAAATGATTTAATTTATTATCAGTCAAATGTTTTAATCTTTTTGGCGATTTTTCCCAATCACTCCAATCGTTAATTAGTCCGCCCTCGATCTGATGGGCAGATGTGGCCGCTCCCCAAAAAAACTGTTTCGGAAACTTTAATTCTATTTCCATATGTATGTTAAATAAAAGAGATTATTATATTGATTTTATCAACAAAACAATAAATTAACAATGTATTATCTATTTTGCATAAATCATGGTATAATAAATATATTAATTTTTAACTTTATCCTATGATGAAGTGCAAGATGTGTCCAGTACACATGGTAGCTGGAGTATTGGTGCTTGTTGGCGCCCTAAATTGGGGTTTAGTAGGTTTGTTTGGATTTAATTTAGTGACTTTCTTGTTTGGTACTTTGCCGATGCTAGAAAGAATTATCTATGTCTTAGTGGGTCTTTCAGCAGTTTTGATGGCTTTGGCTTGTAGCTGTAAAAAATGTGGCGAAGCTTGTTCAAAAGAAGGCGGCAGTTGTTGTGGTGCAAAAAAAGTTTAGTTTTAAAAAAGCAAAGCACTCCAATATTGGGGTGCTTTTTGTTTTTATAGAATTGTTGTATAATAGAAGCACAATAAAATATTATGCAAGATCCAAATCAAAATATTTCTTTGCCTTTAGAAAGTCGTGATGATGACTTTTCTATTTTGGCTGATTTTATGAAAAACGGTGAAAGTGTTGGTGGTAATGTTGCGCCAGAAGGACAGCTGGCTCTGGATGTAGTTCAAACAGCGGACGAAGTAATTGTGATTGCGCCAATGGCTGGATGTCGCAGTGAAAATTTGGAATTACACTTACATAATGATGTACTGACGATTCGCGGTGAGCGCAAACCACCACTCGAACAAGAAGTAGATTATTTTTATAAAGAATGTTATTGGGGAAAGTTTTCTCGAACGATTGTTTTGCCGGTAGAGGTAAAAGTCGAAATGGCTAGGGCAGAATTTAAAAATGGTATTTTAACAGTCGCTTTGCCAAAAACAAAAGTAGATGGTAGTATCCCAATTATTATTGTTGAAGATTAAATATGGCTGAAATCAATCTGAACAGCTTGTCCGAAACATTGGGGGTAGAGAAAAAAAACAAGTCGTGGTTAAAAATAACATTGACTATTTTTTTGGTTTTACTCATAGGGGTTGGCGCAGTGTTTGGGGGAGCGGCATGGTATATTCAAAAATATCAAAATAAGATCTATCCAGGTGTCTATGCCGGGCATTATCATCTCGGTAGAATGACTCGCGATGATTTAAAAAACTTTATTGAAACTACCAACAATCGATTGGCCAAAGAAGGCCTAAATTTAACCGTGGATGTGAATGGTGAAAAAACTGCGGTCAAAATTAATACGGTGTCTATGGGGGAAAATTCGATTGAACTAGTTAAGTTGGATAGTTATGTGTTGTGGCAAAATGCTTATGCTACCGGTCGTACTGGTGGTTGGGCAGTGAGATTATTTTCCCCGTGGTATTTTAGGTTTTATAATCAAGAATTTCTCGTTCCGGTAAAGACCGATTGGATAAATTTGCTGGAAGGTCTAAAAGACAACTTATCAAAATTGGTAGACGCACCTCGCGATGCGGGTATTAAAATTACTAGTTTTGCCACCGCAAGTTATAGTGTAGTATCAGAAAGTTCTGGTTTGGCTTTCAACTATGAAGATATTATAAAAAAAATTCAAGATAATTTAGGAGAGTTATATTTGGGAAATATTGCTATCAAAGCACAGCAGTTTGACCCGACTATAAAAACAGCTGATGTGACAAAGGCAGCCGAGAATCTTTCTGGTTTCTTGAGTTATGGAGATATTGGGTTAAATTATGTTGACCCTCAAACCAAGATTCGTCATGATTGGAGCTTGCCGGCCAGTCAATATTCTGCTTGGTTAGAGGTTCAGCCAGACGAAAACAATCAACCGATTTTTGTGTTGAGTCACGAAAAGGTAAAGACCTATTTAGAAGGTTTGCGCTATATGATAGACAAAATTCCATCCGACGCAAAATTTTCGATTGCAGCTGATGGGAGAGTGAAGGAGTTTCAGGCTAGTCAAACCGGCTTAACTTTGAATGTAGAGAAAACATTACAAGATTTAAACAATGCTTTTAAACAAAGAAATTATCATTCGACCGAAGTGGTCAAGACAGTTGGTCTGTCAGTAGGTGCAGCTGAGCCGATTGTAAAAACAGCCGATGTAAATAATTTGGGTATTGAAAGTGTAGTAGGGTCCGGTTATTCAACTTTCAAAGATAGTCATAATAATCGTATTAAAAATATTACCCGTGCAGTCGAAAGATTGAACGGAACTTTGATCAAACCGGGTGAAGAATTTTCAGCGATTAAATATGCCGGTCCATTTACTGCTGAAAACGGGTTCTTGCCGGAAGCGGTTATTAAAGGTACTGAAATTAAGAATGAAATCGGCGGGGGAATGTGCCAAATCGGTACCACGCTTTTCCGTATGGCGATGAATTCTGGTATGAATATTACTCAACGCCAAAACCATTCTTTGGTGGTTGGTTACTATGCTGATCCGGTCAATGGAAATCCAGGAACAGACGCAGCTTTGTATGAACCTATTTTAGATTTAAAATTTATTAACGACACTGGAAATTATCTTTTGTTGCAGACAGAAATTGATTTCAAAAAACAACAATTGACTTTTACTTTGTGGGGTAAGTCGGATGGTCGCAGTGGTTCTTACACTCATCCTTTGGTAAAGAAATGGATTCCTTATGGTGAACAGCAAGACGTGAAGACCGATAAGGTCAAACCAGGTGAGATAAAGTGTCAGGCCCCGTTCAAAGGAGCAGTAGCAAGTTTTATCTATACGCGTACAACTCCAGCGGGTGAAAAAATTGACCGCGTGTTTGATAGCTATTACCGTCCGCTTCCAAAAATCTGTTTGGTAGGGGTTGACCCAGCAACATTGTGTAAGCCAGGAGAAGTATGTGAAGTAACTCCAACTGCCAGTTTGGACACATTGGAACCAACGCCAACAATATCAGCACCAGAGAAATCAGCAACCACCACAAATTAAAATAATAAAAAACCCCGACTGAATAAGTCGGGGCTTTAATTTTTGTTGGGGAATTGAATCCCCGGAAAACCGCACCCAAGAAGATGTATCGGTGGAGAAGATTAGCCGAAGCCAGTTCTATCCGTCAACACATCTCCATGCTTGTAGTGGATACGGGTCGGTGCTTATTATATCTTACTTGATCTGATAACATGCACTGACCTGGATCCAATTGTCTGTGGTTATATTAGATTGTATGAACACCTGTTTTTATTGCTAATTTCTTAGTCAACTGATGAGTATAACACAGATCGAAGGTTTTGTCAAGGGCTTTGGGGGTAAAAATCAAAAAACCGCTATAATTAGCGGTTTTTTGAATAATAATTTTAAGTTGTTTAACCGACGATTTTGTCGACCAATCCGTATTTTATAGCTTCAGGAGCGGTCATAAAGTTATCGCGGTCGGTATCTTTTTCGATGGTTGTGATGCTTTGAC
>CAINUM010000065.1 GCA_903853785.1 Candidatus Magasanikiibacteriota bacterium
TGCATCTGCGAAATCCTCTCTTTAAAAATTTTTTCTCCTTCTAATTGATGCCCCGCAAAACGAATTCTTTCAAAATCCTCGCTTTTCTTTTTGGTTACTACGCGGTAGCCCAGACCTTCTTTGCCAGCATTTTTTGGTGATTTTTCTTCATCTTCATTCTTTCCAAGATCGTGAAAAAAAGCTGCTAAACGTAAAAGTTTTTCAAAATTTTGATCTGAAAAAGGGTTCGAAGAATTTATTTTTTCATTCATTAAATCAACCGTTCTCAGCGAATGCTCTCCCACCGTTTCTGAACCATGAAATCTCGGATCTTGGGTAAGATTTTTATTTCTTGAATATTCTGGTAATAATTTATCTAGTACTCCCAGTTTACCCAATGCGGCAAATTTATCTTTTGAATATGTTTCAGACAAAGCATCCAAAAACAAATCGGCATTTTGCTCAAAAGAAAATTCTTTAGGTTCTACAAACTTAACTTTTTCTTTACTGCTATTTAACGCCTCATTAACAAGACGCATATTTCTTTCCAAGTCCTCTCCCATTTCATCGCCAATCGCTTTAATTTTTCCAACACTTACTAAATCTACCATTCTTTTCTGTTGTTCCAAACTGATAATACCGGTAGCAACCAAAGCACTTAATTTGGTTTCAAAAACTACCTGATTATGAATATCCAAAGTACATTCTTCTTTAATTTTCTGTACAACTTCAGAAATATTCAGAGGAATGCGTTCGTTACTATTATTTAAATTATTTAAAAACTTTTTTACTTTTTCATTGTCTAATATTCCAATATCTTGCAACATTAAAAGTTCTTCATTGTCGCGTAAAGACAACAATAATTCATAATTGTGTTTAGAATCAACTAGGTATTTAAAATTTTTAAGATTTGGGTTTCCTTCATCATTTAACGAGGAAACTGAATCTAAGTATGAAGCCACAACTGCCAAATTTCGATCTTCCAAGTTCATATCACCAAAATATTTCTCATATTTTTTGCTATCAACTTCGGAAAATAAAAAAGCAATTTCGTGCTGTTCGATAGCCGTCAACATCGAATCAGAAATATCTGAAATGTTGAATTTACGCACTTGATCAGCGCCAATTTTTCCATGCATTCTGCCAGACTTATTTTTCTCAGTTTTTTGATAATAAGCAACCGATTTTATTCCTTCTGTTTTAAAATATTCCAACATCTTTTTTGGGTCGGGATTGCCTCTCAAATCTTGAGGTAACATGGTTTGCCATTGCTCCCATGAAACAATCTCTTCCACCACTTCTCCATCTTTGTCTGACATTCTTTTTACAGTCAAACAATCTTTCTTGGCGATGTCATGCAAAAAAGTATATCGTCTCAATTCTTGTAGACGATCTTTTACTACACTTGTGATTAACGTTTGGTCCTCTTGTGACAACTGGTCTGAGACATTTCCTTGAATTGCCGACTCAATATTTTCTAAAATCAAATGAAGGTGTGTATCCATATACACACCTTCATTATGGTGTTCCCCCCATTGAGGAACCTGCAGAGATTCAAATATTAAGTTTTTTAAATCGCGCGATTCTTCACCAGAAAATAGACTTTCAATTTTTTGTTTTAGCTCAAGTACGCGCTCTGGTCTTTCCAAAACTTCTTGATCAATATTTTTTTCAGAAAATTTTTCTTCAGATCTTTGATACTGATCAGCCAGAGATATCATATTATGCATTTTTTGTATCAAAAGGTAGTTTTGCTTTTACTACTTCCATCGCTCTTTTCCATTCAGCCTCATCTACACATTTTACAAATTGTTTACTACCAAATACTGGACCACTTTTTGTGCGTCCTTTCTCATCTTTTTCATCAGACCATTTGAAATCTTCCAAACCAAGTGAATCTTCATATGTTCCAATAAAATATAAACCGCCGTAATTTGCAGCATATTGAGTGCCAAAAGGATAACCTGCGATATAAGCACCCTGAATACAGCCGTCTTTATCACCATAAGGCACACCATCTTTCATGGTAAACGCATTAGCCATTTGATCATAAGATTTTTCAGCAGATTCAAGTCTCTGTTCTGGATCAGCAGCCAATTTTTTGAAATCCTCAACTTGTTTTAAAAATGCAGGACCGTCAATCTCTCCTTCTTTACAAACAGAACAAGCCGCCAACCACCAGGCAGTTTGTGAATCTGGATTTTTACCCTTTAATTCTTCTCGAACCTGCATAACCGCTTCTTTAGTATAGTTAGCATGTAAACGAGCGGCTAATTCTTGCATTTCTCTAGGAATTAAATCCATTGCACATGCAACACCAGCATCAAAACCAGGGGCGTTTTTACCATCTTCTTTTGGAATACGATCCATCAACGAACCAGGTTGAATATATGCTGGCCACTGGCCTAATTCGGCTACACGTGGAGCATTTTTTTCTACTTCAGCCCTAACCTTTCCTAACTCCATTTTTACATGCTCTTGAAATTCCGGACTATCCAATTGCTCGTCTGTTGCCATATGTTTATTTTTAAAATTATTTAATAAATAAATTTTATCATAATCAAAATCTTATGTATACAGCTTAAATGCAAGATATTAACAATATAAAAAACACCCTTACATAATAAAGGTGTTTTTATTTATTTTCCACGAGACAGCCTCACCGCAAAATACAATTGATTATATTTTATGGTGAGCGGGCTGTCTTGTGGTGAGCAAGAAGTCGCTCAGGTTGGGGTTGTGGTTGGCTGGGCCAAATACGACGACAGTCATTCTACTGGAGCGTTTCGCTGAACGAGGCGGCCGGCTGGCGCGTGAACTCGGTGACGAGGAGAGTGCCCACACCGGGAATAGTGACCCGCATGACCGTGCCGGAGATGCCGTTCTTCTGTCCGAACGCCTCGAGCTCTTGAGGAGTAAGCGCTTCGAACATCTCCAAGCCCTGAGCATCGTCGATCGGCACTCCGGCGACAATCATCTCCTTAAGGAAGGCAACGCAGTCGAGTGGGTTGGAGCTGCCCTCGTCGAGCAGACGGAACACCACCAACAGACCTTCTTCGAGCGTGCTCAACGCAAGGCTGAGGAACTCGCCACTCTTCTTGTCCTGCATGCGACCATGCTTGATTGGCAACGGGCAGTCAGTGCAAACGCTGAACTTGTACTGCGATGTAAATTCGTCGGGCAGCATTGCCATCGTGACGAGCGCGAAAAAGTCGCTCAAGTTCAGTGCCAGGCCGGCGCTGTCGATCAACTGCATGAGGTCGTCGGCCTCTTCCTGGCTGATGTTCTCCTTCGCGACCTGCTTGCGAAGGAACAACTCGCCCTGCTCGCAGGTGTAGATGCGCTTCTGCTTGGCACCCTCAACGAAGAGGAAGCCGTACTTGGCGCCCAAAGCGGCAAAGAAATGGCTCTTCGAACCACGCGTAAACGAAACGGATGCCATGAACTACTCCAAAGCAAACACTCACACCAACCTTGGTGTGCCCCCTAATTCAGCTTTTTGAATTGGTTGTAAGGGAGGATAAAAACCCAGGTTTGTAGGCAAATATCCCCACTTACAACTTTTTTAAAGAACGATTGATTACCCTACAAGAATATTGTGAAAAAGTCAAGACTAAAGACTGCTTATTATTAAAACAACAAAGAATTGACAAGTGAACAAACGTTCACTATAATACAGGCATATGACAACACCCAAATATTTTTCTTCTATTATTGCCTTTTTTGAAAGACACCATCGTTTACCATCTTACCAAGAAATGATGAAGTTGACTGGTTTCAAATCTAAAAATGCCGTTTATCGGTTAGTGGAACGATTGATCGCAGCTGAATTATTAATTCGTGATCACGCTGGAAAAATTGTTCCAGGTCGTCGTTTTCTTACTGTTCCCCTACTTGGTACAGTCGAAGCCGGTTGGCCATCCCCTGCCGAAGAAGAATTGGTGGACACTATCGGTCTAGAAGAATGGCTAATTAAAAATCGTGAGTCTACATTTATGTTGAAAGTTTCTGGTGATTCTATGATTGATGCTGGTATTCGCCCTGGCGATATGTTGTTGGTCGAACGCGGACGTACTCCAAAAAATGGTGACGTAGTAGTAGCCGAAGTCGACACTCAATGGACCTTAAAATATTTTGAAAAACACGGCCAACAAATTGTTTTAATGCCAGCCAACAAAAAATACAGTCCAATAATTCCAAAAAACGAATTAAATATTGCTGCCGTCGTCACCGCTGTTATTCGTAAATATCATACGTGAAAAATAATTTTTCTAAATCTCAACTTTTTCCTCGCGCCATCATCCACATTGATGGCGATGCTTTTTTTGCCTCTTGTGAACAATCTCGAAACCCAGCTTTGCGAGGCAAGCCTGTAATCACCGGCAAAGAACGTGGTATTGCCTCTTCAATGAGTTATGAAGCCAAAGCAATGGGCGTCACTCGTGCAATGCCACTTTGGGAAATTAGAAAAATTTGTCCTGAGGCAATTATTTTGCCATCGGATTATGAAACATATAGTTTGTTGTCCAAACGATTTTATTCTATCGTGCGACGCTACACGGCCGATGTTGAAGAATATGGAATCGATGAATGTTTTGCCGATATCACCGGCTGGGATAAACCATTAAAAATGAGTTACACCGAAATCGCCAAACATTTACAAGAAACTTTAAACAAAGAAATGGGGTTTACTTTTTCTATTGGATTAGCACCCAACAAAGTATTGGCCAAACTTGGCTCCAAACACAAAAAACCATACGGCCTTACTGTCATTTCTCTAAGTGACATTCATCAATATTTAGAAAATTTACCCATAGAAAAAATCTGGGGTATTGGTCCACAAACTAGCGCCAAACTTATTGGCTACGGATATAACACCGCTTTAAAATTTGCCAACGCCAAAGAAGATTTTATAAACCTTGCACTATCGCGTCCATTTTTTGATATCTGGAAAGAACTCAACGGTGAATTTGTCATGCCGCTTTTTGAAAATGAAAAAACTAGTTACGGATCAATCCAAAAATTCAGAACTTTTACTCCTCCATCATGTGACGCCGATTTTGTATATTCTCAATTATCCAAAAATATTGAAAATGCTTGTATCAAATTACGACGATACAATCAGGCGACAAAAAAAATAACCATTTTTTTACGTACCCAACAATTTGAACATAATATTTTTGAGATTAAATTAGAACGTCCTACAAATTTACCATCAGAAATGTTGAAAGAAACTAAAAAAATATTTGTTAAAATTTACAAAAAAAATATTCTATATCGTGCGACGGGTATTGTGACGTCTGACTTAGTTCCGATGGTTTTACAGCCAGATCTTTTTAGAGAAACTGTGCGTCTAGAAAGAATGCAGAAAGTTTATGCCAGCACTGATGCCGCCGCCGCAAAATATGGCAAACATTCTTTATTTCTAGGAACTAGCTGGAAAGCGCATAATTTGGAAAAACATTCCAATGAGCGTGGCGATGATCCAGCTCGGAAAAGTTCATTATTTTTAGGAGAAACAAAAAGACGGCGTTTAAATATACCGATGTTGATGTTGGATGGAATATAAAAAAACACCCTTACATAATAAGGGTGTTTTTATTTGTTTTTCCACGAGACAGCCTCACCATAAAATACAACTGATTTTGTCAAGGTATAAACA
>CAINUM010000066.1 GCA_903853785.1 Candidatus Magasanikiibacteriota bacterium
CACATACATACCTGATGAATATCTTTTTACGGGCATATCAAGAAACTTTTCAATACCAGAAAACTCTACAATTTCATCAAACTTTTCCTCAATTTCTTTTTTTCTCATGCCTAAAATAGCACCATTTAAAAAGATATTTTCTCTACCAGTCAATTCTGGGTGAAAACCAGTCCCAACTTCCAATAAACTTCCTACCCTACCTCTTAATTTTATTTGTCCTGTTGTTGGCGGTGTAATTTGAGATAAAATTTTTAGTAATGTACTTTTACCCGCACCATTTCTCCCAATGATTCCCAAAACTTCTCCGCGTTCAACAGTAAAATTTATATCATTAAGTGCCCAAAATTCATTACCGTCGGATTTTCCTAAAACAGTCTTAACTTTTCCACCAAACCATCTAATTGGATATTTTATAATATTAGACAAAACATCACGCAACGCTACATAGCTCTGCCGTTCGCCTATATTATATTTTTTGCCTAAATTTTCAACCTCAATAATTGACATATTTTCAATTTTATCTTATCACGCTTTTTTCTTGTTATAATAAAAAAATAGACAAATATACACGAGAGTTGTGATAATACCGATAGAATATTTAAAAATTAAAGGCTGCTGTTTTATCAAAAAAGCATAAACAAGTGCTATGATGTTTGCTGTTAAATATATAACAAATAATAAAAAACTGACCCCTTCTGTGTTCTTTGTTTTAATTGTTTTTACCATTTGGGGAACAATCATCAATGAAAAAAGTATCGTCGCAACCCATCCCAACCACTGTGCTAGATCCATATAATTAAAATAATATATAATTTAAAACTAAATAACATCTGCAAAATACCGTTCAATTTTTTTAAAATAAAAAAATCCAAAAATACAATAAATAATTATGCTAATAATGGATGTTGCAAGTAAATACCAATTAGTAGTGCCAATTCCTAAAATTACAGAGCGTGATACGTCAATTACTCCAGCCATAGGATTTAAACCCAAAATCCAGCGATATTTTTCTGAGACAATACTTACCGGATAAATTACAGGCGTAATAAAAATTAATAACTGAATAAAAAACGGCAGAACGAATCTTACATCGCGATATTTAACATTTAAGGAACCAAAAAGCAATCCAATTCCTAATGTAGCTAAAATAGTCAGCAATATTAACAGCGGAAACATAATTAAACTTAACCAAGACGGTGTAATGTGGTAATAAAACATCATACCGATTAGAATCAAACTGGCAATCAAAAAATCAACAATATTAGTTATAATTGCTGAAACAGGCAAAATAATTCTAGGGAAATAAACCTTAGTTACTATTCGTTCATTTTCTAAAAAAATATTACTTGCGTGTGTTAATCCAGAAGAAAATAAAGTCCAAAAAATTAATCCTGTATAAACAAATATCGGGTAAGGGATACCATCAGAAGGCATTTTTGAAAGTTTACCAAAAAAAATAGTAAAAACTACCATGGTAATAAACGGTTGAAATATCGCCCATAAAGCACCAACAACCGTTTGTTTATATTTAACTTTTACATCTCTCCAAGTCAAAAAATAAAATAGGTCGCGAAAAAACCACACTTCTTTCCAGTCTAAAACCCACCATTTATTTTTTGGTTTTATAACTAACTCCATATATTACCAATTAATAGTTTTTTCAATGGTTTTGATTTTTACTTTCTGGTACAAATCAGTTGCTTTTTTATCAACTTGAGGTGAAAGTAAACTTAACAATTCATGCCCTAATATTCTATATTGTTTGCCAATTTTGTTAGCTTTAATCAAACCTTTCTTTAAAAGTCGCTTCATGGTACTCGAGCTAATTTTTAATATTACTTGTGCTTCTTGAGTGGTATACACTTCCAACGGTTTAATTTCAGACATAGTTTAGATAAATATTATACTACATACATAGTATAACATTAGTATCATTGGGTGTCAAAAGGTGTCACGCAATATTTTCTTTATACCACAAATAAGTAGACTTTAAGCCTTCTTCTAAAGAAATATTTGCCTTCCAACCCAAATCATTCATTTTAGAAACATCTAATAATTTTTGTGGTGTTCCATCAGGTTTTCCATAATCCCAAACTATTTCCCCTTTAAAGCCAACGGCTTCTTTCATTAACTCAGCCAATTTTTTAATCGTGACATCCTTGCCAACCCCAAGATTCAAAAAAATATTACCCTTCTCATTTTGATCTTCGTTTGGATTGAAATTATTCATCAAAAATAAACACCCGTCTGCAGTATCATCCACATGCAAAAATTCTCGAAAAGCTTCGCCGGTACCCCACACTTGTACGGATTCTGAGTTTGCAACTTTTGCCTCATGAAACTTTCTAATAAGTGCTGGCAAAACATGCGAATTTTCTAGGTTAAAATTATCTCCAGGACCATAAGAATTCGTTGGCATAATCGCTACATAGTTGGTACCGTATTGACGATTATAACTTTGACACATTTTAATTCCTGCTATCTTTGCGAGTGCATACGGCTCATTTGTTTGTTCCAACACACCTGTTAATAAATATTCTTCTTTCATTGGTTGCGGACAATCTCGAGGATAAATACAGGACGATCCCAAAAATAATAACTTTTTGACTTTATTTAAATAGGATTGATGAATAACATTATTTTGAATTTGCAAATTCTCATAAATAAATTGAGCAGG
>CAINUM010000067.1 GCA_903853785.1 Candidatus Magasanikiibacteriota bacterium
TGGTTAATGAAGATTACAACAGTCTTTGATTTGGAAATAATGGCAGTTAATTTTCGTAGTGCCTGACTCATCAATCTAGCATGTAGACCCATATGTGAATCACCCATGTCACCCTCAATTTCGGCCTAAGGAACCAAGGCAGCAACAGAATCGATAACTATTACATCCACTGCATTGGATCGCACCAGAGTCTCTACAATGTCTAGAGCCTGCTCACCAGTATCAGGTTGAGATATAAGAAGTTCATCAATTTTAACACCAATTTTTTTGGCATAGTCTGGGTCAAGAGCATGTTCGGCATCTACAAAGGCAGCAATGCCACCCAATTTTTGTACTTCGGCGACGATATGTTGGGCAAGAGTAGTTTTACCACTTGATTCAGGCCCATAAATTTCAATAACACGACCACGTGGCACACCACGAACACCTAAAGCGATATCTACTGACAAACAACCAGTTGGTACGGCATCTACCTGCATAGTTTTGGCTTCACCAAAAGTCATGATAGCACCCTCACCAAATTTACTTTTAATTTGTTCAATCGCACTAGCAGCGGCCTTGAGTTTCTGTTTGATCTCCTCACTGTTACTTTTTGCCATAATTGGTTTTATAAGGAATTAAGAACTATGGCCGTACGGCCCCAATTCCCAAATCCTTAACAACACTCACACGAGCAGGTTCTTTCACCATGACTACTACATGACGAGTGACCGTAGTAGTTTTACCATGTTTTTTTGTAGTCGACAAGGTGATTGTATTCACACCGTTAGACAAAAGGATTACATCATTAAATTTTCCTTGTTCATTTACTTTGATTTCTTTGCCGTTTACTTGTAGTTGACTTTCTTTGTCTGTTTCACCCTGGATAGCGGTCTCAGCACGATTGGAAAGTTGACCCTCGATCGGCGAATAGACAATTAATTTTGGTGGAGTGATGATGCCATGAATTTGCCAACCCAAATATACAACAAAAAATAAAACAAAACTAATAAGAGCTATATTTTTTATAAACAATGAGAATGGTTGTAAATTATTTGGATCAATTTTTGGGAAGTAATGCTTGGATAAAAATTTCAATCCACCCTCACAATTAAATTTATAAGATATTACTTCGAAATCTAAATTATATAATTTACAAAGTTCTCGGACGTAAGCTTGGCGGTGTGACTTTGCTTTTGGTAGCTCAAAAAAACGATTGTTTTCAATCGCTTCTAAATATTTTAAAGGAACATGGGTTTTTTGAACTGCCGCTTGAATAGATATGCCTTTGTTTTCTCTAGCAGTTTTAAGTTCCCACCCCAAATTTTTGGAAGTGTCGATTTTTTTATAGCAGAAAATTGACATAATCAATTTTGCTGGAGTTAGTTATTATTTTCCAACATTATCATTAAAAACGGTACCACCAGCGTCTAAAGTTTGCTCATCTTCTGGGATTTCCTCGTCTGTTTGAGGGCGAACAATACCACCCATAGATGAGAGATGTTCAGTGAAAAGTTCACGTGGTTTGGCGCCATCCGCTGGTCCTACTATACCAGCTTCCTCTAGTTCGTCAAGCAAGCGCGCGGCACGAGCATATCCAACGCGAAGGCGTCTTTGTAATAGTGAAGCACTGGCTTTGCCAGATTCTATTACGCATTTTTTGGCATCGTCGAATAATGAATCTTGGTCGTCACTGGAACCTCCAAACAAATTGACTGTTCCACCGTTTGAATTAGAATTTTTCGACACAACTGCATCATCGTATTGAGGTGGTTCATCATTTTTAATATTGTCTACCACACGCTTCATTTCTTCTTCAGAAACAAAAGCACCCTGAACACGTTTTGGTTTAGATAGGTCAGCTGTTAAAAATAACATATCACCACGACCTAATAATTTTTCCGCACCGGAACAATCCAAGATAGTGCGAGAATCAACTAAAGAAGCTACCGAAAAAGCGATACGAGCAGGAATGTTGGCTTTCATTAAACCAGTAATAACTTCCACACTTGGACGTTGAGTGGCAACTATCAAGTGGATACCAACCGCTCTAGCCATTTGGGCAATGCGAATAATACCGGCTTCAACCTCACTAGCTGCCGTCGCCATCAAATCGGCCAACTCATCAATAACGAAAACGATATAAGGTAATTTTTCCTCAGCCAATTTATTGTAGGATTGGATATCGCGACGACCGGCTTTGGCCAATACATCAAAACGTCTTTCCATTTCACCGATTGTCCACTTTAAAGCATTTACCGTTTTGGCGGCATCGGTAATTACTGGAGTAAGCAGATGAGGGATGCCATTATACATGGTTAATTCAACACGTTTTGGATCCACAAAAATAAAACGTAAATTTTCTGGAGAGTTTTGGTATAACAAACTTAGAATGACAGTATTTATACAAACTGTCTTTCCAGAGTTAGTTGCTCCAGCAATTAAAAGGTGAGGCATTTTAAGCAAATCCGCAAACCATACTTTGCCAGCCACATCTTTTCCAAGGGCAATATGCATGTTGTGTGGACGCTCAGTAAATTCTTTACTTTCAAGTAATTCTTTCAAAGTTACCATAGCTACTTTTTCATTTGGTACCTCAATACCAACTAATGATTGTCCAGGGATTGGAGCCTCAATACGAATTGGATGAGCGGCTAAGGCTAAAGAAAGGTCGTTGGATAGGGTAGTGATACGGGTTAATTTGATACCCTTGGCTGGTTTAAGTGAATATTGAGTAACGGTTGGTCCGACACGAACTTCGCCCATATCCACATCGATGCCAAAATTTAGAAAGGTATCTTTGATAGTTTCCGCATTACCTTTAATGTCTCCAGAAGTTGGTTTGGATTTTGAAGTAAACAACAAACTCACTGGTGGTAATTTGTAGTCCGTATAATCTGGTTTTTCTACAATAATTTCTTCAGCTTTTACAGGTGGTTTGTCTTTTGTTTTTTCTTCGGTTTCATCTTCTACCCATTCTTCCTCCTCATCCTGAGCAATTTCTGAAATAGTTTTTTTGTGGAACACTCTTTTTTCATCTTCTTCTTCGGTTTCAATTTCAGGTGGTGTGTTTGATTCATAATCACCCTTAATACTGAATTTTACAGGCTCAGATTGTATTCCTGGTTTTTTAAATTTAGCAAAGAAAGCGATTATTTGTTTACCAACCCAACCTAGCATCATAAAAAACTTTTTATTTAATTCTACCATCTGTGCCAAAGTAGTATTAAATAAAAATATTAAAGAAACTAAGAGTAGTCCAAATAATATTAAAGTTCCTCCCCAATAACCAACATATTTTAATAATGGCCAGGAAAGTGCTAGACCAAAAAATCCACCAGCATAACCTTGGGTGGCCTGACTAAACATCGTGTCTAAAGGTTTTTGAATATGTACTAGTCCGTTGAAACTAAGAAAGAAAAGTATTGATCCCATTGTATGAGTATGTCGGTAATTGTATTCCAAATCTTTTATTAACAAAGAAGCTATCAACAATAACACGATGGGAAAAACATAACGAACTTGACCAAAAATCAAAGCTAAAGTGGAGTCAATAAAAATTCCAACTACACCGGCGATTGAAAAAAAACTTAAAACAGAAAGACCCGCAACGATAAATAATAAAATCGCCAAAAGACCCTGACTAACTTCAGGATTTAAGTTTACTTGCGGTTTTTCACGGCTTGGCCGCTTTTGATAATGTCGGTGCACTCTTACCATAAAAAATTATATAATTATTATATCACAAATTCTTTTTTTTTGGTATAATAGAAACATGCAAAATAAAAATTTAAATAAATTTGGTTTTACAATGGTTGAAGTTTTGGTGGCTACAGCGATTTTTTTGATTTTTGCATTGGGAATTTACAGTTCTATCACCTTAGTTTTTAAAATTGTTTATCAATCGCGTGTGCAAATTTTAGAAACAGCCCTTTTGAGTGAGGAGCTAGAAACTGTTCGTAACTTACCTTATGATAATGTTGGAATTTTGAATGGAATTCCAGTGGGTGTACTTTCTCACACAAAAGTGGTGGTTAGGAATGGTATTAAGTTTGATTTAATTACTTCCGTTCGAAATGTTGACGATCCGTTTGATGGCGTGTTAGGTGGAACACCAAACGACACTGCACCGGCCGACTATAAAGTCGTAGAAATTTCAGCGATTTGTGAAGGATGTTCACAACATACTCCGATAATTTTGAATACCGTAATAGCGCCAAAAAATTTAGAAGGAGCGAGTAAAAATGGGGCATTATTTATTCATGTGTTTGATTCGAACGGTTTGTCGGTGGCGGGTGTTAACGTACATATAGTGAATACTGCCAAAACACCAAATATCGTAGTTGATGATGTAACGGACGTTGACGGCATGTTACGCGTAGTTGATGCGCCAACAGGAACACTTAGTTATAATATTACCGTTAGTAAAAGCGGATATTCTAGTGATTCGACTGTGATTGCTTCAGCACAAAATCCAAACCCATTTAAACCACCAGCAAATGTAGTAAGTCAAACAATAACTGAAATTAGTTTTAGTATAGATAAGGTTGGGACATTGAACATGTTATCACTCAACCCAAGTTGCGATGGAATTTCAGGACCTACCACCGCTATTCATGGTGAAAAGAAATTGGGTCTAAATCCGGATGTGTACAAATTATCTCAGTCATTTTCTTTGGGTAGTGGTTACAATTTTAATAATATTGAATGGGATACTTATCATGTAAGTGTTTCTGGAACATCGTATGATTTGGCCGGATCGGTTCCTATGTTACCGTTTAAACTGAATCCTGGCGCAACCCAGGCAATGTATTTAGTTTTAAGACCTCATACGACGAATTCATTATTAGTTAAAGTTAAAGACGCTGGAACAGGGTTACCTCTATCTGACGCAGTCGTGCGTTTGGTCGCCAACAGTTATGATGAAACACTACAAACTAGTTTGGGTTATATTCGTCAGACTGATTGGTCAGGCGGAAGTGGACAAATTTTACTGACGGATGATACAAAATATTTTTCCGATGACGCAAATCTCATCAACAATTCACCAAATGGCGATTTAAAATTGAAAAAAAATGGTAATATTTATGCGACTAGTGGGTATTTAGAATCATCAACATTTGATGTTGGTGTAGGAATTACTTTGCGAAATATTATTTGGGAACCGCTTGCTCAACCAGTTCAAACTGGTCAAATGCCGATTGTTTTTCAGTTGGCAAGCACAAATTCTAGCACCCTCACCAATTGGGATTTTCTCGGTCCAGATGGAACAGCGACTACATATTATACTGCCACAAATACGGCTATCTTTTCAGGATTGAACAATAATAGATATCTACGTTACAGAGTATTTTTGTCCACGACAGATAATCACTACACTCCACAGCTTTCAGAAATGGCCATAACATATACCAACGAGTGTACTCCTCCAGGCCAAGTATATTATTTCAGTTTGGCAGCCGGTACTTATACATTAGATGTAAGTAGAAGCGGTTATTCTACCAACAACGGCCAAATAGATATTTCAGGAAGAAGTGAAGTAGAAGTAAATATGTCGCCATTATGATTAAAAAAATTAACAACCGAGGAATGACTCTGATTGAAGTATTGGTTACTATCGGCCTGTTTTTGATGTTAGTGGTTGCGGTTGCAGAGCTTATGATCTGGGGTAATCACGGCAAGGATGTAGTGTGGGAACAATTGTCCACTCAAAATGAAGGTCGTCTAGTTGTTCAGGATTTTGTAAATGATTTACGTCGCGCAAACGCATCAAGTATTGGTTCATATCCAATTTCATTAGCACAAAGTCAGCAAATTACTTTTTATACTAATGTAGATAGTGATAGTTGGCGTGAGCAGGTGAGATATTTTTTGCAAGGCACAACCCTAAAACGCGGAGTAATAAAACCTAGCGGTAATCCAATAGTATATAATCCCGCTAACGAAGTGGTAGTTGATGTTGCGCATGATTTGGCAAACGCCACGACTTCAATATTTAATTATTATGACCAAAATTATTCAAGCGCCAGTAGCACGCCGATGACGTATCCAATAAATATTTCAGCAATTCGCATGGTAGGCATTAAATTGATGTTAGAAGAAAAACCAAACGTCGCTCCAGCCCCTTTTTATATTGAAGCTAAGACAGAAATTAGGAATTTAAAAAGTAATTAGTATATTACTTTGAAATTATGAAAAAAATATTTTTAAAAAAAATTAATGAAGCTGGAAACATCCTTTTGTTTGTGATGGTTTTTGGATCAATCAGTTTTTCTTTAATAGTAA
>CAINUM010000068.1 GCA_903853785.1 Candidatus Magasanikiibacteriota bacterium
GGATTTTTTATTAATTTTTTTTCTACCCAATCTGCTGCAATTTGTCGCAAATTCCACCCTGGAATAATCGTAATATTTATCTCCGCTCGTGGTAATATTTGTGTTCTTTTGGGACGATCATAGTGTCTGTACACAAAAATCGCAGCACACGCTAAAAAAAACAACAATGATGTAAAAATAATTTTTAATTTATAGCTCATGATAGTGGTACAAAATTTTCATCGGCATGCGTATATTTTTCTATAGTATCCGTAGGATACCATTGCCCACCATGATGGTGTGCAAATATTACACCTTCTGCTGCCAGTTTTTCGAAACAATCTTTTTCGATCATACAAAAACCCTCTGGTAATATATCCAAAACATCTTTTTCGATAATATATCCACCAGCATTATTTAAATTTGAAGGTGCCTGTTCCACTGTTGGCTTTTCAATAAACTCGGCAATCCTACCATTTTCCAACCGCGCAATACCAAACTTAGTAACATCTTCTACTGGAAACAATTGCAAAGTGATTTTAGCTCCTGCACCTTGATGTGTTTTGATAGCTTCACTCCAATCAAAATCAGCTAAGTTATCTCCATTGATAGCTAAAAAAGTACCCTCAATTCCCTGTGCCGCTTTCTTAATGGCTCCTCCAGTGCCTAAAGGTGCGTCTTCAATACAATATTGAATTTTAACTCCCCATTTACTTCCGTCGCCAAAATATTCTTGAATTTTTTCGGCACGATAACCGATCGATAATATAATATCGAAAATATCGTGTTTCTTAAAATTTATAATCGCATGTTCAATAATCGGTTTACCACTTATTGGTAACAGTGGTTTAGGAGTTTCGTCTGTTAAAGGACGCAATCGAGTACCCAACCCTCCCGCTAAAATTATGGCTTGCATAGAATTTAAACCAAGTGAATAAAATGTAAAATAATATAACTAATTCCCGACATTAATCCTGCCAAAAATACTCCACCCACAACATCCAATGGAAAATGCACCCCGGAAAACATCCTCCCCCACCCAACCCAAATAGCCAAAACAAGCAACGACCAAGCCGTAGGTAGATTGAACACCAAAGCCAAAAAAAATAATAAAAAAGCTCCAAAACTGTGGTCTGATGGAAATGATTTCCAACTAGACGTTGGCCAAAATAATATTTTTATCTCCGGAAAACGCAACCTTGGACGTACTTCCTGCACAAACATTCCAACAAGGTTGCTAACTACCAAACCAACTCCAGAACAAACCAAAAAAGTGGCAATTGGCAAATACATGGCAAATTTGTTACCAAAATTCAAAATCAAGGAAATAGTAACATACCAACCCACCATCCCTAGCACCACCCATTCTGCCCCGGCGCGCCCAAAAGCATCCAACCAAGGGCTTTGACCGGCTTTCGCATTTAACTTTAAAAATAGCCTGTGGTTCAAGTTCATAGTGCTCTAATTCTACCAATTTTTTAACTAACTGGCAACCCTTGAATTATTCAATAAACCCAGGTATAATGCCCACATCAATGCTGTTGAAGCAGAATCAACTATGAGCGCCCATAGCTCAGTGGTTAGAGCACAGCCCTTATAAGGCTGGGGTCGATGGTTCAAGTCCATCTGGGCGCACTATAGTAAATTCGTTAGTCTATCTAATATAAAGTTATCTAAACAATATGACTACTGCTTCAAAAAAAATCACTTTCAAAGAACCAACCACAAAAAGATTGGATATTTTTTTTACTGAAAAATTTAAAATATCACGAACTCAAGCACAAAAAATGATTGAGGAAAACAACATTTTGATTAATAATAAGATTTCTACAAAAACTGGTCATCCCCTAAAAACTGGCGACACTATAGCGATTGAAAAAAAACCTATTATCAAACCGCCAGCACCAAAAAAATACGACGTCAAAGTTGCCCCTAAAAAAATTCCTAAAATAAAAGTAATTACTGTTACCAAAGATTATATCGTCGTAGAAAAACCAAACGGACTTCTTACTCATTCTACCGATAAAAACGAACCCGATTCATTAGCAGCAATTTTAGTTAAAAAATATCCTGAATTAAAAAAGGTAGGAGACGATCCAAAACGCCCAGGCATTGTACATCGTTTAGACAAAGAAGCCTCAGGTCTGTTGGTAGTTGCTCGTACTCAAAAAATGTTTGATCATTTAAAAAATCAATTCAAAGAAAGAACTGTCGAAAAAGAATATTCTGTTTTGGTTCATGGTAAAGTAGCTAAAGATTGGGATGAGATCAAATTTCCAATTGAACGTTCACGCAATAAAGACCGAATGGCCGCATTGCCAGCCACTTTACGTGGTGCTGCTACAATTGAAGGAAAAAACGCACTCACTGAATTTTGGGTAGAACAACGTTTTATAAACTTTACACTTTTACGCGTAAAAATCCATACCGGACGTATGCATCAAGTTCGTGTTCATATGCTTTCCTACAATTCTCCAGTTGTTGGCGATCCGTTGTATTTCCAAAAGAAACAAAAAGATAAATGGGATAAAGTTTGTGGTCGTTTATTCTTACACTGTATTCATTTGGCTTTTACCGATCTAAAGGGAGATAAACAAGAATTCAAATCCGAACTACCTCCTGAATTAGTAAACTTCTTACCTTTATTAAAATAATATGATCCCAGAGGGCACTTTAGTAATAATTTCTTCCCCTTCTGGCGGTGGTAAAGATACAATCATTTCAGCTTTATTAAAAAAAATTGCTAATAGCGCCAAACTGATTACCACCACAACACGTACTCCCCGTCCCGATGACCAAGAAGGTCTCACATATTATTTTGTCAGCAAGGAAAATTTTGAAGAAAAAATTAAGACTGGAGAAATCGTTGAACACAATTTTTTTACTGGCAATTATTACGGCATTACAAAAACTGAATTGGAAAATAAATTACAAAACTTTGATGTTGTTTTTACCAACATCGATGTAAACGGCCGACGCAACCTTTCTGCTGGCGGTTTTAAAAATTTATCAATTTTCCTAGTACCAGAAAACTTGGACGATCTAAAACTACGCATTAGTCGCCGTGGTGGATTAAGTGAATTGGAGATTCAACAACGTCTTGAAACCGCCAAACACGAAATAACCTGTGCGCAAGAATATGATTTCCAGGTTATCAATAAAAATGGCAAATTAGACGAAACTATCGACAACGTAGCCAAAATAATTAAAAATTACCTGTCTGATTAGTACCAAAGACTCGGATATTGACAAAATCAGGTAAATCGGCTAAAATAAGCCCATTGTTTAAAAAGATAATAAAATTTTATGACCGAGGAAACTAAAGAAGCTATCATCTACAAACCAGGTATGGTTGTAAAGATTCACCAGAAAATCAAAGAAACAAATACAAAAGGTGAAGAAAAAGAACGTATCCAGATCTTTGAAGGTACTGTGATCGCTGCCAAACATGGCAAAGAAGCTGGTGCTACTATCACTGTACGAAAAATGTCTGAAGGTGTTGGTGTAGAAAAAATCTACCCAATCTATTCCCCAGTTGTTGATAAGATTGAAATCGTAAAACAATTGGTAGTACGTCGTGCTAAACTTGGTTTCTTACGCAACAAAGACTTCAAACGTAAAATGAAGGATGTAAAGAAAGAAGTTAAAAAGGAAGTAAAGAAATAAATAATAAAATCAATAAAA
>CAINUM010000069.1 GCA_903853785.1 Candidatus Magasanikiibacteriota bacterium
ACTATTTTTTGTTTTAAATTAAAAACAAAACCGGAAAATTTAAAGAAAAAATTGAGCCATTTGGCGGCCATATTATAGGGTTAAGAAAGTCAAAAAAATTCCTAATAAAATTATTAAAACTACAGACCAATTTGCCAACACATCCACATTCCCCACGAGACTATCCATAAAAGATGTTTGGACTTTAAAAAATTGCTCTAGCCCAGTTTCACTACGCACCCCTAATTTTGAATCATAACCAAATACAATCACGGAATGATTGCCGGGACCAAGTTTGAATTTTGTTTGAGAATACCCTATCTCCCATTTGCCATTTTTATCAGTATCGCCAGAATAAATTGCTGTTTGTTTGTCGGACAATAATAATATTACCGTAGAATTTGGCTGACCACTTCCAGAAAATGTATAATCACCGCCTTTTAGCTTCGTTACTCCGGTCACTTCTGGTTTTGGCATTGATTTCATAATACGAGCAGTCTGAATACCGGTTTCGGCTGCCACCAGTTGTTGAGACAGGATATCCGCTGGACGAAAATCTGTCACCAAATACAACGGCAACGGTCCGTAAACTTTTGGCAACAAAATAATGAGGGCTAATTTTGTCGCCCAAACCAAAGCAACTAAACCAACGCCAGTCAAAGTCAAGACGCGTCTCAAATTATAATCAAAATCAACTTTGGCATAACTACCTTTTTCCGCCAAAAAAGCCGTCACTGATGCGGTGCGAAGACTGATATAAAGTGGAAAAGAAATAACACCCAAGATCGTCTCTAGTGCTATAAGTTTAAATATATTGTACACTGCCTCCAACCCGGTCTGTCCGATAATCAGCTGTTTATTGGTGTAAATTCGATTGGTCAAAAGCAACACTAAATTTAACCATTTATTTTTCATCCCCTTGCATTAAGGTGAATTAACCTTTGATAATTTTTTTAACTTTTTCATCCAAGGTTGTCAGATCTGTATCAGATTTAATAAAATAATCAATCGCTCCCAAAACTTTAGCTTTATCAATGCTTTCTTTATCTCCCAAATTGGACAACACAATCACTGGAGTATCTTTTATGTTGGCATCCGCCTTCATATACTTGAGATAGTCAAAACCATTCATTTTTGGTAAAAGCAAATCCAACAAAACGACATTTGGCTTCAGGCGCTGAGTCATTTTAAGAGCTGTATCACCATCGGTTGCAGATGCAGTCGTATATTCGCCTTTGTGAAACAAAAGATACAAGGCACGCAACAAAACTTCATCATCCTCCACGATCAACATTACCTTTTTTTCTGTCTTAGGCATATTAAATGTTTAATTTAGCTTTAACATATTTAACAATTTTCTCAATCTCTGTATTTGCTTTGATAAAATATTCATCTGCACCAAGTGCTTTGGTAGATTTTACATCACCAACTGACCCTAGATTTGACATAATAGCAACTGTGATATTTTTGGTGGCATCGTCTTCTTTTAATTGTTTTAATACTGAAAAACCGTCAATCCCAGGGATAATTAAATCTAACATAATTATATCTGGCATAAATTTCTTGGCTGCACCCAACACTTCTAAACCGTTTTCAACAGTCACTACTTCAAATTTTTCTGATAAAAAAGTAGTAGATAATACCTTTAATAATAAAGAATCATCTTCTACGATTAGAATTTTTTTTGATTTATTTTTTTTCTTCATTCCAAACATAATATCGGTCTCTTTAAAACTATAAGTATATTATACACCAATTTCTTCCCAAATTAAATCACAGGCTTTTAAACCTGTGAATAACTTCTAGACCACAATGCTGATCAACTTCCCTTTTACATAAATTACTTTCTTTGGCTCTTTATCCTCTAGCCATTTTTTAATTTTTTCTGCAGACAAGGCTATTTCTTTTGCTTCACTGTCACTGATGTCCGCACTAACCACGACCGTGTCTCTCAGTTTGCCGTTTATCTGTATAGCCAAAGTTATTTCTGCGTCTTTAGTCAATTCCGTATCAAATTTAGGCCAAGTAGATTCAAAGATACTTCCGTTATTACCAATTTCAGACCAAAGTTCTTCACAAATATGTGGGGCAAACGGTGCGAGTAGTTTAATCAGCAAGATAAAATCACCCTTGGAAATATTTTCCACCTTGTTCATCTCATTTACCAATTCCATCATTGCAGAAATGGCGGTATTATAATGAAGTAAGGATATATCTTCGGTAACTTTTTTAATAGTTTGATGAATTTTGGTGGTAACATTTCTTTCAATATTGAAATCGATAGAAATTTTTTCACTCAAAACCCAAACTCTTTCCAAAAATCGACGTACTCCCACCACCCCTTTGGTATTCCAAGCACAAGGCTGATCAAATTGTCCCATAAACATTTCATACAAGCGCATCGCATCCGCGCCATATTCAGCCACCACTTCATCTGGATTAATCACATTATTCCAACGTTTACTCATCTTGCGACCGTCTTCGGCCAAGATCAAACCAACATTTTGCAAGCGAGTAAATGGTTCTGGATAATTTACCGCACCGATATCAAATAAAAATTTATGCCAGAAACGAGCGTAGATCAAATGGCGAGTAGCGTGTTCGGCTCCACCAACATAGAGATCGATTGGTGACCAGTATTTTTCTTTTTCTTTGCTTACCAATTCTTTATCATTATGAATATCTTCATAGCGTAAATAATACCAACAACTTCCAGCCCATTGTGGCATGGTATTGGTTTCACGTTTGGCTGGACCACTACACTGAGGACATTTGGTATTTACCCAATCAGCAATAGTAGCCAAAGGTGATTCACCAGTCCCACTCGGTTCATAATTTTTTACTTTTGGAAGTTCAAGCGGTAATTCATTTTCAGGCACTGGCACCCAACCACATTTTTCACAATTAACTAGTGGAATAGGCTCTCCCCAATAACGCTGACGAGAAAATACCCAGTCACGTAATTTGTATTGAATCTTGCCTTGTCCGATTCCTTTTTCTTCAAGCCAGGCAATCATTTTTTTCTTGGCTTCTGGAGTTGTTAAATTATTTAAGAAATCGGAATTAACAGCCACACCTTCACTTGTAAATGGTTTTTCTTGAACATTGAAATCAGAATTAACTACAGGCACAATCGGCAAATTATATTTTTTTGCAAATTCCCAGTCGCGTTCATCATGACCAGGTACCGACATTATCGCCCCAGTGCCATAACCATACAAAACATAATCAGCCACAAAAATTGGCAATTCAGCTCCGTTCGCTGGGTTGATGGCTTTTACCCCTTTGATCTCAACACCAGTTTTTTCTTTTTGCAATTCAGTGCGTTCTAGATCACTTTTACTTTTAGCTTTTTCCAGATATTCTTCAACTGCTTTTTTATTGGTGATTTTATCTAAATGACTTTGAATAAATGGATGTTCTGGTGCGACTACCATATAGGTAGCCCCAAACAAAGTATCGGGACGAGTCGTGAATACTTTTAAAATTTGTTTACTGTCTACAATAGAAAAATCCACCAGCGCCCCTTCACTCTTGCCGATCCAATCACTCTGCATTTTTTTGATATGTTCTGGCCAGGCGGTCAAAGTGTCGAGCCCAGACAAAAGTTTTTCTGCGTAATCGGTAATACGCAATACCCACTGACGCATCGGTTTGCGTTCGATTTCACTGCCACAGCGTTCACACAATCCACCTTCGAGATCTTCGTTGGCCAAACCAGTCTTGCAATCTGGACACCAATTTATCGGAGCAAAAGATTCAAAGGCCAAACCTTTCTTAAACATCTGTAAAAAAATCCACTGTGTCCATTTATAATATTTTGGATCAGTAGTATTTACTTCTCTATCCCAATCATAGGTAAATCCGAGCAGTCCCAATTGTTTTTTGAAAGTCGCCACATTTTTGGCTGTACCTTCACTTGGATGAACTTTATTTTTTAAAGCATAATTTTCAGCTGGTAAACCAAACGCATCCCAACCCATTGGATGAAGCACGTTGAACCCTTGCATCATTTTCATGCGCGCCACGATATCAGTCGCAATATAACCCTTTGGATGACCAACATGTAGACCAGCACCAGATGGGTACGGAAACATATCCAAAACATAATATTTTGG